>JBDSZH010000029.1:0-6575 GCA_039925225.1 Candidatus Limnocylindrales bacterium | reverse complement strand
ATGAGCACGGCCGGCTGCCGGCTCACTGGGTAGACGACGCTGGCCCCGACCGTCAGTGGGGCCATGAACCCGAGGACCTGTTCGTACAGGTGCGACAGCGGGAGTACCGACAGGAGCCGGTCCTCCGGCCCGAATTCGAGCACGCTCGTCATAGCCGTGGCGCTGGCCATGAGGTTGCCGTGGCTGAGCATTGCGCCCTTCGGTTCGCCGGTTGTGCCGCTCGTGAACACGATCTCGGCCAGGCTGGTCTTCGTCACATTGGCCGGCTCGATCGGCTCGACGCGGCGGGCGAGATCCGGCAGCGTCTCGACGAAGAGCATCGGCAGCCCGAGCTCCTTCGCCGCCGCCTCGGTCTGGCGGCTCGCGATCACGAGCTTCGCCTCCGTCTGGCCGACGATCTTGCGGCCAAAGTCGACCGTGTGACGGACGTCGAGAGGCACCGACACGGCACCGAGATGGGCGATCGCGAAGAAGGAGATCCCCCATTCCGGCCGGTTTACCGCCCACAGGATCACCCGGTCGCCCTCGCGGATCCCGGCGTCGTGCAGGACGCGCGCCACTCTCGCGGTCTGCTTCGCCAGGTCGCGGTAGCGCCATGACCGGGTCCGGAAGAACGGCCGGATCATGAGCGCCGGCTTCCGATCGAAGCGGGTCGCTCCCTGTCTCACGAGGTCGACGAGGGTGTCCACGATGGGAGTTCCTCCGGGGCCGTGAGCGGCGCGCGTCAGCCGGCGCGGCTCGCCAACGCTGCGAGGATCTCCGTCGCCCCCTGAGTGAGCGCGGCGAAGTGGCTGAACACTACCGTTTTGACGTCCAGCTCGGCGAGTCGTTTCACTGACCGCTTTGCCGCGTCGTGATCGTCGCTGTACAGCCCGCTTGCGAAGGACACCCGCCCGAACCGCCGCTGAAGCGAGTCGCCGACGAAGAGGATCTGGTCGCGCGCGCCGTAGAGGCACACGCTGCCCGGCGTGTGGCCGGGGGTGTGGATGACCCGAAGCCCACCGAGCATCGGCAGGACGTCGCCGTCCTCGATGGGTTCGAAGGTGGGCGGCTCAGGCGTCATCGCAGAGAAGATGCCGCCCCGCGTGGGCTTGCCCACCACGTCACGCCAGGTTGTGCGGAGACGGGCGCCGTCTGCCGGGTGGATGAGGATTCGTGTGCCGGCTTGTGACAGCTCGCGGGCGCCGCCCGCGTGGTCGGGGTGGCCGTGGGTGATCACGACCTTAGCCAGCTCACCCACGTCGCGACCCTGCTCCACGATTGCTCGGCGGATCGCAGCCACCGAGCCCGCGTATCCGCAATCGATCATCGACAGTTCGGGCCCGAGCACGAGGTGCGCCTTGACCCGCGTCAGTTGGATCTCGACGAGGTCGCGGATATCTTGCACGCCAAGTGATCCTAGGGTTGAGACGCGCTGTCCCCTCGGCGGGAAGCGGCGAGCTGCACGAGCTCTACGTGGCCGAGCTGGTCTGGCGCGATCGCGGCGACGCGAGCGCGCGTGGTGGCTCGCAGCGTGGCGGTACGAACCCCGCCTTCGAGTGCGGCCCGTTCGCCAACGACGGCGCCCGGACCGATCTCTGTCACCTCTGCCCCGTCGATCTCGACCACGAACATCCCGTCGAGCACGAGGTACACCTCGGAAGCCGCCTCGCCCTGCGTGGTCAGCGTCGAACCGGCATCCAGCACGCGTATCTTCGGCTTCGTCCCACCGCGCATGATCGTGGTGGCGAGGTCGCGCTCGAGCGCCGACTCCACCGCCGACAGGAGCACGGGCGATTCGTACGAGCCCCATGGCGTGCCGTCACCGAAGCACTGGTCTGCCCACGCCCGGAAGTCGATCACCGCGGATTTGGAGATGAGGACGCCCGAGTCGTCGTATACCCAATGGCGAGGAAACGGGCTGGCACCGGCGAGGCCGCGGCTGGACGTGCCGTCTGCGTGGATGGTCAACTCCAGCGTTGACCACGCGATCGACGGCCAGAACTGTACGTACGGCTTGCGCTTGACCGGTCGCGGCGTGGGGATGCCCATCCGCCCGCCGACGGTCTGGACGAACCGAACCGACGACTCGCCGACCTCGGGCGCCTGCTGGATGTCAGGCAGGTGGACCGCACGGAACCGAATGGCGGCGGGTCCGAGGCGTACCGTCGTCGAGCCGATGTGGCCACCGCCGAGGTACCCCTGACCGACGATCCGGCCGTTTTCCACGTCGACGTACGCGCGCAGCTCGTTCGCCTCGCGGAAGCGGTCTGCCTTGCGAAGGGCCTCGATATCGTCGATATGGTCGGGCGGCGGCTGGTCGTAGTGCGTCACCCCGAGCTCGAATGGGACCTTGGATAGCCCCTCGATGGCCTCCGACGGGATCCACGAGATCGCCGTCACGCTGGATTCGTGCCGAACCGGTGCCATGTCGCTATGCCTCCCGCTGTCCGCGCGCCGACGCGCGAATCATGACGCATCGGGCGACGTCAGGCCACCGCGGGCAGTGGCGCGAACCTGGTGGCAGCGGGGTTGGCCCGTCCGACGGCTACGCGGCTCAGCGGCGGCGTTCGTCCAGACACTTGACAAAGGCAGCTACAGTTCGTCAGGCCGTTGCGCAACGTCCGCCCACGGCGGCCAGGAGTCACCCCCAGGAGGGATCGACGAACCCGCGTTGGCGTTTCCGACCAGGGCCACGCATCAGCAGACCCGCGCGTACAACGCCGCGCTCGTGCTCCGGGCGCTGTACGACTTCGGGCCGATCAGCCGCGCCGGAGTGGCTCGGCTCAGCGGGCTCACCCGGACGACGGTCGGCGAGGTGGTCAACGACCTGGTGGGCGACGGATTGGCGCGCGAGATCGGGCGGGGACCGTCGACCGGCGGCAAGGCACCGATCCTCCTCGAGTTCGTCGACGGCGCCAGGCACGTCATCGGCATCGACCTCGGCGAGCTGGTGTTTCGGGCCGCGCTCGTCGACCTCCGTGGCCAGGTACAGCGGACCATCGAGCGCCCGGTCTCCGGTTTGACCGGCAACGATGCGGTGCGCGTCGTCCACGAGCTGATCGAGGAGCTGACGCGCGGCGCGCGCGCGACTCTGCTCGGGATCGGCGTCGGCACCCCGGGCATCGTCGACGCGTCGACCGGCACGATTCGAAGGGCGGTGAACCTCGACTGGAACGACTTGCCCCTCGGCGAGATCCTCCGCACCCGCCACGGCGTGCCCGTCGAAGTCGCCAACGACAGCCGGGCCGCGGCGCTGGCCATCGAGCTGTTCTCGAGCCGCCGCCGGAACAATCTCGTCGCGATCACGGTCGGGCGCGGCATAGGCGCGGGCCTGGTGCTCGGCGGCGAGCTGTTCCATGGGGACGGGTTCGGCGCGGGCGAGATCGGGCACGTCGTCGTTGACGACGATGGCGCCGAGTGTCGGTGCGGCCGATTCGGCTGCCTGGAGACGGTCGCGAGCGCGACCGCGATCCTGTTGCGCGCGACGGAGGCGGCGGCCGCCGATCCCACGTCGCCCATCGGATTGCGCGCCACCTACGCGGCCGCGGCGACACCGGCGACCAGGCTCACCCTGGCAGACGTTCGCGCGGCGATCGACGAAGGCGACGAGCCCGTTCGCCGGATCGTCGTCACGGCCGGCCGGTTCCTCGGCCAGATGGTCGCGGGCGTCATCGGCGTCCTCGACATCGAGCACATCGTGCTGCACGGCAGCGTCGCCCAGCTGGGCGAGCCGTGGATCGATGCGGTCCGCGACGAGGCGCGGCGTCGATCGCTCAGGCTGCTTTCCCAGGATGTCTCGATCGAGCTGGCCGAGCCGATCGGCGACCTCGTGATGATGGGCGCGTCCGCACTGCTGCTGACCGCCGAGCTCGGCCTTGCCGCCGGACGTGCCGCATGAGCGACGGCGTCGTGGTGGGTGTCGACATCGGCGGGACCAAGACCGCGATCCTCGTGTGTGCGCCCGACGGCACCGTCCTCGCGCGCTCGGTTGCGCCGACCGCCGTGGGTTCGCCGGATCGGGCGGCGGATGCGATCGCTGCGCTCGTCGAGGCTGCGCTGGACCTGGCAAGCGTCGCTCGCCGCCACGTCGCGGCGCTGGGGGTAGGCGTGCCCGGACGCGTGGATCGCGTGCGCGGCACCGTGACCCTCGCCGTGAATCTTGGCTGGCAGGACCTGCCGCTTGGCCCCGACCTCACCTCGCGACTTGGTATCCCCACCGTCCTCGAAAACGATGTCCGAGCAGCGGCGCTGGGCCTCCACCGGCGCCGCTGGTTCGGGTCCGTCGACTCGCTTGCCCTGCTCGCGATCGGGACCGGCATCGCCGCAGGCGTCGTCCTCGATGGCGTGCTCCACCGAGGTGCCCACGGGCTCGCCGGCGAGATCGGCCACGCGGTGCTCGAACCCGGCGGATCGCCCTGCGCCTGCGGCAATCGCGGCTGCTTCGAGACGGTCGCGGCCGGCCCGGCGATCCTGGCGCGCGCGACCGCCGGCTGGGCTGCCCGGGCCAACGGAACAGCCCACGACCCATTCCCCGAGGATGCAACCGGCGCGGAGGCCGTGTTCGCCGCAGCCGTCGGAGGCGACGACGTGGCAACGGAGGTCGTCGAGTCGACCGGGCGTGCCATCGCCTGGGGCATCCACCTGCTCGCGCTTGCCTACGATGTCGACCGGATCGTGATCGGCGGCGGCGTGTCCCACGCCGGCGAGCCGTTCATTGCTCCCATCCGGCGCGAGCTCGACCGCTACCGGGCGGCATCGCCCCTGGTGGCGGAGGTCCTGCCGCCCGACCTCGTGGAGCTCCTGCCCCCCGGCGCAGATGCCGGGGCGTGGGGCGCGGTCACAATTGCCCGCGACTCGCTGGGGCTCGCGTCACAGGGGCTGGAGGTGGGCCATGCCTAGAGGGCCGCGCCCCCATGCACTCCGCGAAGTCCGCGAAGGCAGCAGGGAGCGCGCCGGCTGATCGTTGCGAAGCCGATCAAGGCCCGCGACGCAGGAACAGCGCTTGCCAGTGGCACCCATACTGGCGCTGGTTACAGGTTCATTGGAGGAGGAATTGATGGAGAAGAAATCGTCGAGGATGTCCGCTCTTGCGGCCGTCTTCGTCCTGGTCGTGGCGGCGTGCGCGCCGGCCGCGACGACTGCGCCGACCGGCGGACCGGTCGCAACAGGCGGATCGGTCGCCACCAGCGGGCCGGTCGCAACCGCCGGTCCAGTCGCGACAGCCGCACCCGAGAAGAACCTGCCGACGGTTCCGACCGGCTACACGGAGCTTGACAAGGCGCTCGGCGCCGACCAGCCCTACAAGGGTACGAAGGTCTCGATCCAGACCCAGTGGACCGGCGGCGAGGCCGACGGCTTCGCAGCCGCCATCGCGGACTTCGCGGCGGCGACCGGGATCGCGATCGCGATTGACAGCATCCAGTCGAGCCACGAGACGCTCCTCAGGACGCGCATCGAGGGCGGTCAACCGCCGGACATGGCGGCGCTGGCCCAGCCGACCGCCGTGCTCGCGTACGGCGCCGGCGGCAAGCTGATCGACATCGCGTCGTTCGCGCCTTCCGCGAAGCTCAACGAAGATTTCCCGTCGACGATCGGCCTCATCAGCGAGGGCGGCCACATCTGGGGCATCCCGACCAAGGCGGACGTCAAGTCAATGATCTGGTACCCCGTCAAGGCATTCGCCGCGAAGGGCTACACCGTTCCCAAGACCTGGGAGGAGCTCGTCACCCTGTCCGACAAGATCGTGGCCGACGGCTCCAAGCCGTTCTGCGTCAGCGCCGGTGGCCCCGGCACGGCGACGGGCTGGGAGCTGACGGACTGGATCGAGGAAGTTCTCCTCAAGACAGAGGATCCGCAGGTCACGGCTGACTGGATCAGCCACAAGATCACGTTCAGCGATCCCAAGATCAAGGCCGCATTCGATCGCGTCGGCTCGCTCCTGTTCAAGAACGGCTACGTCGATGGCGGTGGCCCACAGATCGTCAACAACGACCTGAAGACCGTCATGGACCCGATGTTCGATGGCGACACCCTGACCCCGGGTTGCTGGATGCAGAAGATCCCCGTCTGGTACGGCCCGGACTTCTTCCCGGACAAGCGGACCAATGGCGGCGAATCGAAGTACACGATCGGCGATGACGGGGACATCGGCATCATGCCCTTCCCGAATATCTCCGACACCTTCAAGGGTGCCGAAGGCTCTGCTGACGCGTTCATGGTCCTCGTGGACCGCCCGGAGGTCCGCGCGTTCGCGGAGTTCCTGGCCACTCCCGAAGGCCTCAAGGGCTGGATCACCAGCGTCGGCGTCCTTTCGCCGAACGCCAAGGTCCCGGCCGCCTGGTATGCCAACAACTACAAGCTGAAGGTCGCCAACCAGATCGCGAGCGGCGCGACGGCCATCGGCTTCGACGCCTCCGACCTCATGCCTGCGTCAGTGGGCGCCGGCACGTTCTGGACCGGTATCTCCGACTGGGCCAACAGCAACGGCACGAACACCGATGCCGTGCTGAAGTCCATCGACGACAATTGGCCTGCCACCCCATAGGGGCCAGTGGACTCGGATAGCGCGCGGGGCGCCTCACCCACGGTGAGGC
>JBDSZH010000028.1:0-11249 GCA_039925225.1 Candidatus Limnocylindrales bacterium | reverse complement strand
GAGCTGGCCGAGGAGGGCATCGATCCCCTCGCCTTCCGCTACCTGTGCCTGACCGCGCGGTACGCGCGCAAGCTCAATCTGTCAGAGGAGTCACTCGTCGGCGCGGCGGGCGGGCTTGCGTCGCTCCGGGCGGAAGTCGCGGCGCTTGGTCCGGCGCCGGTTGCGGGGCCGTGGGTCCCGCCTCCCGTCCTGCGAGCCGGCAGCTCGCCCGCTCGTCCAATTGGCCGCGCTCACGGTCCCGCAGGCCACGGCGATGGGTCCCCGTTGGGCTTCCAGATTACGGATCGCGCGGCGGCGGCCGGCGTTCCGCTCTCTCCCGAGGGGCGCGTGGTCCACGATCGCTTCGCGGCCGCAATCGATGACGATCTGGACACGCCGGCCGCGCTGCGAATCGCGCGGGAGGCGCTGCGCTCGGCAATTCCGATGGACGAGCGGCGCTGGCTGGCGCTGGACATGGATTTCGTGCTCGGCCTCGACCTGCATGAGTCCGTGCCGCGCCCGGGGGGCCCGACGCCGGCAGAAACGGCCGCGGATCTCCCACCCGAAGGCGTCTGGGGCCTGTTGGAAGCCCGCGCGCGCGCCCGTGCGGCCCACCAATGGGCCGAGGCAGATCGCATGCGTGACGCGCTGCGCGACCTGGGCGTCGAGCCCATCGACCGGGCCGACGGCACCACCGACTGGCGCGCGCTCCCGTAGGACCGTTCGCGCCTGGCTTCGTTCGCGCCTCGGCACGGCTGCCCGCTGGGCGGGCGAACTGGCGTCGCTAGGGTCGGACCGGCACCGCCAGGTCCAGCCGGGTGCGGAAGCGATCCAGGACGCGGTAGAAGTTGCGCTTTGAAAGGCGGTCTCGCTCGGCCGGCGGCGTCCCCGTCCAAGCCCGGGGTTCGCCCCGGGTGAGCAGCAGACCGGGCACAGTGACGGCGCGGCGTGGCGGGGTCTCTTCGCCCTCGTCGCGCAGGACCAGGCTCCACCAGATATCCACATTGCGATAGAACCTGAAGCCCTCGTCCAGCGGGCCGCGCCCGATCGCGTCAGACCGGCGAAATGCCATGAGATACCCCTGGATCGCCGCGGCGTCTGCGGCCGTAGTCCCGGGGCCGGCGGGGCCTGTAGCCCCGGCGGGAATCGACGGGACATCGGCCCCCGATGCGGACTCCTCGAAGCGGCGCAGGTCCGCGGAGACCAGGCCGAACGGCCCTGCGATCGCAACGCTCGGGTCATCCAGCGCTCGAACGAGCGGGCTGACGATGTCACCGCCGGGCACGATGCAGGGATCCAGCACGATCACGACGGGCGCCCGGGAGCGGCGGATGCCGATGTTCAGTGCCGCGCCGTGGCCCAGCACGGCGCTGGTCCGGACGAGCTCCACCGACACACCCTGGCGCCCGGCCAGATCGGAGGCACGGAGGCTTCCCAGCGCCCGATCCGGCAGGCCATCGGCGACCAGGACGACGTCGACGCCTTCGGGCACGCCGGAGGCAAGCGAATCAAGCGCTCGACGCGTCTCGTCGGGATCGGTTGAGGCGACAAGGACGATCGACGCGAGGCCCTCCGGCGGCTCCAAAAGGCGGCTCGGCACCGCATCACTGCTCCCATACCGAATCTCGCCCTCGACCTCGACGTCCACTGCCGCCGGCTCGAGCCGAAACGAGGAGCCCGTGTCGACGACGCGCCAGCCGGCGGCTTCAATCTCGGCGCGCAACCGATCTGCGGTCGCCCAATCGTGCCCGGCGCGTGCCTCAGCGCGCTGCTTCGCAGCCTCCCAGATCTCCGGCGAAACGCGATCGGTCATCACGGGAATGGTAGGTCGCGGAACACGGCTGAGCCTTCGCGGGAACCGCCCGCCCCCGAGAGCCGTCTCGCGCCAAACGACCCGGCCCACCTGCCAGGGACCGGCCACTCCTCACTGGAGGTGCGCAATGCGCCGGAAACTGGCGATGGCCCTCAGCGGAGCGGCCCTGGCAACCATCCTCGTGGCAGGCCCGACCCTCGCCTGCGGTGGCCTCATCGGCCCGAACGGGGCGGTCAACCTGCTGCGGACCACGACGTTCGCGGCGTACCACGACGGGATCGAGCACTACATCACCGCGTTCCAGTTCCAGGGCGGAGGCGGGGCCTTCGGCTCTATCACGCCGCTGCCCGGCATCCCGTCCTCGATCGAGAAGGGCGGCGACTGGACGCTCCAACGCCTCATTCGCGAGACGAACCCGGTCCAACGAGACGCCCTCTTCGCCTTCGGGGCGTCCGCCAGCAGGGCCGAGGAGATCATGAAAGTCCGCATTGATGCTCTGGACGTAATCGTCCTCAAGGGTGGCGCGGCGGACGTCGGGGCATGGGCCCAGGAGCACGGCTTCAGGCTTCCCCCGGACGCACCAGAGGTCCTCGAGTTCTACGCGAAGCGCAGCCCGATCTTCCTCGCCGCGGTCTTCGACGCAGATGCCGCCGCCGATCGCGGCCAGACAATCGGTGACGGCACACCGGTACACGTCAGCATCCCGACGCCCAACCCGTGGGTCCCGATCCGAATCCTCGCCCTGGGCAAGACCGGCGCGGACCGCATCGATGCCGACGTCTTTCTTCTCACCGACCGCGCGCCCGCGTTTCTGCCCGCGCCGACCGGCGACAACGGCATGCGCCTGGACCACAGCGCGACGGCCACCAAGAGCCTGCTCGACGACCTTCGGTCCGACCGCGGCATGGGTTGGGTCCCGACCGACGGCTGGCTCACGAAGATCGCCGTCGATGCCGCAGCGCCACAGCTCGCCTACGACCTGGCGATCGACGCGACCGGTGCCGGCGTTCCGTCTTGGGTGCAGGCCGGCTTCGATGCGCCCCAGCCCATCACGATCGTCGTCGAGAGCGCGACGTGGACGCGCGCGCTCGTGGCAGCGATTGCCGCGCTCGCCGTGCTGATCCTGGTCGTCGCGCTGTCGCGCTCGTCGGGATCGGCCACCGGGCGGCTCACGCCGCAGGGTTGACGGTCGACATGACGAGCAAACGGGCCCGCCTCGGCATCGGGGCGGGCCTCGTCGCCCTCGTGGTCGCGCTCGGCCTGACGGCCGTGGCGCTTGCCGGGCATGGCGGCCCGCCCCCATCGACCGTGATCGAAATTGACATCAACTACTCGAAATTCGAGCCGTCGGTAATCACGGTTCCGGTCGGGGTACCGGTCACGATCACCATCCGCAACAACGACCCGATCGATCACGAGTGGATCGTGGGCGACGAAGCGATGCAGGCGTTCCACAGGGCGAGCTCCGAACCGGTGCACCCGGGCGTGTCGACCGAGGTCATGGTCCCCGCGGGTCAAACCCGCGTGACCACGGTCACCTTCGAGGCGACCGGCTCGCTCCAGTACATCTGCCACCTGCCCGCGCATGAGGCGTACGGCATGGTCGGGACCGTGACGATCCGCTAGCTGGACCTGGACATCAGGACCACGATCGTCATCGCGTAGCCGACGATCGCCGCGCCGCCCAGGCGAGGTGCCCAGATGGCGCCCGTGGATCTGTCACCCGTCGCGCGCGCACGTCGCCCGAGGAGCAGCGCGACGCTCGCGGCAAGGATTCCGGCGAGCTCCATGAGCTGGATCAGGGCCTCGCTGCCAGGAGGTCGCGTGCTTGGCCGGAACGTCCACTGGTACGCCAGCGGCAGCGCCACGGTTGCGAGGAGCCCGAAGGCCAAACCAATCCTCGCCTGGAGGCTCGGAGGCCCTGCCTTCATTGCCACCACCGGCGCGGTGGCCGGACTCTCGCCCACAGCCGTGCGCTGCGTCCCGACCGACACCGGACTGCGCCGATTCGGGGATCGTCCGCGTGTGGAGCCGCCCCGTCGCGCCATCAGTCGGTGTTGCCGTTCACCTGCGGATGGTAGGGCTCGACGCGCTAGCATCGCCGGCATGACCACTCCAACCGTCGTCCGCCCACCCGTCCCTGAACACCTGGAACATCGCATTCCCACGGCTGACGGCCGGGTGCTCGCGGTCGCCGAGTGGGGCGACCCGAACGGCGTCGGCATGTTCGCGCTGCACGGCACGCCAGGCGGCAGGATCGCCTACTGGATGGATCCATCGATCTATGCGCGTCACGGCCTCCGTCGCTTCACGGTCGATCGGCCGGGCTACGGCGATTCGACTCGGAACAAGGGCCGCAGCGTTGCCGACTTCGCGCCGGACATCGAAGCGATCGCGGATGCGCTCGGCGTCCAGCAGTTTGCCGTTACCGGCGGCTCCGGCGGCGGACCGCACGCGCTCGCGGTTGCGGCACTGCTCGGTGACCGGGTCCTTCGCTGTCTCGCCGACGTGTCCGTCGCGCCGTACGGGGCAGAAGGCGTTGACTTCCTCGCCGGCATGACCGCGGGCAATGTCGCGGAGTTCAAAGCCGCCCAGGCGGGCGAGCACGTCCTTCGGGGCTTGCTGGAGCGCGAGCGCACGACCACCCTCCAGCGGCTCGCCGATGGCAATGCCAACTTCCTCGGCGACGACTACGAGATGGCCGAGGCGGACCAGGCGCAGATGGCGAAGCATCTCCATCGGATCGCCGATCAGTTCAACGACTGCCTCCGGCCGGGCGTCGACGGCTGGATCGACGACGACATCGCGTTCACGAGGCCATGGGGCTTCGACGTCGAGTCGATCCGCGTGCCCATGTTCATCGCCTACGGACGGGCGGACACGCTGGTGCCTGCCGCGCATGGCGACTGGCTCGTCAAGCACATTCCGGGAGCAAAGGTCCGAGTCAGTGACGATGGCCACATGGGCGCGGATGAGACGGTCGAGTCGGACATGGCCTGGCTCGCGGTGCGCGGCTGACCGTCTGCGTCTGTCAGGGTTCTGCAAGCCGCATCGGGCAGGTGCTGGTCGGGTCGGAGACCCGTGGGTGTCATGGTGGTCGCTCACGACCGTAACGGTCGCCAACCAGACCAACCGGGCCTCAAGGCCCTGCCACCAGGGGTGCACAAATGTCCAAGATCGAAGCTTCCATCGACGTCGACGTCCCCGTTCGGGTCGCGTACGACCAATGGACCCAGTTCGAGGAGTTCCCGCGGTTCATGGATGCCGTGGAGTCCGTAAAGCAGCTCGACGACACGCACCTCCACTGGGTCGCGAAGATCGCTGGTATCCGCAAAGAATGGGACGCGAAGATCACCCAGCAGGTTCCCGACCAGCGCGTCGCGTGGACGTCCACGAACGGTGCGGACAACGCCGGCGCGGTGGACTTCCACCGCATCGATGATCGGCAGACCCGGATCACACTCACGATGGACATCGCTCCGGACGGCGTGATCGAGTCTGTTGGCGATGCCGTGGGCGTGCCCGAGCGGCAGGTCGAGGGTGATCTCAAGCGCTTCAAGGAATTCATCGAGCAGCGCGCAGTGCCCTCCGGCGCCTGGCGCGGCACCGTGAAGCAGGACGACGTCGAGGGCTGACCGCGTCGGCAGGGGTCGTCACGCGGGTTCCTGCCTCGTCACCCGCGTGGCGGCCGCAAAGGTGTAAGGGAAACAAAGGTGGGGTTCGGGCGTCTTAGCGCTCGATGGACCTGAACATCGACACCGAAGCGGCCGCAACTGACCCGGTACGTCTCGTACCAGGCGGTGGGGCCCTCGCGGGAGCGGGAACAGGCGCTGCGTATGAGCGACATTCGGCCGAGATCAACGGATTCCTCATGCGGGCCGTTCGGGACGTCGATGTTGCGGCGGATCTCCTCGCGGACACCTTCACCAGGCTGCTTGTCGAGGAGCGCGGCAATCGGTGGCCGGATCAGCCGCGCGCCTGGCTGTACCGCGTCGCCTCCAACCTCGTGATGAGCCGTGGTCGTCACCTCCAGGTCGCAAACCGGGTCGATCGCGTGCTCCACGCACGGGAGCGGGATCGGGTCGCGGAGGCAGCGGACGCCGAGGTGCTCCGTCGCGAGCGCAACCGCGACCTGGATCGGGCGCTCGCAGTTCTGAGCCTTGATGCCCGGACCGCGTTGCTGCTCGCCGCCCAAGGCTTCGATGGCGCCACGATTGCCTTGACGATCGGGCGGACAGAGCTCGCGACCAGGATATTGATGAGTCGCGCTCGACTGAAGCTCCGCGAAGTCCTTCGCGAGGATGACCGATGATCGACCACGGCCGCGCACTGACCCTCGCCGCCACCTCCATTGACTTCCCGCTCGATCCGGCCGAGCAAGCCAAGCTCGACTCGCACCTTCGCGAGTGCGCCGGATGCCGCACGGTCCTCGCGGATCTCCGAGGCGATGCTGCTCGACTTGCGGCATTGACGCCAATCGCACCACCGTCATGGGTTCGTGGCGCGCTCGGAGCGCCGCGCCGCTCCAAGCCCTTCGTGCTGCTCGCCGCCGCGGCGTTCCTCATCACTGCGACAGGTTTGGCTCTCGTCGTGGGCACCAGGCTCATGGACGACCGGACCACGACCGTCCTGCCCTCCTCGCCTCCGGAGGCGAGCGCCGCTGCGGTCGTGGTGCCCTCGCACGCGCCCTCGCAAGCGCCCTCGCAAGCGCCCTCGCCAAGTCCTCGACCATTTCTGGTCCCTGCGGGTGCGCTCGCCTGGGAACCCGTCGAGTCCACGGGTGGTGGAGCTGGGTCTGTGGACGGAGTGCTGACCTTTCAGGGCGCGTACATCGCGTACGGTGCCGATGCTGAAGGCGTGACGTGGGTGTCTCGATCGATCGATGGGCGCCAGTGGGAAACCGTGACGCTGGGCAAGATGGTCAGCCCCTGTCCGGGCTACGTCCCCAGGTCGGATTCATCGATCTACGCCGCCGCGACGGACGGCCAGCAGGTCATCCTGACGGGGATCGAAACCGCCATGGATATCACGCCCTGCGACACCTCCAGGGCCGTGGCCTGGATCAGCTCGGATGGGTTGACATGGCAACGCTCGCAGGGGTTTGGGGCGATCAACGGATTCGCGGGGGCCCAGGATGTCTGGGCGGTCCCGGGCGGCTGGGAGACGCTGGTTACGGCGGCGTCCGGCGGACCGACGAGGATTTGGCGGTCGACCGATGGTCTCCAGTGGCGCTGGGTGAGTGAGCTCGACCCCGGAGTCAGCTTCGTGATCTCGCCGGTCATTGCGGCGGCGGCGGACGGAACCCGCGTGATGGCGCTCTACAACGGTGAGATCGGGGAAACGATCGACGGACTGGTGGGCGGCGAATCCGTGGTTCGAACGTCGACCGATGGCCGCCAATGGACCACCCTGGACCTGACCCTTCCGCCGGGCCGTGGCGTGTCGGCGATCGGGATCCTGCCGCCCGGTCCGATCGGGCCGAATGTCTGGATGCTCGTCACGGTCGCCGACGAAGAGCCACCGATCACGTGGGTCTCCTCCGACCTCCAGGATTGGGCGCAGGGAACATTCCCACGCGATGAGGTGGTGAGCGTCGTTTCCACCAGGTACGGCTTTATCGCCACGGGCGACACGCTGTGCGGCGTAGGGGGCGCGTGCTCCGCGGACCCAGCCCAGTACCTGAGCACTGACGGGCTCAACTGGACGCCGTTCACGTCGTCGGTGGACACCTACCTGATTGTGGACGGACCGGCAGGCGTCTTCGCCTTCGCGGGACCCGACTTCCGGGTGTGGCAGCTGCGCAGCTCGTAGCGGACCGTCACGAGGCACTCTCCAGCCTGCGAAGGGCAGCGAGGACCTCGGCCACGACGCGAGCAAGCGGCGCGAACACAGGTCAAGGCAGACCGATGCCGACTCCGTGAGCATCGGGTTGTACGGCATCTGAGCCCCTGGGCTACGGCTTGATATCGCCCCACGCGGGCCATTCGAGGAACGCGAGGCGCGGGCCCGCGTAGATCTGTCGGAGGTCCGTGCCGTCCGGGTTCATCGTCGCGATCGTGTTGTGGTCGTCACCCAAGCGAAAGCCGATCATCACCAACCGTGAGCCGTCGGGTGACCAATCGGGGAGGGTCGTGAAAACACCCGGCTTGTTGTGGGTGATCTGATGCAGCCCGGAGCCGTCTACATCCACCAGCCAGATGTCCTGCGAAAGTGTCCCCACACTCCCGTTCTCGGCCTGATCGGAGAACGCCAGACGCGTTCCATCGGGTGACCAGCGGATGCGCCCGACATCGAGCGCGGGGTCCGTCAACTGGCGCAGCCCGGTGCCGTCGAGGTTGACGATGTACGCCGCCTCACGGGCGTTGGGTGGCGTCGTGCTGAACTTCCGGATGAAGGCCAGCTTCGAACCGTCCGGAGAGAATACGGGTGCGGAATCAACCGCAGGCGCCGGGGGCGGCGGAACGAGGTTGCGACGGTTCGAGCCGTCGATGTCCATCAGCCAGATCCCCAGGTCGGCTGCTTCGTCGGCGTGGTCGAACGCGACGGTCGAACCGTCTGGTGAGACCGCGGGGAATCCCTCGAATCCATCGCCGAAGGTCAACTGGGTGACGGCATTGGTCTCGACGCCGTAGCGGAACAGGTGGATCCTACCTGAGCGCCCGCTGTCGAAAAGGAGCGACCTCCCGTCAGGCTCCCAGGTGGGCGCCTCGTTCTGCGAGACCCCTGGACGCGGGACCGTCGCGACGACGCTGCCATCCGCCGCTTCGATGACTTGAACGTCCTCGTCAGCGCCGCCGTCGCGCCCGATCACGAATGCGATCCGGCCCTGGTTGAATACCGATGGCTCGGGTGTCGCGCTCGCTATGGGCCTCGGCGCGACTGTGGCTGGGTCGGCGATCGACGACGACGTGGTGGCGCCGGGCGACGACGTAGTGCGGGACGTCGTCGCTGGCGTGCCTGAGCAGGCGGCGACCGAAATGGCCGTGAGCATGGCGAGCGCATGGCGAAGCTGGAGCGTGCGCATGGAGCGCCTCCCTGAGGTCGAGTCGGATAGAGGGCAAGCCGCGTCAGGGAGCGAGTCGCTGCCAGCTCCAGTAGGCGCGGTCCCCGGAGAGATCGAGCGAGGCCGGTGGAAGGCCCGTCGCGAGCACGGTGGGCGCCCGGGCGGGGTTGGTGGAGTCAACGAGAAGGAGATCGCACGAAGCCTCGGTGGCGCAGCGGACCGCGACGATCGACGCCCCGTCCGGCGACCAGGTCAGGATGTCGGCGAGGGGACTCCGAAGATCGAGCGGCGTCTCACGTCGGGAAGTGACGTCGACGACGACAATCTGAAAGTCGCGCCCATCGGTCGATCGCCAGAAGGCCAGACGAGTGCCGTCCGGAGACCACGCGGGCTGCGCTTCGTCGCGCGGGGTGCCGGCGATCGCCGTCTCCTCGAGGTCGTCAGTCGCAAGGAGGAGGATGTCCCGCCCGATGGTGCGCGGCTCTCCGTAGTGGACGGCGATACGCCGTCCGTCAGGTGCCCACCGCGGCTGCTGGAAATAGCCCGTCGTGGCACTGCTCTTCCGGTCCGAGATCCGCACGAGGCCGGACCCATCGATACGGGCCACGTAGAGGTAGCCGGTCCCACTCCCATCCGGCTCGCCAAGGAACGCGATCCGGCTTCCGTCGGGCGACCAGGCTGGGTACTGCGCGCCGAAGAGTCCGCTGGGCAACAGCGTCGATCGCCGTCCCGCCTCCGTATCGACGATCCAGATCTCGGCGTGTTCGCTCGGTGCGTCGCCGACGAGGACGGATACGGCGAGGTAGCCGGAGTCTGGCGCCCAGACCGGGAGCTCCGGGAGAATTCGGCCCCTCACCGCCGGATCCGGTTCCAGGATGGTTCGAGACTGCGCGCCGCCGGCATCCGCGACCTCGAGGGCTGTGCCTCCGACGTGTTCGCGAAGGAATGCGAGCTGCGTCCCGTCCGGCGAAAAGGCCGGGCGGAACCCGTGCGCCGCCCCGACCCATGCCTGTGGCGGCCCACCGCGGCCGTCCGAGACCAGGATCCGACTTCCATCGTCGAACGCGATCAGGCCGTTGACTGCACGCCCGAAGGGCGGAGGCAGCCGCCGCTGACTCCCGACGATTGCCCCGACGACGAGCGCCGCGACGAGCAGCAGCGCCACGCCGAGCAGAGCGAGGCGGCGAACCCCGGCGAGCTGGAGCGGCGGCGGGTCGATTGGCAGCCACCGGCTTAGAAACGACCATGCTGGCCGCTGTCGCCGTCTCGTGACGGAACCCCGCAGCTCGTCGAGGTATTCCGGCATGCGAGCGGGCGTCAGCTCGTCGAGCAGCTCCGTGATGCGAAGGTCGAGGTCATCACGACCGTTCATGCCCCGACCTCCCCGACGCGCTCGTCGAAAGACATTCGATCGGCTTGAATCGCCGTTCGAAGCACCCCCCTGGCGCGGTGGAGCCGCGACTTCACTGTCCCGAGCGGCACGGATTGCGCAAGAGCAACGTCCGGCAGCGACAGTCCGACGTAATAGACGAGTGCGACGGTGGTGCGGAGGTCGGGATCCAGCCGCCGGAGTGCGCGTTCGAGCTCGTCGCGGTCAGCCTGGCGAGTCTCAACGTCTCCAATCTGGGGTCCGTCGAACTCCCCGATCCGCACCTGCATCGGTCGGCTCCGAGCACGCCGGAGGGCGTCATAGCAAGCGCGGACGAGGAGACGATGGAGCCATGCATCGAAGCGATCGGGATCCCGCAGCCCGGGCAGGTCCCTCCAGGCTTTGGTCAGAGCTTCCTGAACAGCGTCGCGAGCCCCTTCCGGATCCCGCAGGATCAATCTGGCCGCGCCGTCCAGCCGGGCGATCGTAGCGGTCACGAGCGCGTCAAATGCGGTCGCGTCGCCGCGACTCGCCCGCTCGACCAGCCCTCGTTGGTTCAATTGCATCCTCGATCAACCGCGCCTTGGCGGCGCGTTCTACAAGGTATGGCGGATGGCTCGCCCATTCGGTTCGCGAAGGACCGACTCCGGGACAGAATGTCCCGCGGACGTAGCGCCGGGAGAGGTCGTTTTGAACACGGGATTCGCGCCAGCCAGGCGGGCAGCTCGGACCTGAATCGTCGTCGTCGTGATCAAGGCAGCGGGCACGTGCGCATTCCCGAGCCTACCAATCGGGCCCTCTATCCAGGCGCGGGAGTCGACGCCGTGACTGTCAGCCCGGCAGTTGTCATCGACGTTCCTTCTCCAGACCGGCGAGTGCCTCGACGACCGAGCTTGCGACCTCGCTTATCGGGGCCAGCGGCAGGTCCAGGCGGATGGATGCCGACTCCGTGAGCATGGGGTTGTACGGCCCGCTGCTGCCGAGCTGGGCCCGGAAGTCGGTGCGAACCAGCACGATCGGCTTCTTGCCGAAGGCGTAGCCGCACTCCCATGCCGTGCCCGAGTCCGGGTCCGGTCCGTCCATGA
>JBDSZH010000027.1:0-10899 GCA_039925225.1 Candidatus Limnocylindrales bacterium | reverse complement strand
CCCGCCGGCCGTCAACCAGGTGAAGGCCGGCGCCACGGTCAAGATCCAGTTCAGTCTCGGCGGCGACCAGGGTCTGACCGTCATCGCCGACGGCTACCCCGCCTCCGCAAGTCATGCCTGTGGGTCCGCAGGCCCGGACGACGCGGTCAATCCGACGATCGCCGGCCACAAGGGACTGACGTTTGATGCCAGGAAGGGCGTCTACACCTACTGGTGGAGAACCGCCGCGGACTGGAAGAAGACCTGTCGCACCTTCGTCCTCAAGCTCACCGACGGCACGTTCCACTACGCGGAGTTCCGGTTCAAGTAGGCGATTGCTGGCGGTCGGCGGCGCTGCCGGCCCAATCGAATTTGGAGTAGCGGCCCGACCTCGGCTATAACGCTGCCCGGGGCTCCAGATAAGCCGCAGATAAGCGCCCATCGCTAAGGTTCTGCTCGACGTCCCGTCCGACGAAGTGCCCCGACGGACGGGACGTTGAATTTCCGGCCCGCCGAGTCGCCCGTCGACCCGTCGAGCAGCTGGACGAGCCGCCCGCCGAACTTCAGACCTGGGAGCGTCGCACAGTGCGCGGCGCAAATCCCCCGAGCATCGCCCGCCCGCATCCCGCCGGACGAGGCCGTCCGTGGAGCAATCATCAGCACCGTGGCGCGTGTTCGACGCGCCTACCGGAAAGTCAGACGGCGGGGCCGGAGCGCCGGGGTCGGATAGTCGCCCGGGAGGCGCACGCGGTCCCGGAGGTGCCGAGCCGGCCGCTGCTGCCCCGAACCAGCGGCTTGCGATCGCGGGTGTGTTCGCCGCGGTGGTGATCGGCGGCCTGGCGGTCATCATCGCCGTGGCAGGCGCTGGCAGCGGAGTTGTCGAGGGTCCGGACGCGGCGATCGGCGCGGTCGAAAGCCGCCCGCCGGGTGCTGCCGTCGACCAGATCGTGGTGGATGTTGCCGGCGCGGTCGTCACGCCAGGCGTGTATCGACTCGCCACGGGAGCGCGGGTCGGCGATGCCATAGCGGCGGCCGGCGGGTTCAGTCCGCGGGTCGACGTCGAGCGCGTCGGCGCCGAGCTCAATCTCGCTGCGACGCTTGCCGACGGTGCCCAGATCCACGTGCCTTCGCGCGACGAGGTCTCCCCAGCTGGAGGCGGAACCGGTGGAGGGTCCGGAGGCGGCGAATCCGGGAGCAAGCTCGTCAACCTGAACACGGCAACGGAATCCGAGCTCGATACGCTCTCTGGGATCGGCCCCGTAACTGCCGGCAAGATCATCGAGTCGCGGGCCAGTGCGCCGTTCAAGACGGTCGATGAGCTGCGCGAGCGTGGCCTCGTCGGCGAGAAGACGTTCGAAAAGATTCGGGCACTGCTGACGGTCGGCTGAGGTGCCGCGCCCGGCGTGGCTCGCGGTCGGCGCGGCCGCGGGGGCGCTCGCGCTCGCCGCGCTGCAGCCTTTTGCGATCGTTCTCGTCGGCGCGGCGGTCCTCCTCGTCGCCGCGTCGGCGCACGCGGGTCGGTGGGGATCGCTGCCGCGAGGCGTCGCGCCCTTGGCGATTGGCGTGCTCGCAATCGGTCTGCGCGCGGGCACCGCTGCGGCGCCGGCGGCGCCCGGACCGATCCCAACTGGCGACGGGCCATGGATCGGCGTCGTCCAGACGGTCGGGTCGTCGCGTGAGGGAAGCCGGCCGGTGACCATCCGGATCGAGGGCGAGCCGCCGGTCCTCGTCGCGGCCACGCTGCCGTGGTATCCGCCCGTAGTCCCAAACGACCGCGTCGAGATTCGCGGCCGTATCCGCGCGCCGCCGCCCGATGACTACGGCGCCTACCTGGCGCGGATCGGCGCCGTTGGCACATTGCGAGCCAATTCGCTCGAAGTGCTGCCGGCCGAGGGCACCGTCAACCAGCTCCTCGAGGGCTTCCGTCGGGCTGCGGCGGCGGGGCTGGACCTGTCGATGCCCGAGCCCGAGGCTGGACTCGCGGCGGGCGTGCTGATCGGTCTTCGCGACCGCGTGGATCGGGACCTCGCGGCCGCGTTCACGACGGCGGGCGCGAGCCATGTCGTCGCGATCTCCGGTTGGAACATCGCCATCGTCGCGTCCGCGCTCGGCGCGCTTGCGGGCGGCATGCAGCGGCGACGGCGGGCGATCCTGACCGCGGTTGCAATCGTGGTCTACGTGGTCTTCGTCGGGCCAACTCCTTCCGTCGTCCGTGCCGGCGCCATGGCGGGCGTGGCACTCCTGGCGCGGGAGTTGGGGCGGCCGGGGACCGCCGCGGCGGCGCTCGGCTGGGCGTGCGCGGTCCTGCTGCTGCTCGACCCGGCGTACGTCGACGACGCTGGGTTTCGGCTCTCCGTGCTCGCCACCGCCGGGATCCTCGCCTGGGGCACCACGATGACGGCTCGCCTCGCGGGACCGGAGCCGAGACGGCTTCGCCGCTGGGTCGCGGAGATCCTCGGCGTCTCCTTCGCCGCGCAGGCCGCGACGATGCCGATCGTGCTCCTCGAGTTCGGGCGACTTTCGCTGGTAGCGCCGGCGGTCAACCTGATCGTGGTGCCCCTCGTGCCGCCAGCAATGGCGACGGGGGCACTGGCGCTGGTCGCGGGGATGGTGGTGGCGAGTCTCGGGCTTCCGAGTGTGGTCGCGACGATCGTCGGCCTGCCGGCGTGGGCGTTGTACGCGGCGATGGTCGCGGTCGTCCGCGTTGGGGCGGGACTACCGCTCGCGAGCCTCACGCTCGAGCCACCCTGGGACGCGGCTTGTGCCGCAGCCTCGTTGGTTCTCATCGTGGGCGTGGCCAGACACGGCGATCGACTGGTCGCGTGGCTGCGCGGGTTGCGAGGGCTGAGCGGCGGGGGCCAGCGCGCGACAAGGGCAGCGTCCGGACCCGCACGCGCGGGAGCGACTAAAAGCCGGCACGGGAGCGCGGGTCGGCACTCACGGGCACCGCAGATCGCGGTGATCGCGCTCGTCGGTGCGACGGTGGGGCTCGGTCTTGTCGTCGCACATCGGCCGGACGATGTCGTCCGCGTGGTCGTGCTCGACGTCGGTCAGGGCGATGGGATCCTCGTTGAGAGCGGGCGTGGCGGGCGCATGGTCGTCGATGGCGGGCCGGATCCCGGCCGCCTCCTCATCGCGCTCGACGAGCGTTTGCCGCCCTGGGACCGTCGCATCGACATCCTCGTCCTCACCCACCCACACGAGGATCACGTGGCCGGCCTCGCACTCCTGCTTCAGCGCTACCGCGTCGGGCGCGTGTACGAGCCCGGCATGATCGGAGCAGGGCCCGGCTATCGCGCATGGGCCGACTTGTTCAAGGCCGAAGCCCCGCCGCGCGGGCGCCTGTCGACCGGTGATCGGCTGTCCCTCGACCAGATCCGATTCCGCGTGCTCTGGCCCGACGCGAATCGAGTTCCAGAACGGCCGCCGGATGGCGGCACCTCGATCAACAACGTGTCGATCGTGCTGCTTGGCGAGTTCGACCAGCACCGGTTTCTGCTCGTCGGCGACGTCGAGGAGGGGGTCGATCCGGAGCTGGTCGCGCGCGGCATCCCGCAGGTCGACCTGCTCAAGGTCGCTCATCACGGCTCCCGAACCGCCAGCACGGCGCCGTTCCTCGAGGCGGCACGGCCGCGCGTCGCGGTGGTGTCAGCGGGTGCTGGCAATTCATACGGCCACCCCGCGCCCGCGACGCTCGAGCGCCTGCACCAGCTGGCAGGCCGTACGTACCGGACCGACACGGACGGCACGGTCGAAGTCGCGTTCGATGGCCCGTCCATCCGGGTCCGAACGAGCGGTCCTCGACCGACGCCCCGCGGCGCCACGCCGCGTCCCGGCCCGACAGCGAGCGCGGCGTCCTCGAGATCGATAACCGTCAGCGCATTCCTGTGCGGGATCCCGCCATCGAACACCGCTGGCCCGACGCTCGTAATCGCACGACCTCCGACCGCCCCGGAGGCCCCGCCGACGCCGCGCGCAACGACGGGTCGTGGCTCGGTGACGGCACAAACCACGCTGGGGCAGCTTCGGGCTCCAGCGAACGGGGAGGCAACGACCCTCGGCTACCATCCTCGCGATGGACAGATCCCCGGCATCGGCGACCGCGCCGGGGCGCGGGGCCGCTCCCCTCGCCTACTTCTGGGGCGACGACGCGTACGGCCTCGATGCCGCGCTGGAGGCCTTCCGGGCCGACACTTCCCGCTTCCCCGATGGCCCGCCGGAGCGCTGGCGACCGGAGACCGACCGCGGCGAACCCGCCCGCCTCCTCGGTGAGATTCGAGAGCGACTTGGGACGGGCTCCATGTTCGGGTCGGGCAGCGTCGCAATCGTCCGCGGCGTCGGCGTGCTGATCCGGAGCACGGAAGGGCGCGACGCGCTGTTGGGCGCCCTGGCGACGGTCGCGCCCGGCAACGGGCTCGCGGTCCTCGAGGAGACCGATTCGAGCGCGAAGGAGCCGCCGAACAAGAAGCTCGCCGAGGCGATCGGCGCGGCCGGCGGTGTCGTGCGCCAGTTCAGGGCGCCGCGCGAGGACGGCCTCGCCTCGTGGATCGAGACCCGTGCCCGTGAGCGCTCCATCCGCCTGGGTCCGGGCGCGGCGCGCGAGCTCGCGTCACGCGTCGGCGGCTTCGTGCGCGAGGGCGACGTGGAGCGGCAGCAGCAGGGTCGCACGGCAGTGATGCAGCTCGAGAAGCTCGCGCTCCGCCACGCCGAGGGCGAACCCGTTACCGTGGATGACGTGCAGGCGCTGGTTCCGGAGGCCGTGCCGGGCTCCATGTGGGCATTCGTCGATGCCGTCGCGATGCGGCAGCGCGCAAAGGCACTGGAGCTACTGGAGCGGCTCATCGAGGATCAGCCGGCGCCGGTGCTCCTGGCCACGCTCCATCGCCGCATCCGCGAGCTGATCGAAGTGCAGGACCGGCTGGAGCGCGGCGAGTCCCCGGGGTCCCTCGTGCGCTCCATGCGCCTCGTTCCCTTCCGTGCGGAGACGCTCGCGCGTCAGGCGAAGGGCTGGAGCGGCCCGGAGCTGGATGCGGCGCTGAATGGCCTCGTGGAGCTTGACGCGCAGGTCAAGGGCGTTGGCGGGAGAGCGTCCACGGACGCGCGCGACCGCCTCTCGTTCGATCTCTGGATCACCGATCGGGTCGCCACGGGCTGACCCGGGACCTGCACGCCCGCGAAGGGGCGGAGGTCACATCGACCAGGCGCGCTCCTGGAGGACGAGGTCGCTCTCGATCGCGAAGGTGCACCGGCCGGGGCCCAGATCGAGCAGCTCGATGAGGTCCGGGTCGATGTACAGCTGGTGGCATTCGGCGCACAGGCCGCCCGGAATGCCGAAGCACAGGCGCTCACTCTGATCGGGCAGGCGGAACGTCGCGTCGAACCGGCTGCTGATCAGCAGCTTGGTGCAGGCGGGGCATCGATCTCGAGCGACGGACATGCCGCGATGCTGCGGCCAGTCCCGTGCTTGGGACATGACCCGTCGGTACTCCGGACCCCCGTACGGCCGCCGAGTTGCGGCCCGCGCCTACTGCACGCGCAGGATCGTTTTCGCCTCCGACCAGGCCTTCTCCAGCTGGTAATAGTCGCGCTCCGGCGGGGTGAACACGTGGACCACGACCGAGCCGAAGTCCACCAGCACCCAGTGCGACGCCGCGGTGCCCTCGCGCCCGAACGCGTGAATCTTCTCGTCGCGCATGCCCGAGATCACGCCTTCGGCGATCGCGTCCAGCTGTCGCTCGGAGCCGCCCGAGGCGATCACGAAGTAATCGGCCATCGTCGTCAGGCCGCTGAGGTCGAGCAGGACGATGTCTGCCGCCTTCTTGTCCTCGGCGAGCTCAACGATCCTGCGCGCCAGCTCCAGGGCCGGCATCTCGATGACGGGCGTGGCGGCAGGTCGCGTCGGAGGGAGGCGAGTGGGCAATCCCTTGGCGTTGCGAGTGGGGTTCTTGGCGGGTGCGGTCACGAGGCGGCGGTCCTCCAGGCGATGTGATCGGTTGGTTCGGTCTGATACAGGTTGTTGGCGGCGATGTACGCCTCCACCGAGGCTGGGACGAGGTAGCGGATCGAGCGACCCGCTGCGACCCTGGCCCGGATGTCCGTCGACGACACGCCGAGATGTGGTGCTTCAAGGTAGATGACGCGGTCCTCGCGGCCGGGAAAGGTCGCGGCGAGCCATGCCGGGTCTGGGGCAGGGTAGCCCTCGCGCGGCACAACCGCCACGCGGGCGGCTGCGAAGAGTCGACCCGGCTCGTGCCAGGCCGGCAGCTCGCGGAAGGTCTCTGCCGACAGGATGATCGTGACGTCCGCGTCCGCCGCGAGTGCCTCGACCGTGTCCACGGTGTACGAAGGACCCGACCGATCGACTTCGATCCGGCTCAGCTCGAAGTCCGGGTTGTCCGCGATCGCGAGCTGGACCATCGCGACGCGATGAGCGACCTCGGTGACCTGGTTCGACGGCTTGTGCGGCGGCTCGCCGGCGGGCACGAACAGGATCCGCTCCAGCGCGAGTGCCTCGCGGGCTTCCTGCGCGATCACGAGGTGTCCGAGATGGATGGGATCGAACGTGCCGCCCATGAGGCCGATGCTTGCGCGCCCGCCAGCGTCCGTCATCGGCGCGCGCTCCAGGGCTCGGCCTCCCAGTCAAGCTCCACGGCACCGATTCGCACGGTGTCACCCGGCTTCACGCCGGCCCGCCGCAGCGCGGCATCGGCGCCCAGGCGCTCGAGATCCCGCTGGAACCGCTCCGCGGATTCCTCGACCTCGAAGTTGGTCTGCGACGCGACTCGCTCGATCTGCCGGCCCACGACGCGGTACACGCCTTCCGATTCCAGGAGCACCGTGACGCGGTCCGGCGCGGCCTCGAGGCGATGCACGACGACGCCCGACGGCTCCGGTGGCGCGTCCAACTCCACGGACGACGGCAGGAGCTCCGCGATGGCGGCAGTGAACTCTGCGATCCCTTCGCCTGTCGATGCGGCGATCGCGACCACCCGCACGCCGTCTCGCTTGCGTGCCATCTTGAACGCGGGCCAGGCCTCCACCGCAGCAGGCAGATCGATCTTGTTGAACGCGATGAGCGTCGGCTTCTCGGGCAGGGCTGCATCGTGGGCCCCGAGCTCGTCGCGGATGACCTCGAAGTCCCAGTTCGGGTCGCGGCCGGAGCCGTCCACGACCTGGACGAGGACGCGCGTCCGCTCGACATGGCGCAGGAATGCGTGCCCGAGGCCCGCGCCCGTGCTCGCACCCTCGATCAGGCCCGGCACGTCGGCGATGGTCGGACGTCGGAAATCGGCATCGATACCGCCCTCGCCGGAGAGGTCCATCACGCCCAGGTTGGGCTCCAGCGTCGTGAACGGGTAGTCCGCGATCTTGGGCGTGGCGGCCGTGAGCGCCGCCAGCAGCGTGGACTTGCCCGCGTTCGGAAGCCCCACGAGGCCGATGTCCGCGATGAGCCGAAGCTCCAGGCGGACCCAGCGCTCCTCGCCGGGCTCGCCCTTCTGGGCATGCCGCGGCGCCTGGTGGGTGGAGGTCGCGAAGTGCACGTTTCCGAGGCCGCCGCGGCCACCTCGCGCCGCCATCGCGGTCTGCCCGACTGCCACCAGGTCTGCGATCAGCTCGCCGGTCCCATCGTCGTAGACGGCCGTGCCCGGCGGAACGTCAAGGATCAGTTCGTCGCCGGCCGCGCCGTGCCGACGCGCGCGCTGGCCTCGCCCCCCCGCCGGCGCGCGGAAGTGGTGCTTGTACTGGAAGTCGCGAAGGGTGGTCTGACCAGCATCGACGCGGAGGTGGATCGACGAGCCGCGGCCGCCATCGCCGCCATCGGGACCGCCACGCGGGACGTGGGCCTCACGCCGGAACGTGGACGCGCCATCGCCGCCGTCGCCGGCACGCAGGAAGACCTTGACTCGATCGAGAAACATTCAGGGCCATCTTCCCACGAGGGTGGGCGGCCATCGTCGAGCGACAGGACCCGTGGGAGGGAGCGTCTCTCAGTAGTACTTGAGCGGGTTGACGAAGTAGCTGCCGCTCTGGTGCGGGTAGCCGATCGACACCGCGAAGTGGAGATGCGAGCCGGTGGCCGTGCCACTGGAGCCGACCCTGGCGATCTGCTGGCCGCGCGAAACGGACTGGCCCTTGGAAACGATGACCGCCGAGTTGTGGCAATACATCGTGTAGATGCTGCTGCTGTTCCGCAGGATCACGCTGTAGCCGCAGCCCGTGTTGGCCCAGCCGGCGTAGACAACCGTCCCGGCGAGCGCCGCGACCACCGGGCTGCCATAGCTGGCCGCGACGTCGATCGCGTAGTGGCCGTAGTGGAAGTACTGGCTGATGTAGTTGCCGCCGCCCCGTACGGGCCAGCTCCACGCGCCACCGCTGTACGTCGGAGCGACGCCGCCGCCTCCGCTGTACGTGCTTGGCTTCTTCGTCGGCTTGGGCGTGGGTGTCGGGATCGGGTCGCCCTTGGCTCCGGGCAGCACCAGCACCTGGCCGACGATGAGGTTCGTGTCCTCGAGGCTGTTGACCGAGATGATGTCCTCGGCCGACACCTTGTTCTCGGTAGCCACGCCCTCGAGCGTGTCGCCGGCCTTGACCGTGACGATGAGGCCGCTGACCGGGGGAATGACCAGGTCCTGGCCGACGTGGAGCGATTCCTTCGTCGTGAGCTTGTTGGCCCACCACAGGGTCATCATCGAGACGCCAAAGCGGCTTGCGATGCCGGTGAGCGTGTCGCCATCCTTGACCTTGTAGTGCTGGAGCATCTCGGCGGAGGTCTGGATCGTGGTGTCGACCGCGACGGGCTTGTAGAGCGTCCCGTCGTCGATGAATGCGGACGGCTCCTCGCCGTCGAGGATGGTCGCCATCTCGTCGTCGAGCAGTGCCGCACCGGCCGCGCCGCCGCCGACCACTAAGCGGACCGCCGCGGCGTTGCCGTCCTGTGCGGCACCGACCGGGGTCGCAGCTGGCGCGAGGCTCACGCCCGCCGCCAGAAGCACGATCAGGCCGATCGCGATCGGCAGCGTCCGGTCCGAGGTCAGTCGGAGGACGAGGTGCCGGCGATAGAGCCGACGACGAGCCGACGTACGCGGCCGAGCCGAGGCGATGACCGGGGCCCTCTTGACCGTGTGCGCAGCGGCACGCGCCCGCGAACGCGGCGTGGGCGTGAGCACGTGGGCCAGGAATCGGGCAAGGCCGATCGCGCGCCGGTGCACGTGTCGCGAGGTTGTTGTGCGGGCCTGACCTTCTGAGCGGTGGTCAGGTCCCTTGGAGCGGCGGTGCACGATGGTGCGCACGACGCCGCTCACGCGGTTCGGCAATACGTTCTCCTGGCAGGACGGTCCGCTGCGCATGGACGCGCGGTTTGCGGTGTCAAGGACCGTCGGCGGGTCGCGATCTTGGAGCTGGGATTCTTCGCTTCGCGGCCGAGCCCACTCCTCCGCAGGCTACGACGTTGCAGGGACCTTACCACGCACCCCGGAAGCGCTGCAAACGGCCCGCACGTGTTCTAGGAGTCGAGGGACTTGGTCAACCCGAGGAGGAACTGGGCATTGGTGTCCGTCTTGGCCATCCGGTTGAGCAGCAACTCGATGCCCTCATTGGAGCCCACGGCGGACAGCATCCGGCGCATCGTCCAGACGAGCTTGAGGGTGCCGTCCTCGAGGAGCAGCTCCTCGCGCCTGGTGCCTGAACGCATGACGTCGATGGACGGGAAGATCCGCTTCTCGGCGAGCTTCCGGTCCAGGATGAGCTCCGAGTTGCCGGTGCCCTTGAACTCCTCGTAGATCACGTCGTCCATACGCGAGCCGGTGTCGACCAGGCAGGTACCGATGATCGTGAGCGAGCCGCCCTCCTCGATCTTCCGCGCGGCGCCGAAGAACCGCTTCGGGGGATACAGGGCAATCGGATCGATGCCGCCCGACAGGGTCCGGCCGCTGGGCGGGAGCGCCAGGTTGTAGGCGCGCGCCAGGCGGGTGATCGAGTCGAGGAGGATCACCACGTCACGCCCGGTCTCGACCTGGCGCTTGGCGATTTCCAGGGCCATCTCGGCCACATGTGTGTGATTCTCCGTGGGCTCGTCGAAGGTGGAGGAAATGACCTCGCCCTTGACGGACCGGCGCATGTCCGTGACTTCCTCCGGGCGCTCGCCGATGAGCGCGACCATGAGCAGGATGTCCGGATAGTTCGCACTGATCCCGTTGGCCATCGCCTTGAGCAGCATCGTCTTGCCGGCCTTCGGCGGGCTGACGATCAGGGCGCGCTGGCCCTTGCCGATCGGGTTGACGAGGTTGACCAGACGCTGGCTCAGGTTCTTCGGATCGCTTTCCATGTTCAGGAGGACATCCGGGTGGACCGGCGTCAGGTCGTTGAAGATGGGGCGACGGCGGGCGGTCTCGCTGTCGACGCCGTTGACGGAGTCGACGCGAAGAAGGCCCCAGTACTTCTCCTGATCGCGCGGCGCTCTGACGGCGCCGGAGACCCGGTCACCGATGCGCAGCCCGTATCGGCGAACCTGGCTGGAACTGACGTACACGTCCTCCGGGCTCGGCAGCAGGCCGTGGCGGCGCATGAATCCGTAGCCCTCGTCGACGACGTCGAGGATGCCAGTCGCATAGTCCAGGCCGGCGCGCTCCGTCTGGCGCTGGAGGATCGCGTCGACGAGGTCGTCCTTGCGATCGTCGGTCTGGGTGTCGAGCTCGAGATCGCGTCCGACCTGCCGAAGCTCGGCGACGCTCATCTCCCGCAGGTCAACGACGTCGAGGTCGTTCCGCTCCCGGGCGGCCTCGAGTTCCTGCATCTCGTCGTATTCGGTCACCGGGGCGCGGCCGCTGCCACCTCCACCTCCGCCCATGGGGCGTCTGCGGGGTCGGCGATTGCGCATGGTTCGCTGGTCTGGTCCGGACATCGAGATAGGGGTCACCTGCT
>JBDSZH010000026.1:0-6816 GCA_039925225.1 Candidatus Limnocylindrales bacterium | reverse complement strand
CCAGGAACCCGACGTCGATCAGCCCGCCCTGGAGGTAGAAGCTGAACAGCTCGTACATGCTCACGACCGATGTCGCGCCGGTGACGATCGTCGGGTCGCCGATGCTCAGCGGCAGTCGGGCGGGCCGCGCCCCGAAGACTCCCGCTTCATAGACCAGCTCGAGGTCCGGGGTGACCGTGCGCTTGGCGAGGTTGACGGCGATGTTCGGCAGGCCCACGCCCACGAAGCACACGCGCTGCCCCTTCAGTGCGCGTGCCGCGGCCACGATCATCATCTCCGACTTGCTGAACGCGAGTTCGCTCATTCGTAGCGTCCGTAGTCAACCGAGCCTGAGGGGGCGGAACCGGGTTTGAGCGAGGCAATGCGCTCCGGACCGAGCTTGTCGATATACGAGGCGCGGCCGTCGAGGTCGTAGATCCAGTTCCGGAGCCAAGCCTGGAGTGCGTCCTCGTCCTTCGTGATCGCGTCCCAGTCGAGATAGAAGCGGTTGTCGCGGTCGTATGCGCCCTGGACGTAGGACGGATGCGCGCCGAACGGCTCGACGACCACTGCATCCACGATCAGCCCGGGGATGATCGTGCGGTTCGGGTCCGCCCGGATCACGGCCTCGTCGACCAGCCGCTCGACGACCACGATGACCCGCTCCGCGGCGAACGCGGCCTCTTTCTGGCAGCCGAGGAGGCCCCAAACCTGGGTGTTGCCGGCAGCGTCCGCGCGCTGGGCGTGCACGATCGAGACGTCGGGCTTGAGCGGCGGGACGGCGTAGACCTTGCCATCGCCGTACGGCGATTCGATCTCGCGGATCAGCGGATTGGCCTTGGGCATGTCCGTCTCGAAATAGCTCCGAAGCGGATAGAACGGCAGGTTCGCCGCGCCCGCCGTGTACCGCCCCACCATCCCGAAGTGGCTGTACTCCTCGATCTCGAGGCGCGGCGGCTGACCCTCGCCACCGCTCGTTGCCGGCTCGATTCGGCGGCGGATCGCGCCCAGTCCACCCACGCCGGGGTTGCCAAGCCACGAGAAGATCAGCTTGCGCGCGACGCCGGCCGCGATCATCTGATCGTAGATGAGGTCCGGGGTCAGCCGGGCGAGGGTCAGGTCGCGCTTCCGCTGGCGGATGATCTCGTGGCCGGCGGTGAAGCTGATGAGGTGCGTGAAGCCCTCGATCGCCACCGTATCCCCGTCGCGGACCAGGTCCGCCACGGCGTCGTGCATCGAGGCGACCTTGCTGGTGCTCATCCCGGTTTCGGGCTAGCCGTCGACCTCGCCGCCTACGTGCATCGCGCCGGAGGCGGCCGCGTCGCGGGCGATCTCCGAGGGGTGCGCGATGACGTCCGCGACCGCCTCGCCGAAGATCCGAACGGCGGTGTCGACGTCCGATGCCGAGGCGACCAGCGGCGGGCAGAGCCGGACGGTCTGGGCGCCGCACTCCAGCACCAGCAGGCCGCGCTGGAAGCACGCCCATTGGACCGCTTCGGCGAGCTTGGGATCGGCGAACTCGACGCCGATCATCAGCCCCTTGCCGCGCACGTCGAGGACGGAATTGGGATGCCGGGCCATGAGCTCGCGAAGGCCGGCCATCGCCTGCTCACCGCGAACAGCCGCATTGTCGATCAGCCCGTTTTCGAGCAGCTCGATGGTCGCGAGCGCCGCCGCGCAGGCGACCGGGTTGCCGCCGTAGGTGGAGCCGTGGGCGCCGACGCCCCAGTGCTCCATGATGTGGGCAGGTGCGACCATCGCGCTGAGGGGCATGCCCGACGCGATGCCCTTGGCGGCGAGCAGGATGTCCGGCTCCACGTCCCAGTGCTGGATCGCCCACATCTTCCCGGTTCGCCCGGCGCCGGACTGGATCTCGTCCACGACGAGCAGGATCCCGTGCTTCGTGCACAGCTCGCGAAGGCCTTCGAGGAAGCCGTCCTCGGGGACGATGTAGCCGCCCTCGCCCTGGATCGGCTCGATCACCACCGCCGCGACTTCGTTCGCCGGCACGAGCCGGTTGAACAGGACGTCGTCGAACCACTTGAGGTCTTCGACCTTGCCGAACGGCGCGTGGTAGATGCCCGGCAGGAGCGGATTGAAACCGGCGTGGTACTTCGCCTTCGATGCGGTCAGCGACACGGCGCCGTACGTCCGGCCGTGGAACCCGCCCAGGAAGCCGACGATGTACGGCCGTCCGGTGTAGTGGCGGGCGAGCTTCATCGCGACCTCGACAGCCTCCGCGCCGGAGTTCCCGAGGTATGTCCGAAGCTTGCCCTTCATCGGCGCGATGCGGGCCATCGCCGCGGCAGTCTCGGCGTAGATCGGCAGGTAGAAGTCCGACGCCGAGTAGTGAACCAGCTCGCCGGCCTGCTCCTTGATCGCCCCGATCACCTGTGGGTGCCCGTGCCCGGTGGAGTTGACCGCGATGCCCGCCGCGAAATCGAGGAACAGGTTGCCGTCGATGTCCTCGATCGCCATCCCGAGGCCTCGAACGGGCACGATCGGGTAGGCGCGGGGCAGGCTCGGCGAGGTCCACTGTTCGTCGAACTTGACGTGCTCGCGGGCCTTCGGGCCCGGAATCTCGGTGATCAGATCCGGCAAGGGCCGATCGGAGATGGGCATCGACGCGCGGTCGAGCGAGGATGCGGACTGGGGCACTGGTCACCTCGGGAAGGGCTTATGGCGAAGGGCGGTTTATGCAGAGTGGATGCTCTCCATCCAGTCTAGCAGCGAGCCGTGGCAGGCTTGGCGTCAGCCGTAGATGAAGCCCGGGTCGGTCCCGATCACCTCGATCGCCTCGACCACGAACTGCTGGGCGCAGAAGAGGTGGGCGGCGTCGGCGCTGATGCTGACGAGGTCCTCGCCATCTGGCTTCAGCGGATTGCGGAGGGAGATCGCGCAGGTGCTGGCTGCGGGATCATCGAAGTGGCCTCGTACCAGGACCACCGATCCGACCGGCGGCATTGCCGGCCCACTCGGCGCGAAGCGAATTGCGAATGGGCCGAGTCGGCCACCGACCGGGTACACGGTCAGGGGCGCCGCATACAGCGGGTAGGCCAGCCACGCAGGCTCGTAGATGCCGATTCGCACGCCACCGCAGCCCCCGCACCCGAACGTACCTGTGAGCTCGATCGTGTTGCCTCCGAAGCACGCGAGCAGCTCGGCGCCGAGCATGAACTGGAGGCTGGCCAGGTCGATCGATGGCGGACATCGAGGCTGCACCTGCTTGACGTACGGGGCGGGTCCCTTCGCCGATGCGATCCATCCGCCGATGCCGCCGGACTGGGCCACATCCACAGAGAGCGCCGGTGGCCCGCCGGCCTTCGCGATGGCGATCGCGTGATACCAGGTGTAGCCGCCGTCCGTGAACGGGCCTTCCTCGTCGATGAAGAGGAAGTCGCCCGCCTCGGCGATCCCCAGGCTCTTCGACGTCGCGGTGGGCGTCTCCCGGAGATTGAGTCGGTCGACCACCACTGTGACCAGGGAGTTGATGAGCAGCGACGAGGCGGGCCGCGGCGTCCACGCGGGACCTGTGGGCACAGTGGTCGCCAGGCTCGGTCCGGTCGCGGTGACGGTGGGCGCCGGCGATGGTTCGGTCGCCGATGGCACCGACGCGGAGGGGCCGGCGGACGCGGCCTCGGTCGTCGGCGCAGTGTCCGACGCAGTGGGTGCGCACGCGGCCAGGAGGAGAGCGGCGATCGCGACCAGCGCTCGCATCGGTCAGTCGACGACCGTGTGGCTCTGCTCGCGGAGGAACTGGGCGACGTAGTAGCGCGAGAGGCCGCTCTTGCCGGTGGACCCGGAGCCCTTCCAGCCACCGAACGCCTGGACGCCGGGCCACGCGCCGGTCGTCGCGCCGGCGCGTCGGTTCACGTACAGGACGCCGGCCTGGGCCTCATCGAGGAAGCGCGCCACCTCGCCGGCATCCTCGCTGTACACGCCAGCGGTCAGGCCGTAGATCGTGTCATTGGCGAGGCGAAGCGCCTCGTCGAGCGAGTCGACCGCCTGGACCGCCGTGAATGGCGCGAACAGCTCGTCCTGGAACACGCGGTGCGACGCTGGCAGGTTGCCGACGACGGTCGGCTCGACGTAGAAGCCGCGCGCCAGATCCCCGTCGGTCAGGTGCTCGCCGCCGGTGTAGACCGTGCCGTCACGACGGACCTCGGAGACCGCCTGCTGGTGCCGGTCGACCGCCTTCTGGTCGATGATCGGGCCGAGCCAGTTCTTTCGATCGACCGGGTCGCCGACGGTCAGCTTCTCGGTCTTCTCGACGAGCATCCGAACGAGCTCGTCGTGCACCGGGCGCTCGACGTAGACCCGCGAGTTGGCAGAGCACTTCTGGCCGCCGAACCCGAACGCCGAGCGCAGGATCCCCTCGGCCGCCTCCTCGAGGTCCGCCTTGCGCGAGACGATCGCGGGGTTCTTGCCGCCCATCTCCACGATGCACGGCCGCGGCCAGTCCTTGGAGAAGGTCCTGAACAGCCGCATGCCGACCTCGTACGAGCCGGTGAAGACGATGCCGTCGATGCCCGGGTTCGACTGGAGCTCCTCGCCGACGGTCTCGCCGGGGCCCATCACCAGGTTCACGACACCGGCCGGGACGCCTGCGTCCTCCAGCGCGTGGATGAGGTTCACGGCTGACAACGGCGAGATGGTCGCGGGCTTCAGCACCGCCGAATTACCGGCGAGCAGCGCTCCCGTGACCGGCCCTGTGGAGAGCGCCATCGGGAAGTTGAAGGGGCTGATCACCGCGAAGACGCCGTGCGGCTTGAGGATGGACCGGGTGTGGACGGTCGCGTCCCCCAGGTTGTCCATCGGCTGGTCGTAGCCGTTGTTGTCCTCGACCGTCTGGGCGTAGTAGCGGATCAGGTCCGCCGCTTCCTCGACCTCGCCGAGCGCCTCCAGCCGGTTCTTCCCCACTTCGAAGGCCATGTCCGCGCCGTAGCGCATCAAGCGATCGGAAATGAGGTCCGCCGCGCGCCGCAGGATCGTCAGACGCTCCTGCCAGGGCGTGTGACGCCACGGGGGCGCCGCCCGGCGCGCGGCTGCGATCGCGGCCTGCGCGTCGCTGCGATCACCCTTGGCGAACGTCCCGATCAGCAGGTCCCGATCGATCGGCGAGCGCGCCTCGAACGTCCCCGCCGACCCATCCACCCAGCGCCCATCGATGTAGTTCTGGTGATGCGCGCCGAGCCCGGCGCGAGCCTCCTGCACGCCCGCCTCGTACAGGGCGTGGAGCTCCTCGTTGTCGTTGCGGAGGGTCGCATAGGTGATCTTGATTCGCGGCTTCGACTCGGTGACCATCGAGCGTTCGGACCTCAGATGCGGGAGGTAACTGGCCTCCGCGGAAGTCTATCGCCCGGACGGTCGACGGCTACAGCGCCGCGATGAGCTCCGCAAGGGAGTGCGCCACGCCATTCATCCGCACGCGGCTCGCGGCGGCCTCGTCGGCGTTCACCTTGCCGGTCAGGACCAGGAAGCCTCGCAGCCCGACCCGGCGCGCGGCGGCGATGTCGGCGCGCGGGTCGTCGCCGACCATCGCGACGTCGGCAGCACGGAGGCGAGGGTCGCCACTCCCGTTGGGGCGGGCGGCGAGCTCGGCTCGAAGCTCCGCGACCGCCTGTCGGAACACCACCGGCGATGGCTTGCCGCAGATCACGGCCTTGCGACCGAGCGCGAACTCGAGACCCGCGACGACGCTGCCCGCGTCGAGCGTGAAGCCTTTCGGGGTCATCCACCACGGGTTGCGGTGCATCGCGACGAACTCCGCGCCGAGGCGCATTTGGCGAAAGGCAACGTCCAGGTTCGAGAACGACAGGTCGTCGCCCGCATCTCCGATCACGACCGCCGCAACCGGCTCGGGCCGAGCGTCGGCCTCGGCCACCGTGAGGACGTCCTGGCCCTTCCACTCTCGCAGCGCGTCGGGCGCGGCGATCACCAGGAGTGGTGCCCCGGGGTGGAGAGCGGCGGTGTAGGCGGCTGCCGCCGACGCAGCGGTGATGATTTCGTCCGGATCGACGGTCAGCCCGGTCGCCTTGCCGAATGCGGCGGCGAGGCTGGAGCGGTGCGCCGACGAGAAGTTGGTCACGACGCGATAGGGAATCCCACGCCGATGGAGCTCCACCGTGGCCTCCGGCGAACCATTGATGGGGGCGCCGCGATACATGAGTACACCGTCGGCATCGAGCACGAACGCGCGAACCCCGTCGAGCGCCGCGCGAAGGTCTGGAGTCCCGGTTCCGGTCACGAGGCCGATGGTAGGCTCGGCGCGGCTCGGCGCGGCTCGGCGCACGATGGAGGACCAATGGGGCTGCTCGACGGCAGGAAGGCGCTGATCTTCGGCGTCGCGAACGACCACTCGATCGCCTGGGGCATCGCCAAGGCGCTTCACGAGCAGGGCGCGACGGTTGGCTTCTCGTCCGTGGAGAGCCTGATCGAGCGACGCGTCCGGCCGCTGGCCACCTCGATCGGGTCGACTTTTGTCGAGGCGTGCGACGTCCAGTCGGACGAACAGATCGCGGGCGTGATGTCGAAATGGGGCGACCAGTACGGCGAGATCGACGTTCTCGTGCATGCGCTCGCCTACGCCAAGCGCGAGGACCTTGATGGTGAGTTCGCGAACACATCGCGCGACGGTTTCGCGCTCGCGATGGACGTTTCCGCATACTCGCTGGTCGCGCTCGTGCGCGAGGCGCGGCCGTTCCTGCATCCGGGCTCGTCCGTGCTGACGCTGAGCTACTACGGCGCCGAGAAGGTCGTCGCCCACTACAACGTCATGGGCGTCGCGAAGGCGGCGCTGGAGGCGTCCGTGCGCTATCTCGCCGCGGATCTCGGACC
>JBDSZH010000025.1:0-10564 GCA_039925225.1 Candidatus Limnocylindrales bacterium | reverse complement strand
GGATGATCGCCTCGCTGATGCCCTGGACCTTGATGTCCATCTGGAGCGCCGTCACGCCATCGCGCGTGCCGGTGACCTTGAAGTCCATGTCACCGATCGAGTCTTCCTTGCCGAGGATGTCGGTCAGGACGACGAAGGTGCCATCGGGCTCCGTGATCAGGCCCATCGCCGCGCCGGCGACCGGCGCCTTGATCGGCACGCCCGCGTCCATGAGGGCGAGGGTGGAGCCGCAGGTGGAGGCCATCGAGGTGGAGCCGTTGGACGTCACGCACTCGCTGACGAGGCGGATGACGTACGGGAACTCGTCATGGCTCGGCAGGACGGGCAGGAGTGCCCGCTCCGCGAGGTGGCCGTGTCCGATGTCGCGGCGGCTTGGGCCGCGCATCGGCTTGTTCTCGCCGGTGCTGTAGGGCGGGAAGTTGTAGTGGTGGATGTAGCGCTTCTCGGTCTCCGGGCTGATCGTGTCGAGCCGCTGGACGTCCGAGGAGGCGCCCAGGGTCGCGACGGTCAGGGCCTGGGTCTCACCACGGGTGAACAGGCCGGAGCCATGGGCGCGCGGGACGAGGCCCACCTCGACCGTGATCGGTCGGATGTCGGTCAGGCCGCGGCCGTCGATGCGGATGCCCTCATCGATGACCACTCGGCGAACCGTCTTCTTCTGGACGAGGCTGAACAGGTTCTTGCTGACGCGCGCGTCTCGTCTGGCCGCCTCGAGGAGGGCGTTGGTGTCGCCACCCTTGCGATTGGCCCGGACGGCGTCCGCGATCGCGCCCTTCAGCTTGGTGATCCGGTCCGGCAGGTCGTTGGCGAACCACAGCAGGAGGTTCGCAGTGGCCTGCGCGTCCGACAGGGCGCGATGGCTCTGGGCGAGCTCGACCCCGAAGAACTTGGCCAGGTCACCCAGCTTGTACGACTCGGCGCCGGGGTAGCCCTCGCGGGCGATCACGAGGGTGTCGAGGTAGGAGCCCGGCGCGAACCGGAACCCCTCGCCCTTGGCCTCCTCGATGAACCCGAGGTCGAAGCCCACGTTGTGGCCCACGACCATCGCGTCACCGACGAACTTCAGCAGCTGCTCGGCGGCGGCCTTCGGCGTCGGGGCGCCCTTGACGTCCTTGTCGGTGATGCCGTGCATCTGGTTGCCGACGATCGCACGACCGGGGTTCACAAACGTGGACCAGGTGTCGACGACCTTGGTGCCCTTGATCTTGACCGCCGCGATCTCCAGGAGATCGGACATCTTGGGGTCCGTGCCCGTGGTCTCGACGTCGATCACGACGAGCTCACGCTTGGCGTCGGTCGCCGTCGCGAACTCGAGGACCGAGCCGGTGGAGGGCTCGATGTACGGGACGCGCTTGGGCTTGCCCATCGCCTTGCGGATCTCGTCCTGGATGTCGACGAGCGGCTGGAGGGAGCGATGTCCGAACAGGATGGCCTCGGCCATCACGTCCTCGGGGAGCAGGTTGGCGCCGGCCTCGACCATCATGATCGCGTCGCGGGTGCCGGCGACGATCAAGTCAAGGTCCGACTCGGCGAGCTCGGTGTGGGTCGGGTTGACGACGAACTCGCCGCCGATCCGGCCGATGCGCACCGAGCCGACGGGGCCGTTGAACGGGATCTCGCTCATCGTCAGCGCCGTCGAGGCGGCGACGGTGCCGAGGACGTCCGGGTTGTTCTCCTGATCGGTCGAGAGGACCGTGATCACGAGCTGGATGTCGTCCTTGTAGCCCTCGGGGAAGAGCGGGCGGATCGGGCGGTCCGTCTGGCGAGCAGCCAGGATGGCGTTCTCCGACGGACGCGACTCGCGCTTGATGAAGCCGCCGGGGATCTTGCCGGCCGCGTACATCCGCTCCTCGAAGTCGACTGTGAGCGGGAAGAAGTCCAGCCCGGGGCGGGGCTCCGACCGGTTGGCGGTGCCGAGCACCATGGTGTCGCCGTAGCGGACGGTGACGGCGCCGCCGGCGAGACGGGCAAGCCGGCCGGTTTCGATGGTCAGCGTGCGACCACCAAGCTGGGTCTCGAAGACCTGTGGCACTGGTTGTGATTCCTCCTGCCGTGGAGGAGGTACTGACCTGCGGCGGGTCGACCCGACGCGCTATCCCTGCGCTCCCCTGCCCGTTCCGGGCCAGGGCGGCGATCCAGGGCTAGCGGCGGAGTCCGAGCCGTCCGATGACGGCGCGGTAGCGCGCGTTGTCCCTTTTCAGCAGATATGCGAGAAGGCGACGGCGCTGGCCGACGAGCTTGAGGAGGCCGCGACGCGAATGATTGTCCTTCGGAAAGCTGCGGAGATGGTCAGTCAAGACCTTGATCCGCCCCGTCAGGAGCGCGATCTGGACCTCGGGCGAGCCGGTATCACCGTCATTGACGGCGTACTCGACGATTGTCTCCGTTTTCCCTTCGGGCGCGAGCGGCACTCGGTCCTCCGACACGAACAACACTATTGGTTCTTCCACTTCTATGACCGGCGGATGGTAGCAGCCGATCGCCCATCACGCACGAATGGTGTCACGCACGAATGGTCCATGGCCGCGTAGGTAGCGCCGGCAGCGTAGGTAGCGCCGGTGTGTCGGGGCGCGACCGGCCGGCGAATTGTTCGTGGCCGGATACCAACTTGACTACGTTGACGGCCGCGAAGCCCCCGCCGTGCGCGAATCGTGTAGACATGATCGTTTGCAGACACCAAAACGACGTGGTTTGGTCGTCTGACGCCCTCCTCCGGGGCCAGGCGACCCAGTCGGACGTCAACCTCGTCGCGTTGGTAGCTGGCGGCGAACATCGGGCGCGGGCCGAGCCGGCCTGGGCCGAGCCGGCCTGGGCCAAGCCGGCACGGGCCGAGCCGCCACGGGCCAAGCCGGCACGGGCCGAGCCGGCCACGGTGGAGCGAGATCACGGATCAGCGGTCAGCCTGCGGCAGTCGGCTCGAACTGGACGCGCCAGCGCGGCCCGCCGATCCAGATCCCCTGGAGCCGCACCGTCCCCGGCGCATCCACGTGGACGTGGTCGGCGCCGTGGGCTTCCGCCTCGTCGAGGTCGTCGATGTGGACGGCATACCAGCCCGTCGGCGGCAAGGCAACCGGCATCTCGAACGTCAGCACCGGGTCACGCGTCGCACGTGATCCATGACCGACGATCGCGTAGGGGCGCCCGAGAAGGCGCGCCGCGCTCGCGAGGTCCCCCCCGGCGATGGCGGTACGGATCATGGAGCTGCTGACCGGCCGGCCGCCAAGGGTGAAAGGCGACGCGACGACCACGTCGTAGCCAAGCTCGCGGCCCAGCGCCGCAACGGTCTCGGGCGTCCCGCCGCGCTCGAAGCCGAACGCGGAATCCGGGGTCATCAGGAACCCGGCAAGGTCCACCTGATCGGCGATGCGGCGCACGAACGCATCGAACGGCGTCTCGCGCAGCGCGACGTCGAAGGTCTGGACGACGGTAACGGCGACCCCGGCCGCCTCCAGGCGTTCGAGTCGGTCGTCCGGATCGCACAGGAGTGGCGGCGCATGCCCGGTCAGGATCTCGTCGGGGTGGTGGTCGAAGGTGATCACGGCCGGGCGCGCGTCGTGCGCGGCGGCGGCGGCAACCAGCTCGCGGAGCAGGTACTCGTGGCCCAAGTGCAGGCCGTCGAACACGCCGATGACCACGAACAGCCGCCCGAGCGATCGATCGAGCGCGTCCACCCCGTCGACCACCGCCATGGCCATCCTCAGCGGGGCAGCATCTTCGTCGGGGCGATCCGCGCCCCATCGCGGCGGCCCATGCCCACGATCAACCCTGCGGCGTCCGTCAGCCGGAGCGGCTCGTCCTCGGGCGTCTCGCGGAGCCCGGCCGCCGGCCGCACGAACCGGCCCTGGAGCGCGTCGGCGATCTCTCCATCGGTGAGCGCGACGGCGGTCAGCGCGTCGAGCCCCGTATCCGACGGGAGTAGGAGCGCACGGACGCCTTCCGGGCCCGTTGCCGCCGCCGCGTCGCGGATCTCATCCAGCGAGCGGGCAGCATCGATCGCGAACGGCCCACTGGCCGTTCGCACGAGCGCGCCCAGATATGCCCCGCAGCCCAGCCGCGCACCAAGGTCCCGAGCGATGGCCCGGATGTAGGTGCCCGCCGAGCATCGGACGTCGACGATGGCGATCGGGCGATCCGGTTCGCTACCGTCCCACTCCAGGAGATCGAGGGTATGGATCTCGACGCTCCGGGACGGGAGCTCGACAGTCTCTCCCGCGCGCGCCATCGCGTAGGCGCGCCGGCCGCCCACCTGCACGGCGGAGTACGTAGGCGGCTGCTGGAGCTGGGGCCCGAGGAACGCGGCGAGGCCGGCGAGCGCCTCCTCCTTCGTGGGCGCGGGTGCGGCGACGGGTGTGAGCTCGCCGTCGAGATCGTCCGTCGTGGAGGTAGCTCCGAAGCAGATCGTGGCGCGATACGCCTTGTTGTCGGCCAGGTGGTACTCCACGAGCCGGGTCGCGCCACCCAGGAACAACGGCAGCACGCCAGAGGCGAATGGGTCCAGCGTGCCACCGTGGCCGATGCGACGCGTGGACGCGAGCCGCCGGACGAGCGCGACCACGTCGTGCGAGGTGGGGCCGGCCGGTTTGGCGACGATCAGGACGCCATGCATGCCCGGGGCGTCGGGCTGCCGGGGCACGAGCGCCTCAGCCGGCTTCGGCACGGGAAATGGCAAGCGCCAGGCGCTCGGCCTCGGCGAGGACACGGCTGCGCGCCTCGGCAAGTGGAGCGGCGACCGTTGCGCCCGCCGCACGTGAGTGGCCACCCCCACCGAACGCGCCGGTGAGCTGGGTGGCATCTACCCCGCCGGGTTTCGTCCGCACAGAGACTCGCGTCGAGTCCGGGCCGGCCTCCTTGAACAGGATCGCGACTTCCGCGGTCTCGGACTGGGCGAGCAGGTCGATCAGCCCCTCGGACTGCGCCGAGATCGTGCCGGTCGCCGCGTGGTCGGCCTCGTTCAGGGAGCTGTGGATGATCCGGCCGCCGGGCGTGACCTCCAGACGGTTGAGCACGCGACCGAACAGTCGCAGCTGGGCGTCCGGCTTGGAGCGGTAGAGCCTTCGCGAGATCTCCGACAAGGGCGCGCCCGCGGCCACGAGCGCCGCGGCGACGGCAAGCGTGCGGGGCGTCGAGTTCGGATGGGCGAAGGTCGAGGTATCCATCACGATCCCTGCCATGAGCGCAGCCGCCATCCTGCCGCCGTCGGACTCCAGGGGTACGTCGAGCTTCGCGGCCAGGAGGGCGACCATCTCGCACGTCGCGGCCGCGCCGGGGTCGACCCAGTCGCTCGCGCCACCGTCGGTGTTGGAGGCGTGGTGGTCCACGAGCACCCGCGGCGTCCGCTCGAACAGCTCGCGATGCCGGAGCCGAACGGCACCCAGTCGATCGAGCGAGCCGCAGTCGCAGATCACGAGCAGGTCGTACTCGCCGTCCGGGGCGGGATCCTGGACGAAGCGGTCCATGCCGGGGAGGAAGTCGTAGAGCGGCGGCACCGGGTCCGTCGAGACCAGCGTCACGCTCCCGCCGTGGTGCTCCACGATCGCGGCGATGCCGAGCGCAGCGCCGAGCGTGTCGGCATCCGGGTTCTCGTGCGTGGCAACGAGCGCGCGACGCGCGCCGGCGATCGCCCGGGCGGCGGCCCCCGGCACCGCTTCGAGCCAGGGTCGGAGATCGATGCTCATCGTCGTCCCTGTCCGCTCTTGCCTTTGCCCTTGCCCTTGCCTTTGTTGGTGCGCTTGCGCGGAGCCAGCTCTGGTGGAGGGATGTGGAACATCGGCGTCGGCAGCGACTCCTCGATCGGCGGGGGCGCGGTGACCACCCCGCCCGCCTCGAGCTCCGCGAGCAGCTGGAGGACTCGCGTGCCCCGCTGGACCGTGTCGTCAAGCCGCAGCTGGAGTTCCGGGATACGTCGGATGCGGATCCGCGACCCGAGCTCGTGGCGCACGAACGGCAGCGCGTGCTGGAGCGCCTTGACCGTCAGGTCGCGCTCCGCGGGCTGGCCGATCACGCTCACCCAGACGCGAGCCACGCTGAGATCCGGTGCTGTCTCTACATCGGTGACCGTCACGAAGCCGATTCGCGGGTCCTGGACGTCCTTCGCCAGGATCGCCCCGATCTCCTCGCGCAGCAGCTGATCGATCCGATCAGTTCGGGCCGTCATCTAGTTGACCGTGGAGCGACTCACCGACTGCGTGGTGAAGCATTCAATGACGTCGCCTTCGAGGATGTCGGTGGTATTGACGAGGCCGATGCCGCACTCGAAGCCGGTCTGGACCTCGCGCACGTCGTCCTTGAATCGCCGAAGCGAGTCGATCTTGTCCGTCACGATGACCTTGCCGCCGCGCCACAGGCGGACGCCGCCGGAGCGGACGATCCGGCCGTCGGTCACGTAGCAACCGGCGATGACCTGTCGGCCGACCTTGATGAGCTTGCGCACTTCGGCGCGGCCCTCGACGACCTCGACCAGCTCCGGCTCCAACAGGCCGCTGAGCGCCTTCTCGATGTCGTCCGTGAGTTGATAGATGATGTCGTACAGGCGGACGTCGACCTTCTCGGACTCGGCAGCGCGGCGGGCCGTGTCGCTGATCGCAGTGTTGAAGCCGACGACCACGGCATTCGAAGCGGCGGCGAGCATGATGTCGTTGTCGCTGATCTCTCCGGCGCCCTCGTACAGGACGTTGAGCTTGACCTCCTCGGTCTTGAGCTGACCGAGTGCATGCGTGATGGCGCCGAGCGAGCCCGAGACATCCGCCTTGAGGACGATGCGCAGCTCCTTTGCCTGGCCGGCCTGGATCTGGCGGTAGAGGTCCTCCAGGGTTGCGCGGCCACTGCCCTCGCCGCCCTTGGCGGCCAGCTCCGCCGTGCGCGCCTCGACGGCGGCACGAGCCGCCTTCTCGTCGGCGACGACGCGCAGGATGTCGCCGGCCTCCGGCACCTGCGACAGGCCGAGGATGAGCGCCGGAGTTGCCGGGCCAGCCTTCTTGATTCGTTTGCCGTGCTCGTCCTCGAGCGCACGGACGCGGCCGAAGGTCTCGCCCACGACGATGACGTCGCCGACGTTGAGCGTGCCGGTCTGGACGAGCACCGTGCCCACCGGGCCGCGGGCCTTGTCCATGCGCGCCTCGACGATGGTGCCGATGGCGGAGCGCTTGGGATTGGCCTTCAGCTCCTGGAGGTCGGCAACGAGCAGGACCATGTCGACGAGGTCGTCGAGGCCCACCCGGCTCTTTGCGGAAACGGGCACGAGCGGGACGTCGCCGCCGTACTCCTCGATGACGATGCCGGCCTCGGTCAGCTCGGTCTTGACCCGATCCGGGTTCGCGTCCGGTTTGTCGATCTTGTTGAGCGCGATGATGATCGGCACCTTCGCCGCCTTGGCGTGGCTGATCGCCTCGATCGTCTGGGGCATCACGCCGTCGTCCGCCGCGACCACGACCACCGCGATGTCGGTCACCTTTGCGCCGCGGGCGCGCATCGCGGTGAACGCCTCGTGGCCCGGGGTGTCGAGGAACACGACACGGCGATCACCGCGGGTCACGTCGCTCGCGCCGATGTGCTGGGTGATGCCGCCGCGCTCGCCCGCCGCGACCGTCGTCGAGCGGATGGCGTCGAGCAGGCTCGTCTTGCCGTGGTCGACGTGCCCCATGACGGTCACGATCGGCGCACGATCGACGAGATCAGCATTGTCCTCTTCGGTGAATAGCTCTTCCTTCGTGGCTGCCGAAGTGGCCTCCTCGCCGTCCTCGCCCACGGCGGACACGCCGGGCGCCTGCGGCTCAGCGACGTCGTAGCCGAGCTCGCTCGCGACGAGCGAGGCGGTATCACGGTCGATGAGCTGGTTGATCGTCGCGAAGATGCCGCTCTTGATGAGCTCGCGAATCACGTCGGCCGGGTTGACCCCGAGCACGTCCGCGAACTCCTTGACCGTGATCGTTGCCGGCAGCTCCACGGCACCGCGCATCGAGGGATCGACGACCTGGACCGCGGTCCCGCCGAATGCGCCGTCGCGACGGGGGGGCTTGCGTGGTCCGCGCCGACCGCGGGTGCCGCTCCTACTTCGTGCCATCGGTTCCTCCCCCGCTCGCGGCGGTCATGAGCTGGTCCGCGAGCTCCGCGGGGACTGTGGCCTCGAGGGCACGGTGCAGCCCACCGCGGCCCAGGGCGCCGGTGATGCAGGCCTCGTCACGGCACACGTACGCGCCACGGCCGTTGGCGCGCCCGCTCGGATCGAACTGGATGCTCCCATCCGGCGCACGCACGATGCGCAGCAGGGCTCGCTTTTCGCGGCTGGTGCGGCAGAAGACGCAGGATCGATTTGGGACCGCTCGACGCTCGAGGGTCGCCGCGCCCGCGCCTACGACGACACCTCGCCGACGGCGGCCCTGGCCTTGCGGGCGCGCGGCTTCGTCGGAGCACCGGCGGTGGCATCCACAGGTTCCTTGTCAGTGGCGGCCGGCTCGGCCACCGCTTCTGGCCTGGCCTTCGCAACGCGAGTTCGCTTCGGAGCAGCAGCCGCGGGCTCGACCGCGTCGGCCTTTGCCTTCGCGGTGCGGGTTCGCTTCGGGGCAGGGGCCGCGGCCACGATCGCCTCGACCGGTACCTCAACCGCTTCGGCCTTTGCCTTTGCCGTTCGAGCACGCTTCGGGGCCGCAACCGCTGGGGCTGCCTCTGCGGTGATCTCGACGACCTCGGCGGCCTCCGCGGCGGCGGTCGCTTCCTTGCCGGCCGCGGCCTTCGCCTCGGCGACGGAGACGTCACTTCGGATGTCGATGCGCCAGCCGGTCAGGCGCGCGGCGAGGCGCGCGTTCTGCCCCTCGCGGCCGATGGCCAGCGAGAGCATCCGCTCCGGCACCGTTACGTTGGCGATGCGGTGCTCCGTATCGATATCGACGGAGAGCACCTGGGCGGGCGACAGCGCGTTGGCCACGAAGGCCGACGGGTCGTCGTTCCACGGGATCACATCGATCTTCTCGCCGCCGAGCTCGGCAACGACTGACTGCACACGTGCGCCCCGCTGGCCCACCGTGGCGCCGACGGGGTCCAGGCCCTCCTGGCGAGAGGCGACGGCCACCTTGGAGCGGCTGCCGGCCTCGCGCGCGATCGCGCGGATCTCGACGGTACCGTTATGGATCTCGGGCACCTCGAGCTCGAACATGCGCTTGAGGAAGCCCTTGTGCGTGCGGCTGACAAACAGCGCCGGTCCGCGCGGGGTCCGCCGGACCTCGAGGACGTACGCCTTCACGTTCTGGCCGATGCGGTAGTGCTCGAGCGGCGACTGCTCGGTCGTGGCGAGGACGCCCTCGACGCCCTTGCCCATGTCCAGGATCATGGCCCGCGGCTCGACCCGGTTGACCGTGCCGTTCACGAGCTCGCCCTCGCGGTCCGCGAATTGATCGAACACGGCGTCGCGCTCTGCCTCGCGGAGGCGCTGGAGTACGACTTGCTTCGCGGTCTGCGCGCCGATGCGCCCAAACGTATCGCCGTCAAGCTCCTCGATCTCGACGAGCTCGCCCGGGATCGCGTCGGCCTTGTGGCGCTGCGCCTCGTCAAGGGTGAAGTGCGTCAGCTGCTGCTCTTCCTCGATCGGGTCGGTCGCGGCGATGCGCGCGCGGTAAACGCGGATGCGACCGCTCTCCGCGTCGATCTGGACGTGGATGTCTTCTTCGTTCGCCACGCGCCGGTAGGCGGCGGCAATCCCGTCCTCCACGGTGCGAATGAGTTGCTCACGGGAGACCTGCTTCTCCGCGTTGAGCTGGAGGAGAGCGCCGACGAAATCGCGACTCATGTCGTCCGTCCTCCTCTCCACATTCCTGTTCGCCGCCGAAAAAAAAGACGTGGGGGTCACCCACGCTTGGAGGCGGCCGATAAGTTGCGAGGAGTATACACCGGCCCCTCGGGAGCGTCGACTTCATGCACCGAGGAGGCTAGTGCGCGCAGGCCGAGGGACGCGCCTAGGTGACCGTCAGCGCGCTCCTCGCCTTGACGATGATGATGCTTTCGGTCCCGCCCTTGAGGAACCACACCTCGTACGAGCCCGCGGTCCTGGGCGCGGTGAGCTTTGCCGGGTTGCCCTGGGTGGCGTTGACGTAGGGGCTTTCAGCAGTCTCCGTCCAGGTCGTCGCCCCGGCGGGAACGATCACGAGAAAGTCACCCGAAGTCTCAGTTCCAGTCCATCCCACCTCAAACGACGCCCCGCCGACGATGCCTGTCGGCGCCAGGATCTGCAGGGTGATCACGGGATCTGTTGGAGCAGAGCCTGTGGTTGGACCCGGCGTCGACGCCCCCGGACCGCACGCGGCGAGAACCAGCACGAAAGCAACCAATCCAACAACGCTTCGGCGGTTGGACATTATCGCCATCAGGCTACCTCCTGGTCACAGGATAGCGACACCCGAATTTACAAAGCGACGATCAACGTAGGCCTCGAGGATGCCGATGAACTCGTCGACGAGGCCGTCGCCGCGGAGCGTGCGGTCCAGCTTGCCGTCGATGAATACCGGTGCCACCGGCTCCTCGAATGTCCCGGGGAGCGAGATGCCGATGTCCGCGTGCTTCGATTCGCCCGGCCCGT
>JBDSZH010000024.1:0-24594 GCA_039925225.1 Candidatus Limnocylindrales bacterium | reverse complement strand
ATGGCCGGATCGAGGGGCACGCGCTCGCCGCGGCGCGCGAGCTCGAGGAGGAGACCGGCTCCCGCGCCGGCACCTGGCGCTACCTGGGCAGCTTCTTCACCGCGCCGGGCTTCACCAGCGAGCTGATGCACCTGTATCTCGCAACGATGCTTACGTCCGCGCATGAGGGCGGCCTCCAGCCCGACGAGGACGAGCGCCTCGAGCTGTATCCGACTCCATTCGAGGACGCGGTCGCGATGTGCGAGCGGGGCGAGATCCGCGACGCGAAGTCGATCGTCGGCCTGCTCTGGGTCGCCAGGATTCGGCTGTCCGGCCGAGCCTGAGCCGCGGGTGCCGGGTGCGACATGCGCCCGATCGGCGCGGCAATGCACTCGTAGCGTTCATTTTGAGGTTTTCGGGGCATTTTCCGGGTTTCGCCACTTCGCGCCTGCCTGTGCGACCCAAATCGCAGCGTGTTTTTGCACGAACGGACGCAGAGCCGCGTGTCGGTGCCGACTGAATGCACCGAAATGCACCGGAAATGAACGTGCGGCGTGCAGCGGGGCCGACATTGGGCGTACGGGTGGCGCGCGAGCACAACGGCGCGGGCAGATTTCCTCGTCAAGACGGCGCGCGGGGCCTTACGCCTCGGGCGGATCGACCTTGGCGAGGGCCTGGCGGTAGAGCGACGAACCTGGACTGAGCGCGACGGCCAGGCGGAGGTGGGTACGCGCCTCGGCTGTGCGATCGAGTTTGCGCAGGCTGGCCGCGAGCGCGAAGTGCGCCCAGTGGGCCGACGGATCGACGTCGAGGAGCGCCTCGAAGGTCTCGCGCGCCAGGTCGAACTGCCCGCTGTGGTGATACGAGCGTCCGAGCGGCTCAAGGATGGAGCCCTTGCCCGGCTCCTCGCGCGCCGCGCGCTGGAGCACGATCGCGGCCTGGGCGTGGTGCCGGCGCTTGATCAGCACGAGGCCGCGTTGGAGCAGCACGTAGGCGCTTTCGCGGTCGGCGGGGTCGAGGGGATGGTCGGAGCGCTCGAGCATGGCGCGATGGTTACATGGATTGCGCAGGGTGCGTGAGCGAGCGCGTGGAGGCGACAACGCGGCGATACGGCCGCATCGGCGAGGCGGTTAGGCGCCGCGCCAGTCTTCGAGCTTGATCACCTTCAAGCGCGCGCTGTCGGTGCGGCCGGGAATGCGGCCGCGCTTCGCGATCGGGCGGCCGTCGATCTCCTTGATGTCGCCGGTGAAGTCGATCGGCGTGGCGCCGCTGATGTACGAGCCGACCGCGTACGAGTCGACCTGGGCGCCAGCCTCCTTGAACACGCCCATCCGTTCCGGCGTAAGGCCGCCCGAGACGACGATCTTCACGTGCTGGAATCCCGCCTGGTCCAGCCGCGCCCGGACCTCCTTGACGAGGTCAGGGGTCACGCGACCGCGCTCGCTGGGCGTGTCCAGCCGGATGCCGTAGAGGCGATCCCCGAGTGCGTGGGCGACGCGGAGCGCCTCCTCAGCTTCGTCCTTGAACGTGTCGACGAGCACGATCCGCGGCACGTCCTTGTCGAGGTAGCGATCGAAGGCCACGGCCGCCGCGACCGTGTCGCCCATGATCAGGACGAGCGAATGGGGCATCGTGCCGGTGGGGCTCAGCCCGGCGAGGCGAGCGCCCGCGGGCGTGGAGGCGCCGACGCAACCACCCACGATCGCGGCGTAATCGAGGACGTCCGTGATGTCCGGGTGGACGTGGCGTGCGCCGAAAGAGATGACGGGCTGTGGCGCGGCAGCGGTGACGCACTCACGTGCGGCGGTGGCCCAACCTGTCGACTGGGCGAGCATCCCGAGGAGGGCCGTCTCGTACAGCCCGAACGCTCGGTACCGGGCGGTGATGCGGAGGACGATCTCCTTGGGCTCGATGGCGTCACCGTCCTCGAGCGCCTCGACCGTGGTCTCGGCCGCGTCGGCCTTCGCCAGCGCGTGGGCGAGCAGCGTCTTGACCTCGTCGATCCCGCACAAGACCGCGTTCTGGCGGGTGAAGACCTCCATTGTCACGACGGGATCGAGGCCCTCGCGCTCGAGCACCTGCTCGGCGCGTGCGAAATACACGTCCGCCGATTCGCCCGAGAGAATCTCGCGAGAGGGGCGCTTCCGGCGCACCACCATCAGACGTGCCGCTCTGTTCGTCGCGCGTCAGGGATCGGCTGGCGTGTCACCGCGTGCGTGGCCTCCCTCGTCCTGGTCGGTGGGCGGATCGGCCGCGAGTGTAGCGGGCGCGGTTGCGAGTCCAGCAGCCGAGGCGGTGGTCAGGGCCACTGCCCGCCCGCGGCGGGAGCGGCGGCGGAGCAGCACGACGAGCAGGAGCAACAGCAGGACCACGCTGCCGGCGGAGACCGCGGCGATGATCAGCCGCTGCTGGCCGGCGGCCGGGGCCCCCGTGATGATCGAGGAGGCGGTGCTCGCCTGGCGAATCGACTCGTCCATGGAGCCCATCTGGAACGCGTCCCGTGCCGCGTTGTAGGGCACAAGCGGCAGCTCGCCGAGCAAGCCCACCTGCGCCACGAAATCCGGCGTCGCTTCGACCTTCCCCTTCGCGTCCCGGATCGCCGCCAGCGCATCGAGCTGCGCCTGGGCGAGCGTGGCGGCGTCGGCGAGACCGTCCTTCGCGCCCTCGTACGCCTCCTGAAGCGCGTTCGTGGGCTCGAGGCCGAGGGCCTTTGCCTCCGTTGCGACCCGATCGCGCAGGTCGAGCACCGCCGTCGCCTCAGTCATCGCCTTCGTGGCGTCCTTGAACGACCAGTCGCCCATTGGCTTACGGACGTACCACGGTGGGAGCCAGCCGGACGCGCTCTGCAGCAGAACGCGGTAGGCGTCGCGCGCCACGTCCCGCGCATCGAGCGTCGCTTCATCGCCGAAACCCAGCACGAAATCGCGGAATGCCTCGTCCACCGCCGCCGGGTCTGGCTTGTCGAGGGGCTCCGTGAGATCCAGCAGGCGCCGCCAGCCGTCGCCGGCGAGGACGGTCTCGGGGTCGCCGGCGCCCGGGTAGGCGGTGAGATTTGCCTCGGCGTTCGAGAAGGCATCACGCATCACGTCCACCCCGGCCGACTCAGTGACCTGGTGGATGACCCAGAACGCGGCCTGGTAGCCGTAGCGCTCGGAATCGTCGGTCTCCTGGTCGCGGATGACGCCCGGGTGCGTCCACGTCGCCAGGTCGGCGAAGCCCGGGTCATCGAGCTTGGGTAGCTCCGCGGCGTCGCCATCCTCGCCGCCCACGGCGGAAAGTGCGCGCCACGCATATTCCTCGGCGAGACCCTCGTAGATCCACCGCTCCAAAAACAGGCTGTCGTTGAACCAGGCATGCGAGGCCTCGTGCACGATCACGACGGGGTCGAGATCCTCGCTCACCTCGATGCGTTGCTCCTTGGTCAGGAAGAACCCCGCATAGCCCTCCAGGTCGGGCGTGTACCGCTCACGAACGTCGAGGTCGTGCTCCACGGGCCAATCCAGCCCGATCAGGTCGCGCAGCGCGGGCATCGTGTCGCGTAGCGCCCCGGTGACCGCGTCCTTCCATTTGCCGTCCTCCGGCCATGACTGCACGACGATCTCGACGTCGCCCTCGAGCGACAGCCGCGTCTCGGCGTAGGCATCGCTGTTCTCCGCAGTGACGATCGCGAAGAACGTCGAGGGGTCCGCGGGCTTCGCTCGCAGGATCACGCCGGTGGTCGCGGAGGTGGTGGCCTGCATCGAGTCGCCCGAGACCCGGGTGTCGAAGCCCGCCGGCGTCCGCACCTCGACGGTGCTGTAGCCCTTGTCACCGAACGCCCATACGCCGAACGTGGAGAACGCGGCCCCGACCCGCGTCGGACTCGCGGACCGGGGCTTCCCGCCGGGCAGCTCGTAGCGGATCGTGAAGCTCGTCGTCTGCTTGTAGAACAGCGCCTTGCCGATCTGGACCGTGGCCTCGATATACCCGTCACGCTTCTTCGTCGTGATCCGGTACGCGCTCCCCCCGGACACCCGGACCGAGGTCGCCTCCTCCTGGAGCACGAACCTGAATGCGGTGTAGTAGTAGATGGACGTCGACGAGTTCGGCTTGAGGTCCGTCTCCTTGATCGCGATCGCGACGTGTACGCGGCCGGCGCCCGGATCCAGCGTGTAGGTTGCGTCTGCCTGGGTTCGGAGCGGGTCCGAAGCAGCCAGCGCCGGTCGAGACGCCTCCGGCGACAGTCCCAGCGCGAGAGCGAGCGCGGTGGCGAGGACGACGCTCGCCAGCCGTCGCGGCGCCGCGCGCTCCGGTCGTGGCACGTGCCCCTCGCTCAGGTCGGCTGGGGCGGTTGCGCCCGACGTCGTGCCCGAAGTAACCCAACCACCAGGACGAACGCGATCAGGAGCAGCACGGCACTCACGATACGCGAGCGGCCGACGCCGGCCGCGGACGACCATGCCGTCTCGGCGGACGATGCCGCCGCGTAGGCGGCCTCCAGGTCGCCGGAGGCAAGGGCGGTCCGCGCGGTTTCGACCGCGAGGTCCGGTGCGGCATTGAACAGCCCGATTCCGATGATCATGCGCTCCCCAAACCCCGTATCCGTCGGACGGGCCGCCTCCGCGGCCGCGATGGCATCGACGGTGGCCTGCTCCGCCTCCGCTTCCGCCGCGGCCGCGGCGAGCCCACCGCCCCCCTCGAACGTGGCACGCAACGTGCCGGGCAGCGTGACGCCGGCCGCGGCCGCCGCTTTCTCCAGCTTGTCGCGCTGCGTCAGAACCGCGTCGGAGGCCCTGAGCAGCTCCTCGGCGACGTCGAAGCGCCAGGCGCGCATCGCGAGGCGGGACGCAGGCGGGAGGTCCCACTCCCCCGCCAGCGCGGCGGATCGAAGGTAGAAGCCGCGGCCCGCGGCGCGGTCGGCGAGGGCGGCGAGGTCCGTGGGGCGCGCGACCCACGTTCGCCACAGGTCGGTGAAGTCTTCCCCTGCCTCCATCTCGAGCAAGTCGAGCAGCCCGCGCCAGTCCGGGGTGGCGCTGGCCGACTCCTGCCCGTCCGGCCCGGGCTGGTACGCACCGATCCCATTGGCGGCGTTGGACCAGACCGCGCGAAGTGACTCCGGGCCGGCGCGCGCGGCGACGGCCCGCGCGAGCTGCAACGAGGCCGCATAGGCCCATGCCTCCGTGGCCGGGTCCTCGCTCCCGCTCGGACCCCAGGCGTTGAGTGGGATCCCCGCCGAGGATGGCTCCGCCGGCAGTGCGGGCGCGCCGGGATCCACGCCCAGCTCCTTCGCCGCGAGCTCCGCGTAGTACGCGGCGAACCCCTCGGCTGCCCACCGATCCGCGACGAGCCCGCCGTTGAACCAGGCATGCGCGAGCTCGTGCAGGACCACGCCGTCGGAGGCAGCGTAGGCAATCTCGACCCGCCCAACTGCCGGGTCGAACACGCCGGCGAAGCCACCCGCGGTCCGCACGAGCGCCTCGTGGACGGCGAGCGGCCCGCTCACGGGCCAGGGCACACCGATCTCGCGTTCGAGCACCGGCAGCGCCCGCTCCACAAGTGCCCCGACGCGGTCGCGCCAGGCCGGGTCGTCCGGCCAGGACTGGACCAGCACTGTCGCTGGTCCCGCCTGCATCGGGACGGCGCGGCTGGTCTCCTCGTATTCGGTCGGGCGGTCGGCGGAGAAATCGGCGACGAAGTCGAGGGGCGCCTCGAGCATCGAGCTCGACCACAGCTCGTGCCCGGTCGCGTCCGGCGTGGGGCCGTCAATCGGGCCGCGTCGGATAGTCACGGAGTAGCCCTCGGGGAAACGGACGAACACCTGCGCGCCCGGCGTCGCGGGAGTCGCGACGGCCCACGCCGCGAATGTGACGAGCGAGTGCGATATGCGCACGGCCCGCTCGGGTGCGCCGCCGGTATCGGCGATGTCGAACGTCAGGTTCAGCGTCGTTGACTTGCCGCCGGCGAGATTTGCGCCGAACTCGATCTTGAGGTTCGTGTACGTCGCCGTCGCCGAGCTGATCGAGACCTTCGCGCTTGGACTTTCGCCGGTGATCTTTAGGTTCGAGATGCCCGGCAGGACGGTCACGTAGCCGAGCTTGAACGTGTACCGCTTCGTGACCGTGTCCTTGAGGTGGTTCGTGGCGGTGAGCTGGACCGTGACCGCGACGCGATGCTCCTCAGGAATGACGTCGTACGTCGTCACGCCGACCATCGACAGGCTCGGGACTGCGGCCAACGCGGGCACGGGGGCGAGCGCCGGCACGAACCCAATCGCGGACGCGACCGTCGACGCGACCGCCAGCGCGATACCGAGCAGGCTCCGAATCGCGCGCGCCCTCACGCTTGGACCAGCTCGCCGAGCCGGTCCGCGTAGCGCGTCAGCAGGGCCTCGTTCCGGAGCGGGCGTTCGGCGTAGCCGTCCGGGACACGGCCTCCGATCCATAACCAGCCGCGTGTCTCCTCGAACACCCGGTCGGCTACCCCCGCCATGCGCGCGAGTGCCAATCCCAGCTCGTCCTGATCCAGCCAGCGGGTTGGGATCTCGACGGCCGCGATCGGCCGCCCATCGTCGGCGACCGAGAACTTGGCGAGCGGGAACTCATCGTTCCAGCGCAGCAGCGTTCGATACGCCCGGCGCAGCCCGTCGAGCAGGGGCGGCGCCAGATGCGCCCAGGTGATCGCCCCGATCGCCGGATCGAGGATCAGCGTCACGCGCAGGTCGCGCCGGACGCGGCCGTCCAGCGCGAGATCCCACGCGGTGATTCCCTCGCGCTCGACGCGCTGGCCCGGCTCCAGGCCCAGCTCGCCAAGCCACGTCTCGATCGTCGTGCTGGTCGGTATCGACTCGGTTGTTCGCATTCGACCCGGAAGTTTAGCCGGGGGTCCCGATCCGCCCAGCCGAGCGCACCTTTTGGCGTGGGCCGACTTGGCGGCGCCCTGGCGCGGTCAGTGCTCCGCGGCCGGCTCGCATCTGTGCTCCGCGGCCGACTGCATCTGTGCTCAGTATTCGTTTTCAAGATGATTTCGCTCAAGCGGAACCATGTTCCGAACGGGTGGAAATCGGGTTGGGCCTTGTCAACGACGGCGCCAGTCCTGACGACCGTGGTCAGGCTGCGCACACGCTGCGTCAACGGGGCGCTGGGCGAGAGGCATTCCGCCCAGCAACACTGGGGGGCACGGAGTCCCGATCAGGGCGGGGCGAAGCGACTCGACGCTGCGCGGCGCGGTGGCAAATCCAGGGTTGTGTGATTAGTTCCGCTTGGGCGGAACTAATTCGCAACGGGCGTCATGAACAGACACGACAGAATGTCGTGCTCGTCACGACCAAAGGTCGTCTTGAGGGACCGGATTCTGGAGCCCTTGTCGGGCGAGAGCTGATGGATCGGCTTCCTGCAACTACGAGCTACGAGGCGGAGGCGGCCTTGCGGCGGGCAGACTTCGCGGGCGGTGACGCGTCGACCGAGCCGCCGGACTTCACGACCCGCGCTGCGTAGTCTGCGCTGCGCACGTTGCCGCCGATCCGCACGTTGCGCCCGAGGCGAGCCCCACGCGGCACGATCGACTGCTTCCCGACCACCGTGATCCCGGTGTTGAGCCGGCCCGGTTCCTGCTTGTTGGGCGGCCCGTCGTACGGGCCTTCGCCGACGATGGCGCCCTGGCCGACCACGACCTCCTTGTCGAGGATCGCGCGATCGACCACGGCACCGGCGCGGATCACCGAGTCGAACATCACGATCGAATCGCGCACCACCGCGCCAACGTCCACTCGGACGCCGGGCGACAGGACGCTGTTGACGACCGTCCCGTCGATGACGCAGCCGTGGCTGACCAGGCTGCGATGGATCTGGGCCGTGGCGCCGACTTTCGCGGGGGCGCGTTCCTCGGACTTCGTGTGGATCACCCATTCTGGGTCGTACAGGTCCAGCTCTGGGCGGTCGTCGCACAGGGCCAGATTCGCTTCCCAGTACGACTGGATCGTGCCAACGTCCTGCCAGTAGCCGGAGAAGCGGTAGCCGAAGACCCGCGCCCCACCCTCGAGCATTGCCGGGATCACGTTGCCACCGAAGTCGACCCGGTCCTCGGACAGCCAGCGCCGCAATGCGCGCTTCGAGAAGACGTACACGCCCATCGACGCGAGATCGCTCTTGGGCTGCTTCGGCTTTTCCTGCCAGTCGGTGACCCGTTCGTTGTCGTCCATCGCGAGGATGCCCATGCGGGTCGCGTCGGCGAGGGGCACCCGGCGAACGGCGATGGTGACGTCGGCGCGGCGACGACGATGCGCTGCCACGAACGGCTGGTAGTCCATCTTGTAAATGTGGTCGCCCGCGAGCACGACGATCGTGTCGGCATCCGAATGCTCGATGACGTTCAGATTGCGAAGCACCGCGTCGGCCGTCCCGCGATACCACTCCGCCACGCGGCCGCGCGCGATGTATGGCTGGAGCAGCTTGATGCCGCCCTTGTTCCGGTCGAGGTCCCACGGCCGCCCGACACCGATGTGGTCGTTGAGGGAATGCGGGTTGTACTGCGTCAGGACCAGGACGTCGGTGATGTCCGAGTTGATGCAGTTCGACAACGAGAAGTCGATGATCCGGTACTTCCCGCCGAACGGGACGGCCGGCTTGGCGCGCACGGACGACAGGATCGAGAGCCGCTCGCCTTCACCGCCGGCGAGGATCAGCGCCATCGTCCGCTTCATCGAAGGCCCTCCTGCGGAGGGATCGTATCAGCGGGGCAGGAACAGCCTCGGGTTGGCCCAGTTGCCATCGAGCTGGACCGCCCAATGAAGGTGCGGGCCGGTGGTCATGCCGGTCATGCCCACGTACGCGATCACCTGGCCCTTGGTGACGTATTGGCCCACCTTGACGGCCGGTTTGTGGCTCTGGTTGTCCACGTGGGCGTACCAGGTCACGAGGTGCGACGAGTGGGCGATGATCACGTTCCAGGAGTTGGAATACGGGCTCTTGCCGGCCCAGATGACCTTGCCGGGGCCGGCGGCGCGGATCGGCGTGTACATCGAGTTGGCGATGTCGATGCCGGCGTGGAGGTGGCCACCACGACCGACGCAGGCGGCAGAGTACGGCTCCAGGTAGAACGAGGTGCAGCCGTACTCCTGCGTGATCCGGCCGCTCATCGGCCACGAGAGCGTGCCGTTGTAGACCGACGGGATGCCGCCCTGTGCGAGCGCCTCGGCGACCAGCCGGTCGATCAGGGCCTCGAGCTTCTTCTGGGCCGCCTCCTGGGCCCTGAGCTCCGCGGCGAGCTTGGTCTTGTCGGCGGCGAGCTTCGAGTAGGCGGCCTGCTGCTGGTTCAGGAGTCGCTCGGTCTCGGCCTCCAGCGCGGCAAGCTCCTTGCGAGCTGCCTTGAGGTCCTTGAGCTGCACGTCCAGCTTCGCCTTCGAGGCGGCTGCGAGCTCGCGCAGCTCCGTCGTCTGCTCGCGGGCGAGCTCGACGTTCTGGTGGAGCACCACGAGGACCTTCTTGTCCGCCGCGATCTGGTCGGCGAGCTGCTTGTCCTGCTCGGCGAAGTCGAGGTGGTAGCCAACCTCGGTCAGCACGTCGGTAAAGTCGCCGCTCGAGAGCATCGTCTCCAGGAACGAGGTGCGGTCCGTGTCGTACGCCTCGCGGATGCGCGACGCGAGCAGTGCCAAGCGCGCTTCGAGGTCCGCCTGCTTGGCCGCCTCGTCGGCTTCGATGCGGGCGAGCTCGGCGTCGAGCTGCGTCGCGGTGGCGAGCAGCTCGTCGACCTGGTTCTGGCTCCGCGCGACGTCGACGACCATCGACACGATCTGGGTCTTGACCGTCAGCAGGTTGGCGTTGATCTCGCCCAGCGAGCGCTTGGTGCTCGAGATCCGCGAGGACAGCGTGGTCTGGCTCGCCGACAGCGAGCGGATCGAGGCCTTCTGTCTGGCGATGAGCTTCTCGAGATCCGTCTGGCGCGCATACGCGTCCGACAGCTCGTCCGCCGACGCGGTCCGCGGCGTCGCGGTCGTGAGGTAGCCGCCGAACGTTGTGAGGACGAGCAGGAGCACGACGGCGCGGTGGCCGAACCCTCGAGGCAATTTCATCGTGCGGGGCGTCTCCGTCTGGGGTTGGAGAGCGCCGTCCCGCCTGGGCACGTGCCGGGACGACTACCGATAACCAACCCGGATGGTACTCCGGGAGGCCAGTCCGGCGACCCGTACCTTGGTCACTCGGGCAGAACGAGGATGGTCCACAGCGCGCCGGCGATCAGAAACGGCCCGTAGGGCACGAAGCTCTTCATCGACAGACGGCGGATGAAGACCAGGATCGCAACGACGACTCCGGCGAGAAGCGCCCCGATGACGAGGCCGTAGAACAACTTCAATGCGCCGGCAAGCAGCCCGACGCTGACGAGCAGCTTGAGGTCGCCCTCGCCAATGGCGCCCGCCCCGAACGGGATCGCCAGCAGGTACAGCCCAACCACGACCGCCACCGCCGTGCCCGCCGCCCATGCGAGGTCCTCCATCGAGTGGACGTACGGCCCGCTGCCGGTCGCGAACGCCGCGAGCGCCAGGAGGATGAGGGGCAGCGTGATCACGTCGGGAAGGAGCTTCTGGTCGAGGTCCGTCGCGAACAGGAGGATCAGCGCCGCCACGTACGTCCCGATGAACAGGAGGTGCGCCGGGCTGCCACCGAATCGCGCCAGCGTGACTGTGAACGCGAAGCCGCCGAGCAGGGCGACGAGGACTGTGCGCCAGTCGACCTTCCGGACGTAGCCGTCCTCGTGGGCCGGCCACCGCGCGCCGATCCGGTCCGAGGCGAAGCCCCAGCCGAGCCCGAGTGCCGCTGCGATGACGAGCAGGGGCCAGTCGCCGTCAAACCAGAGCGTAAAGGTCGTCATCTGCAGCCGTCAGGCCGCCGCGATCAGGCCTTGGCGCCGGCAAGCGCGAGTTCGACCAGCGTCGCGTGAGAGACGCCCGTCGCGCCTCGCGCGGCGTACGGCAGGACCTTGCGAAAATAGCCCGTGCCGGCAATGTCGAGGTGGACCCACGGCTTGGTCACGAACTCGCTGATGAACAGCGCGCTCTTCACCAGGCCACCCTCGTTGTTGCGCGAGAAGTTGACGAGGTCGCCGTACCAGCTCTCCATGTCGGCGCGGTACTCCTCGACCAGGGGCAACTGCCAGTAGCGCTCGCCGGCGCGCGCGCCCGCGGCGAGCACGTCATCCACGAACGGCTGCGGCGTCCCGAAAGCGCCGCTCACCAGTTCGCCCAGCGCCCGGGACACGGCTCCCGTGAGGGTTGCCACGTCAACGAGATGCGTGGCGCCCAGCTGCTCCGCGTAGGTGAGGGCGTCGGCGAGGATGAGGCGGCCCTCGGCGTCCGTGTTGGTGATGTCCACCCACTTGCCGTTGAGCGCCTTGACCACGTCGCCGGGCCGCGTGGAGTGCGGGCCGGGCATGTTCTCGACCGTCGGGGCGATGGTGAGCAGCGGCGTCCCCGGCGCCAGGCGCTGGACCGTGACGGCGGCCGCGATGACCGTTGCCGCGCCGGTCTTGTCCATCTTCATCTCTTCCATCCGGTCCGAAGGCTTGATGGAGATGCCGCCGGAGTCGAAGCAGACGCCCTTGCCCACGATCGCGAGATGGCGCCCGAGGGCGTCCTTCTGACCGGCCCGGCCGGAGCGCATCACGATCATTCGCGGTGGGTTGTCACTGCCCCGGCCGACCGCCATGAACAGGCCCATGCCCATCTCGGTGGCCTTCTCTGGCCCGATGACATCGATCCACAGGCCGTGCTTCTCGGCGAGGCTCCACGCCTCTTCGGCCATGACCTCCGGGCTGACGTCGTTCGAGGCTCGATTGGAGAGGGTCCGCGCGATGTTCGCGCCCTCGCCCATGATCACGCCGCGCTCGGCGCTCTTGGCCAACTTCGCCGCGTCCTCTCCGGGTGCGATGAGGATCAGCTCGTCGAGCGCGGGTGGGCCGTCCGTGTAGTCCTCGCGATAGATGCTGGCCGGGTCGTAGCTGCCCTCGACGACGCCGCGCGCCAGGAGTTCCGCGACCGCGGCGGCGCCACCTTCGAGGCTCGCCAGCGGCGAGACCCAGATCGCCAGGGAGTGGACCGCACGACCAGCGAGCCGCTGCTCCGCTGAGGCGCCGACCTTCACGACCGTCTCGCGGTCCAGCGTTTCCGCCTCACCGGCGCTGACGGCCAAAAGTCGGCCTGCGCCTGTCTCACCGGCGCTCGCGAGCACGCTCTTGAAGCGCTTCCCCGTGAGCTCGCCGAAGTCGGCAAGCGATTTGAGCTCACCGCCGGCGCGCTTGTCGAGCTCGCCGAGTGGACCAGCGAAGTCAGGTTTGCCGAGGACCGGGACGGCGAGGACATCGGCTTTGACGTCCCAGGGCTGATCGACGACGACGCGTACCTGCACCGGTGCAACCCCTCCAAGTGGTGATGCCTGGGTCTGGGCCGACCCGGGGGCGAAGTGTACGGCTGGGCGCCGTTCGGGTCAGGGTGCTACTTCATCCGGTCCGGCGTCGTTGCCATCGTCTGCCGCGGCGGACCCGTCGGCTTCCGCGATCGCGTCGTCTATTCGGCCGCTCGCCTCGTCGATCGCGAGCACTGCCTGCGTCAGCCCGCCGCGCGTGACCTCCGCCACGATCACCAGGATCGTCCGCCGATCCGGCGGGAGCTGGTCGAATGCCGCCCGTTCCTCGCGCCGCGCCGACTGCACGGCGAGCGTGAGCGCGCCCTTCGACTTGACGAGCGTGTCGTACAGCGCCTTGAGCGCGAGGTCGTAGGCCAGGTTGCGCTCGACCCACTCGTCGAGCACGGTCGGCTCCGTGCCGGCAATGAGGCGCACGCGCAGCGACTTGATGTCGGCGACGGTGAGGATGGCGCCACCGAGGGTCGCGGAGGCGTCCTTGTATTTGCTGTTGAAGCCCTGGGCAGCCGCGTCCAGCACGGTCGCGTCGTGGGTCGCGATCATGGCGCGGAGCTGGGACACGTCCGCGGATCGAGCGGTAACCAGCGTCCACTGCCCGGCGAGGCCGGATGCCGCGTCGATCGCGGCGAGGATCGCGGAGCGCCGCACGAGCGTCGCGTTGCTGTATTCGAGGGCGGCCATCGGCCCGTCGCCGGGGAGGCCGCTGAGCGCCTGCTGGAGATCGAAGGTCGCGCTGTCGATCGCCGCGGCGACCTCGGCGCCGGTCTCGAGCGCGTCGTTCAGGCGCGTCGGGTCGGAGCTGGCGACCTCCGAGAGCGCGATCTTGGCCTGGCTGGACAGCTGCTCGACATCGGCGGCGATGCGCTTGAGCTCCTCGGTGGCGACATCGAGGCGATGGGTCAGCGCAGCGTCGCCGGCCCACGTGAGCTCGGCGCGGGCGGGACTCCCGGGGGCGTGCCACGTTCCGTCGACGAGACCCGCGCCGCTGGCGGCAAGGATGGCGAAGAGGACCGTCCAGGCAAGGCCACGGAGCACTCGACCCAGGAGCTGCAGGATGCGGGCCGGCGCGCTCGACATGCCGCGGGATCGTAGCATCGACACATGCGCAGACCTGATGCCGCGACCGACCGCCTGCTCGAGGCGATGCCCAAGGCGGAGCTCCACCTCCACCTCGACGGCTCGCTGCGCATCGGAACCGCGATGGATCTCGCGCGATCACGGGGTGTCGAAGCGCCCGTGACCTGGCGCGGCATGTTCGATGCGCTCGTCGCCCCGATGCCGTGCCGGGACCAGGCGGAGCTTCTGCGCGCCTTCGACCTGCCCATTGCGCTGATGCAGGACGCAGAGGCGCTGGAGCGGATTACCGCTGAGCTCGTCGAAGCGAAGGCGGCCGAGGGCGTGCGCTACGTGGAGATCCGCTGGGGCCCGTTGCTCCATGTCGCGCGCGGGCTTTCGCTCGCCGATGGCATCGACGCGGTCGTGCGCGGGGCGGAAGCTGCGGCGGCGCGAACCGACACCGTCGTGCGGCTGATCTGCACCGCGCTCCGGTCGCACGACCCGGCCGACAACGTTCGCCTGGCCGAGGCCGCGTCTCGCTTCCGTGACCGCGGCCTGGCCGGTTGGGACCTCGCTGGGGGCGAGGCAGCGTTCCCGGATCCCCTGACCCATGGTCGTGCATTCGACGCCGCGCGCGCAGGCGGGTTGCGGATCACGGTCCATGCCGGCGAGTGGGGCGGCGCGGCGCAGGTCCGGCGCGCACTCCAGGTCAATCCCGAGCGGATTGCGCACGGCGAGGCGGCCTCGCATGACCCGACGCTGATCGCGGAGCTGACGGCGCGCGGCGTGTGCCTGGACCTCTGCCCAACCTCGAACGTGCAGGCTGGGATCGTGCCCTCGCTCGCGGACCATGCCGTGGCGCGCCTCCACCGTGCCGGCGCCCCGGTGACGCTGTCCACGGACGACACGACGGTGTCCGATATCACGCTCACCGAGGAGTACCGCCGCGCGGTTGGCGAGATCGGGTTGACCCTGCCCGAGCTTTGGGCGATCGACCGGTTCGCGCTCGACGTTGCCTTCGCCGACGAGGCCACCCTCGGGCCGTTGCGGCGCGAGTTCGATTCGTGGGCCGCGACCATCCCGGAACTCGCTACAGTCCGCGCATGAACTGCCCTGCCTGCGGCACCCTCAACGAGCCTGGTCGCAAGTTCTGCGGCGAATGCGGCACTCGCCTGGCGGTCGTGTGCACGAGCTGCGGGTCGCCGATCGTGCCGGGCACGAAGTTCTGCGGCGAATGCGGAACCCCGGTGGTCGCGGGCGCGGTGCCGGCTGTCGCGGGCGCTGTGTCCGCCGCGGCGCAACCTGGCGGGCCGGTCGCCGAGCGCCGCCTCGTGAGCATTCTGTTCGCGGACCTGGTCGGGTTCACCACCCTGTCCGAGGGTCGGGATCCCGAGGAGGTTCGGGAACTCCTGAGCCGCTACTTCGACGCGGCGCGAGAGCAGATCAGCCGGTACGGCGGCACGGTCGAGAAGTTCATCGGCGACGCGGTGATGGCGGTCTGGGGCGCGCCCACGGCGCACGAGGACGACGCCGAACGCGCCGTCCGGGCCGCGCTCGAAGTCGTGGATGCCGTGAAGAGCCTCGCCCCCGGGCTGGAGGCACGCGCCGGCGTCCTCACCGGCGAGGCCGCGGTCACCGTCGGCGCCACGAACCAGGGCATGGTCGCGGGTGACCTCGTGAACACTGCCAGTCGCCTGCAGTCGGTCGCTCCGGCGGGCGTCGTGCTCGTGGGTGAGACCACCAAGCACGCCACCGAGAACTCGATTGCCTACGAGCCGGCCGGGGAGCACATCGTCAAGGGCAAGACGGCCCCGGTCACCGCGTTCCGGGCGATGCGCGTCGTTGCGGAGCGCGGCGGACGCGGCCGCGGCGATCGCCTCGAGGCGCCGTTCGTGGGCCGGGACGCGGAGCTACGGCTGTTGAAGGACCTGTCCCATACGACCGCTCGCGAGAAACGAATCCGCCTCGTCTCGATCACGGGCCAGGGCGGCATCGGAAAGAGTCGGCTTGCGTGGGAGCTGAAGAAGTACCTCGACGGCGTGGCCGAGACGGTGTTCTGGCACGAGGGCCGCTCGCCGGCGTACGGCGAGGGCATCACGTTCTGGGCGCTCGGCGAGATGGTCCGCGCACGTGCGGAGATCTCGGAGGTCGATGACCCGGCAACCACGCGCGCAAAGCTCGGAGCGGCCGTGGCCCGCTACATCACGGATCAGGCGGATCGCGACCGGGTCGAACGGGCGCTGGGCACGCTCCTCGGCGTCGCCGAGGCGCCGAATGGCGGCGCTGGCGAGCTGTACGGTGCGTGGCGGCTGTTCTTCGAGCGGATGGCGGAGCAACAGCTCGTGATCCTGCTGTTCGAGGACCTCCACTGGGCGGATCCCGGGTTGCTGGACTTCATCGACCACCTGCTCGAGTGGAGCCGCGGCGTCCCGATCCTCATCGTCACCCTTGCCCGGCCGGAGCTGCTGGAGCGCCGCGCGGACTGGGGCGCCGGCCGCCGCAACTTCCTCGCCCTGGACCTGGAGCCGCTCGACGATGCGTCCATGCGCGAGCTGCTCGCCGGCTTCGTGCCCGGCCTGCCCGAGGCGGCCGTCCGCTCGATCGTGGCGCGCGCCGAGGGCATCCCCCTGTACGCCGTCGAGACGATCCGTATGCTCGTGGCCGACGGACGCCTCGAGCCGCGCGCGGACGGTGGCTACGCGCCCGTCGGCGAGCTCGGCGAGCTGGCCGTCCCGGACACGCTCCACGCGCTGATCGCCGCCCGCCTCGATGGCCTCGACCCGGCCGAGCGCTCGCTGATCCAGGACGCGGCAGTGCTAGGCCAGAGCTTCACGCCGGCCGGCCTGGCGGCGGTCTCCGGGCTGGATCCGGCAGCGCTCACGGCGCGGCTCCGGGTGCTCGTCCGCTCCGACCTGATCCTCGAGGAGCTCGACCTGCGCTCGCCGGAGCGCGGCCAGTATCACTTCGTCCAGGCCCTGATCCGCGAGGTCGCCTACTCCACGCTCTCGCTGAAGGATCGACGGACCCGCCACCTGGCGGCGGCCCGGTTCTTCGAATCGATCGGCGACGACGAGCTGGCCGGCGCGCTCGCCGCGCACTACGTGGATGCCTACCGCGCGACGCCCGCCGGCGAGGAGGCGAAGGCGCTGGCAACCCAGGCGCGAATCGCCCTGAAGGCCGCGGCCGATCGCGCGCTGAAGCTCGGCAGCCCGCGCCAGGCCGTGACGTTCCTCGCCCGCGCGCTGGAGGTCGAAGCGGACGACCCGGAGCGTGCCAACGTGCTGGAACGGACGATCCGCTCCGCCATCGACGCGGCTCTGTACCAGCCAGCCCTGGACCTCGTACCGGAGCTCCGAACGATCCGCGAGCGGATCGGTGACCGGTCCGGCCTGGCGCTGGCGGTCTCGCTCCAGATCGAAGCGCACGATGCGAGTCGCGAGCGCGAGAAGTCGGTCGCGCTGGGCCGCGAGATGGTCCCGGAGTTCGCCGACATGGAGGACGACCCCAACGTCCTGCGGTTGCGCGCCGGCTACTGCGGCAGCCTGATGTTCGTGCGCCAGTACGACGACGCGCGTGCTGAAGCCGACAAGACGCTGGCCATCGCGGAGCGGCTCGGCAACGGGGACATCGCCGTTCGCATGCTCCGCATCAAGGGCATGATCGCCCAATTCCAGGGCCGGATGTGGGAGGCGGTCGCGCTCATCGAGGGCTCTCGGAAGCTCGCGGAGCAGCTCGGCCTGCAGGCCGATGTCGACATGGCGAACTCCACGCTTTCGAACGTCCTCGCCCTCGACGACCCGCGCGCGACGGTCGAGGTCGAACGCCTGATCATCGAGCAGGCCCGGCGAACGGGCCACCGCGGCCGCGAGACGATGAACCTTGGCAACACCGCCGAGGACATCCGGCGGACCGGCGAATGGGACTGGGTCATCGGCGAGCTGGACCGGGCGATCCGCGACGAGGATCGCAACATCACGGACCTCTTCCTCGAGCACGCGCGGGCGATATTCCTTGCCCTCCGCGGCACGCTCACTCCGGCCGGCAACGCGGCGCTCGAAGCGCGTACCGCCGAGCTCGGCGACCCTGAGATGGACGCGTCGATGCACGACCTCAAGGGCATCATCGCCCTCACCGAGGGACGCTTCGTCGAGGCGGCTCGTGAATTCATCGCCTTCGCTGGCGGGAGTGACCTGAACGCGCCGTATGCGCTGCCGCGCGCGGGCATGGCAGCGGTCCTCGGCGGCGACGTTGCCCTCGCCAGGGATATCCTCGGCCGCATCGGGGCCCTGGGGACGCGGGGTCGGGCGATCGAGACGGACCTCTCGGTCATTCGGGCAGGGATCCTCGGGATCGAGGGTGATCGAGATGCGGCAATGGCCGCCTACCGCGTGGCCTGGGGCCGCTACGGTGACCTGGGCCTCGTGTATGACCACGGCCTGCTCGCACTCGTCGCCGCGGCGACGATCGGCGCCGACGACCCGGAGGTCGCGGGCTGGCTTGGCGAGGCGCGAGCGATCTTCGAGCGACTGCGAGCGACGCCGCTCCTGGCATTGGTCGACAAGCACGCCTCGAGCGTCTGGGGTCGTGGAACGACCGCCGAGACGGCCTCGACTCCCGCGGGCGCTCTGGTCGAGGCCGAAGCCTCGGCCGCATCGGAGCCCGCGACCTAGCTGAGCGCAGCCAGCCGCTAGCCCGCGGGGCGCCGCTAGCCCGCGAGGCGGCCCAGGTGCAAGGCGAGCTCGCCGGCGTCGGCGGCGACAGCGAACGGCCGGTCCTCGGCCAGTAACGCCTCCAGCCCCGCGGCGGTGGTCACGCCGGTGAGCATCAGGATTGTCCGGGCACCGACAGCGTTCGCCGCGGCGAGATCCGTGATGATCCCGTCGCCGATCACGATCGCGTCCTTCGGGTCCCTGTCAACGGCGTGGGCCGCCTGCTCCATGAGCAGCGGCTCGGGCTTGCCGATGACGATCGGCGTCACTCCGGAGGCGACTTCGATCGCCGAAACGATGCTCCCCGCGCCCGGTCGGAGTCCGCGCTCCACCGGGTAGACCGGGTCACGGTTCGTGGCGATAAACAGCGCGCCGGCACGGATGCAGTCCGCTGCTGCGGCGATGCGCAGGTACGTCAATTGCGGGTCCACGCCCGCGACGACCGCCTGGGGATTGCCGGCGGCGGCCACGCCATCGATGCCCTCGCGGCCCATCCGGTCTGCGGCAAACCCGGCGTTGACGACCTCGATGCCCACGTCACGTAGCTCACGATCCAGCCCGCCCGCGCCAACGGCGAGCACGCGCTGGACCTCCGGATGCCGCTCCTTGAGGTAGAGCGCGGTCGCGCGCGGCGCGCTGATCACGCGATCAGCCGAGACTGGCGCCCCCAGGTCCGTGAGTCTGGTGACGTAGTCGGCGCGGTAGTGCATCGAATTGTTGGTCACGTAGACCACGTCGTCGCCGGCGTTGGCACGCGCCATCAGCACGGCCGCGACGCCGGGCACGGGATCGTCGCCGCGATAGACGACGCCATCCAGGTCGACCAGGAGGAGCAGGGACATCGCCGGGGAGCGTAGCGGCTCACCGCCGTTCGGCCCCGCCCGAACCCTTGAGCCGGGTACACGCTGTTCCTGCGCGGCCGTCCCGCGCGCAGGGCCAATTCGAGACAGGCCCATTCTGCTCCCCCACCGGCCGTCCCACCCGCGGCGGCCGATTCGAGATAATTCCGCTGATACGGAACTACCTTCGGCCGCAACCAGCCCATTCGATATCCGGCGGCAATGGTTCTGCTTCGTTGGAACCATCGCGAAACAGGCCCGCAGGGGAAAGCTCCCAACCTGCCCGCGGGGTCGCCGTGGCGGCGATCTCTGTAGGGGCAGCTCAGCCGCGCCCGGATGGCGACCATACTGGCCCGCACCTACGAGGCAACCCGCCGATGCGCTCCCGAACGCTTCGACGCTTCGCGATCCTGATCGCGCTTCTCGCCGCCGTGTATGGCGTCGGCTTCGCCGGTTACGGGTTCACCGCGGGTGCCGACGAGTACCTCGGCGGCAAGCCACGAAGCGCCGATTGCCAGACACCCAAGAGCCGGTTCGGATGGACCTACGAGGCCGTTAACTACGACCTCGCCGACGACGCGACCCTCCTTGCCGCGAATGCGAAGCTGACCAATTGCGCAAACCAGGGCTCACCCGTCGGGGCCGAGGTCGTCGCACCGGACGGCGTCCACCTCGCCGCGTGGTACATCCCGGCGGCACACGCGCCAGTCCGGGTCGATCCGTCGGCGCCCACCGGGCCGACCGTCGTCATCGTCCACGGCGGCAAAGCGAACAAGAGCGGGATGCTCGCGTATGCGGCGGCATTCCACGACACGTACAACGTCCTGGTCGTGGACCTTCGGAACAGCGGCCGGAGTGGCGACGCGGACTCGACCGGCGGGCTCCATGAACAGGCTGACCTGCGGGCGATGATCGACTGGCTCGTGCGCGCCAAGGATCCGAGCTGGGTCGCGGTGATGGGCAACTCGAATGGTGCCTCGACAGCTCTCGCCGAGGCGCTTGGCGACTCGCGCGTGAAGGCGTTGATCCTGGATTCGATGCACGCGTCGGTGGAACGCCAGGTCGGCAACGTGATCGCCACCGAGAAAGGACTGCCCGAATGGCCCGGGGCGTGGGGGCTCGTTGCGGGAGTGTCATACCAGCTCGGCGAATCCGTGGAGACGGTGGACCCGATCCGGACGATCGTGCGGCTGCATGACCGGCCGATCCTGCTCACCCACGGCCTCGCCGACGTCATCGATCGCCCGGCGGACAGCCTCGAACGCAACGTCGCGGCGGCGACCGCCGCCGGCATCGACATCGAAGTGCACACCTGCATCGGGGCCGGCCACGGCGAGGTCGTGACAGTCTGCTCCGGGGATTGGGCCAGGTGGGTGCTCACGTTCCTCGCAGAGCACGGCGGTGCATCCGGCTGATCGCCGTGGCGGCCTCCCGGCGCGGGATCGGGGCGGCGCGGGTACCCTCGCGCCATGACTGAACGCATCTGGATCGACGTGCCCGGCGGCCGGCTCGCGGCCGAGGATCATGGCGATCCCGCAGCGCCCGCGATCCTGCTGATCCACTCCGCCGTCGTGAACCGGCGTGCCTGGGACGACGTGATCCCGCACCTGCTCGCCGCGGGGTATCGCGCCATTGCCTACGACATGCGTGGGTTCGGCGAATCCACCTCCGAAGACGTCGAGTTCGTCGCGCACGAGGACGTGATCGCGGTGCTCAACCATTTCGGGGTCGCCAAGGCAGCCGTGGCCGGTAACTCGATGGGCGCGCACTTCGCCCTCGATGCCATCCTCGACGCGCCTGACCGGTTCGTTGCATACGCGTGGATCGGTGGCGGGATCAGCGGCTTCGACAAGGACCCCTCCCCCGACGAGCTATCCCTGTTCGACCTCGAGGAAGCGGCCGAGAAGGCAGAGGACTGGGACCTCGCGACCGAGTACGACGCCCAGATCTGGATGGATGGCGTGGGCCAGCCATCGACTCGTGTCGATCCCGAGGTCCGGGCGGCGTTCAAGCGGATGGACCGCGAGCTGCTGGAGCCTGGTCGGATCTACGGCAACCGAAAAAAGGCCGACCAGCCCGCGATCGATCGGCTCGGCGAGGTTCGTCTGCCAACCCTCGTCGTGATCGGCGGCCTCGACACCGCTGGGACGAAGGCGAGCGCGGACCTGCTCGCCGACCAGGTGGCGGGCGCGCGCCTCATCCGCATGCCCGATGTTGCCCACATCATCGGCATGGAGGTGCCGGACAAGCTCGCGGCACTGATCGTGGAGCTGCTCGCCCCGCTGCCGCGCTGGAGCTGACCTGATGCCATCGCGGCGCCGGAACGTGCCGGGAGCGGCACTCGGCAGTCGCGCGATCGGTGGCAGCCGGCCCAATCAGCACGCTGCCACGCAGCCCGGGCCACTCAGGCGAGATTCGCCGTTCGGCGCGACGCGCATCCTGATCGACGGGCGCAACGTCCAGCGCGCGCTGGAACGCGGCGCGACACCCGGATCGATGCCCACGGCAGTGCTCGTGGCGCGCCTCCGAGCCGCGTTCCAGCCGCCGACCGAGGTGGAGCTGATCCTCGATGGCCACGCCGGACCAACGCCGACCGGCCGAATCGCGCCGAGCTTCAGCGTGGTCTTCGGGCGCGGGGTGAGCGCCGATCACGTGATCGCCGAGCGGGTCGTCGAGGCGTTCCGGGCGCTCGGACCCGTGGATTCGGACAACGTGCTGGTCGTCTCGGACGACCGCGAGGTTCGTGCCCAGGCGCTGCGCAACGGCTGCCGCGTCCAGGGCACCGCGTGGCTCGCAGGCCACCTCGCCGCACGCGCAGTTGCCGACGGCGCCCGTGGCGCCTCGATCGGACACGGTCGCGCGCCGCGTGTGCCGCGCCAACGCAAGCGGCCCGAAGACCAGGACTGACGGCCCGGATCAGGCCGCGTTAGGATTTCGGCGTGTTCGAAGCCATCGGCCGGATCTTCCAGGGCGTGATCGACTTCCTCGAGCCGATCCTCATCCCGGACTGGCGGGCGCTCATCGACCTGCTGCCCATCTTCCTGCTCATCGGCGTGGTCGGGCCGCTGCTCAGCCTGCTGGTCTTCGGCTGGGTCCTGTACATCCTGGGCAAGCCGCGCTCGCGCATCCCGTACGTGGATCCGCAGCCCGTACCTGCGCGAATCGTCGACGGCGCGCCCGTCTACCCGCTCGGCGAGCCGTACTGCGCGACCCATCTGCTCGTCTTCCCGCCCGGCACCACCCGGTGCTCAGAGGACGGTCGCGACCTCGCGGTCGTCTGCCCCAAGTGCGCTACCGGCCGGCAGGCGTACGTCGACACGTGCGGCACGTGCGGGCTCGTCCTGCGCATCGACCGCGTCGTGCCCGCGCTCCGACCGGCCGGCCCACCACCCGGAGGCGCTGCCGCAGCCTGATGGAAACCGCGTCGCAGGCCCTGTTCACCGCCGGCACGATCATCCTCGCCCTCGCGTTCGCAGCCACGATCGGCCATGCGGTCTTCCTCGCCAACGGACGGCGTCTCGCGGGCGCGCTGGCCGCAGGCGCCGAGGCCGTGGGCGTCGTCCGGCCCGCGTGGGCCGGCGTCGCGACCGGCTCCTTCGTGGACACGCGCTCGGCCACGGCCGCGGCGGCACCCGCTGACTTTGCGGCCCCTTCGCCGCTGTCCGGCGTGGCGCGGTGGCTGACGCTCGCTGCCTTCGCTGCGCTCGTGGCCTCGCTGACCCTGCGCGGGATCGCCGTCGGGCGCGGGCCGTGGGGCAACATGTTCGAGTTCTCCGTCGCGTTCTCGACCTCGATCCTGTTCGGGTACCTCGTGCTCTCGCGGCGTTATCCGATTCGGTCGATCGCGTTCCTCCCTGTGGGTGTCGCGCTGCTGCTCGCCCTCTACGCGTCGTCGCTTCCCCACGCGATCAATCAGCTCGTCCCAGCGCTCCAGAACGCGCCGCTGCTCACGGTCCACGTAGGGCTCGCGATGCTCTCGTACGGCGTCTTCGCAACCTCGTTTGCTGCGGGCGTTGCGTACCTGGTCCAGGGCAAGGGCGACCGATTCGCCTGGCTTCCGTCGCACCGCGTGCTGGATTCGGTGGCGTATCGCGCCGTGATCATCGGCTTCCCGATCTTCGCGACCATGATCATCCTGGGCTCGTGGTGGGCCTCGATCGCCTGGTCTCGCTACTGGGGCTGGGACCCGAAGGAAACCTCCGCCCTGGTCACCTGGCTCATCTACGCGATCTACCTCCACGCCCGCAACCAGCGCGCCTGGTCCGGCCGCCCCGCCGCGCTCCTGCTCGTGGTCGGGTTCGTGATGGTCCTGGTCACGTACTCCGGCTCGCTCTGGTTCACGGGCCTGCACGCCTACTCAGGCCTGTAACCGGCTAGTGTCGCGCGCCGGAATCAGCTTGCGTCTTGCGGATCGCCTTGGCGAGGATCTCGTCGGCGGTCTTGACCCAGGTGAACGGCGTCGCGCCGGCGTTCCAATCGCGGGTAAAGCGCTCGATCGCGGCGGTCAGGACCCGGACGTTCTCGAAGCTGCCGCGGCGGAGCGCCTGGCGGGTCAGGATGCCGAACCACGTCTCGACCTGGTTCAGCCACGACGCCGAGGTCGGCGTGAAGTGGAACGTGAAGCGCGGGTTACGGGCCAGCCAGGCCGTGACGTCGGGGGTCTTGTGGGTGGACACGTTGTCGAGCACGACCTCGACCTCGCCGGTGCGATACGTCCGGGCCAACAGCCGGAGGAACGCGAGGAAGTCGTCGCCGGTGTGCCGCTCCCGCGCCTGGTTCGTCACTTGCCCGGTGGCGACCTCAAGGGCGGCGAACAGGCTGAGCGTGCCGTTGCGCTTGTAGTCGTGGGTGTGGCGCTCGACCTGGCCCGGTCGGAGCGGGAGCATGGGCTGCGTCCGGTCGAGCGCCTGGATCTGGGTCTTCTCGTCGACCGAGAGCACGATCGCCCGCGCCGGCGGCGCGAGGTACAGCCCGACGACGTCGGTGACCTTGGCCACGAGCTCGGGATCGCGGCTGTACTTGAACGTCTCGGTCCGGTGCGGCTTGATGTGGCCCTCGGCCCACACTCGTCCGACCGTAGACGCCGAGACGCCGACCTGCTTGGCGAGCCGGGCGCGACTCCAGTGGGTCGTCGCCTCGGGCTTGGTCAGGGTCGTCGCGAGGATCTGCTCGCGGACCGCCCGACCGTACGTCCGGGGCCGTCCCGGATGGTGCGCGTCGGCGAGCCCGGCGAGGCCCTGCTCCTTGAACCGCCGACGCCACAGCAGGACGGTCGGCACCGACACACCGAGCTCCTCGGCGATATGGACGTGGGCGGCACCCTCGGCCGCCCGGAGAATGACCCGGGCACGCATCGCGCTGCGCTGCTCGGTCGTGCCCGCCCGGGTCATCGCCCGGAGGGTTTCAGCTTCGGACTCGCTCACAGCCAACGGAGGTGCGGGATGAGCTGCCATGCCGGACACAGTACGCCTGACCGATTCAAGAATCAAGCCTATTGCGGCGTGTCACACTAGTTCGATCGGGCAGCTCTACAAGACCGCGCGCTTCATCCTGGGAACCGATCATCTGGCCGAGGACGCCGTCCAGGAGGCGCTGATGCGTGCTTGGCTTGGGATCAGGAGC
>JBDSZH010000023.1:0-12265 GCA_039925225.1 Candidatus Limnocylindrales bacterium | reverse complement strand
CCTTCAGCTCCGCCTCGAGCTCAACCCGCTGCGCCAATGCATGGTCACCGGCGAGCGCCGTCATCCTGTCGAGACTGACCTCGACGAGCGCGTCGCCGCGCCGGAGCAACCGCGTATGCCGAACCTGGCGCAGGGCCGCGATCTCGACAAGCGGCATCCCGTCGACTGTTTCGATTAGCACGGCCTTGGCGTCCGATTCCGGCCACCTCGCGGGCTCCATTGCCGCGGTCGCGGGACCCTGGAGCTCGACGCGCGTGGTCACGCCGCCCGCAGAAACGACGCCTTTCCGCTTGACCGCGAGCACGACGCCGGACGCGGCGACCCGCAGCCGTGCCCGCATCCCGTTTCGGAACAGGGCGCCCCCAACTTCCGTGTCCAGGTAGCGATCGGTCATCACCGCGACGTGGACCTCGCCGTCCGCCACGAATCCGGCGAGGTGCGCCGGGTCGGGGTCATCGATCATCGCCCGTACCAAGTCCGGCCGTGAAACCGCGAACTTGATCTCGATCTCGAGCGGCTCGCTCAAGGCTCGGCTACGTACCGCCGCTCGCCGTTCGTCGGGTCGACGAGGACGCGCATGTGGACGCCCGTCGTTGGGTCGATGAAGCGTTCGGAGGTCACCCGGAAGCGCGATTCAACCTGGGTGCCGGCAGGCTCGCCGCCACCCGGACCGGGCGGCCCGTTCGTGCCCTCGGCGGCGGCCGAGCGGTATCGGTGTCGCTCGATCAGCACGATGACGATCAGGAACGCACCGAACGCGACCGCCTGGAGGCCGATCCACGCGCCCACCGCGGGGACGCCCACGATGATGCCAAGCCCGCCCAACATCAGCATGAAGCCCGCAACGATCAGCAGACCACGGATGACCGCACTCACGTTTGACTCGACCTACTCGATCACGGGCGATGCGGACGCATCCGGCTCCACGACCACGGCCGTGCCGTAGGCGACGATCTCGGACATCGTCCCGGCAAGCCCGCTGCTGTCGAAGCGCATCGAGATGACGGCGTTCGCACCCATCAGGGTCGCGTTCTTCACGAGACGGTCGAGCGCCTGGCGGCGGGTGTCCTCGAGGAGCTGGGTGTACTCGTGGATCTCGCCGCCGCCGAGCGACCGGAGGCTGGCGATGAGGTTGCCGGAGAAGCCCCGACTGCGGACGACGAGCCCGAAGGTCTGGCCTTTCGTCTCGACCGTGCGGTGGCCGGCGATGAATGGCGCGGTCGAGACGATCATGATCGATCCTCCATGGGGGACGGTGCGGTCGCGGTCGCGAGCGCGCGCCGGTTCCAACACTCCTTGCAGGAACAACGCTCGCGCAGGAGCGCGAACGGGTAATAGCCGGTCTGGTGGCCGTCACCCCAGGTCGGGGCGAGGGCGTACGAGCCGACGAGGTGGACATCGACGAGCCGGGTCTGCTCCGCGGTGAGGGTCGGCGAGGCGTCCAGCCAGCCCGGCAGGCCGGCCTCGCCGCGACAGAACGCGCACGGGCAGAGCCAGCGCAGGTCGTGCGCGCCGAACTTCGATCGGTGCCCGTCCGCCCAATCGATGTCCAGGGTGCCCGCGGTTCGATCGGCGTGGATACGGGTCGGGGTCGTTCGCTCGCCGTCGGGATCGGGGCGATCGATGCGTGCGCTCGTGGAGTAGGTCACGCGTCGATTCTGCGCTGATTCCGGGAATCCGCTCCGCGACACGCCGTGGCCCTCAGCGCATCACCAGGTTCGCGGGCAGGTCCTCCCGAACCGGGAACTGCGGGTCCAGGCCTTCGAGCGTTTCGGCCACGATGTCCGCGATCGCGAGGTCGCGGAACCACTTCTTGTCGGCGGGGATCACGTACCACGGCGCGACGTCCGTCGAGCAGCGTTCAAGAGCCTCCGCGTATGCCTGCCGGTAGTCGGCCCAGCGCTTGCGCTCCTCCAGGTCGCCCATCTTGAACTTCCAGCGCTTGGTCGGGTCGTGGTAGCGGTCTCGGAAGCGCTGGAGCTGCTCGTCCGGGCTGATGTGCAGGAAGAACTTCAGGATCGTCGTGCCCTCGGCGGCCAGCGTCGCCTCGAAGGCGTTGATCTGGTCATACCGGCGCGACCAGCGTTCTTTCGGAACGAGGTCGTGGACGCGAACCACCAGCACGTCCTCGTAGTGCGAGCGGTTGAAGATCACGATCTCGCCGCTCCCGGGAACGACGTGGTGCACGCGCCAAAGGTAGTCGTGGGCGAGCTCCACCTCCGACGGGACGCCGAACCCGACGACGCGGACGCCGAGCGGGTGGAAGCCGGTCATGACGTGCTTGATCGTGCCGTCCTTGCCCGACGCGTCCATGCCCTGGAGCACGATGAGCACGCGGTGCCTGTGCTCCGCCCAGAGCCGCTCCTGGAGCGCGGCGAGCCGCTGGACGTCCGCCTCGATCTTGGTGGTCGCCGAGTCCTTCTTGTAATCAAACGTCTCGGCAGGCCCCCGCCGGTCGAGGTCAACCGATTCACCGGGCTTGACGATGAGTCGCTCGCGAAGTGACGTGGAGCTGCCCTTCTTCGCTGCCATGCCGGCAACGGTAGCCCACTGGCGGCGCGCGGGATTGCCGGGCGCGGAGTCGTTGCGTGATTTCACGCCGCCATGGCTGAGGGGTAACGGTGCCGAAACCGGGACCATCGGCTAACGGAACCTGGAGGAGTCCCGGGCTATGCTCCGGCGCACCATGTCACTGGTCATCCACGGGCTCCTCAAGCGGTTCGGCGCGGTCATCGCGCTCGACGGTTTGGAGCTCGACGTACCTGAGCAGCACATCTTCGGATTCCTCGGCTCGAACGGCGCCGGGAAGACGACGACGATGCGAATCGCGCTCGGCGTCCTGCGCGCGGACGGCGGATCGATCACCTGGCGCGGCGCGGACCATCGAACGCTGCCGCGACAGACGTGGGGCTACCTGCCCGAGGAACGCGGCCTGTACCCGAAGATGACGGTGCTCCAGCAGCTAGTGTTCTTCGCCGGCCTTCAAGGGGTTCCGCACGATATCGCGACTCGCGAAGCCCGCTCATGGCTTAAGCGCTTCCACGTCCCCGACTTCGAAGATCGGCGCGCCGAGGAGCTGTCCAAGGGCAACCAGCAAAAGGTTCAGTTCCTGGCCGCCGTCATGCACGACCCCCAGGTGCTCCTGATGGATGAGCCGTTCACCGGCCTGGATCCCGTGAACATCGTTCTGCTGCGAGAGGCGATCCTCGAGCTGCGCGACCGCGGCAAGACCGTGATCCTGTCGACCCACCAGATGGAGACGGTCGAGGCGATGTGCGAATCCGTGGCGATCGTCGATCACGGCCGCACAGTCGTCGCCGGCGCGCTCCGCGACGTGAAGCGCTCTACCGGGCGGCGCATGGTCCTCCTGTCCGTCCGCGATGACCACAAGCTCGCCTGGCTCGCGGGCGTGCGTGGCGCGCGACTCCTGCGACCGGGTATCGAGCGAGCGGAGATCGAGATCGAGGCGGACGTGGAGCCGGAGTCCGTGCTCGCCGCGGCGCTCGCCGCGGGCGCGCGAGTGACGCACTTCGAGGTCGCGGATCCCTCCCTGGAGCAGGTATTCATCGAGCACGTCGGCCATCCTGCGGACATCGAGCCCGGCACGGAGGCGAGCGCCGGCACTCCCTCGTCGGGCATCGGTCGGTCACACGCCGGGTCCGAGGCGGTCGCGTGAGCACCGAGACAACGGGCCCGCCGAAGCGCGGCATCGTCGCCAACGCCTCGCTGGTCGCGCGTCGCGAGTTCCGCGAGCGCGTGCGCAGCCGGCTGTTCTTCGTCTCGACGGCGATGCTCGCCCTGCTCGCGATCGTCGTGGCCCTCACGCCCGTCCTCATCCGGGTCGTTGACCGCGGCGGCACGACCGCGAAGATCGCCGTTGCCAGCGACGACGCACAGCTGACGTCGTCCGCGATCCAGATCCTTGATGGCATCCTAAACCCGCCATCGACCGAGGGACGCGCGGACCCGTATGCGTTCATCGCCGCCCCGGTTTCCGACGCGACGCCCGAGAACGTGGCCGACGGTGTCTACGACGGCGCCCTCATCGGCACGCGCCAGGCCACTGGCCAGATCACGTTCCAGCTGCTTACCGGCGAGCGGATCGGCACCGACCGCATTCAGCTGATCCAGGTGGGCACGCTGGCAATCGGCATCTTCGACTGGATCCGCATCAACGGCAGCGGTGTCACCGGTCCGTTCCTGACGCCCGAATTCGTGTCCGCGCAGATCGGCGGCGGTGGCCAGACATCGGCGAAGCCGATCGCGGCGAGCGAGTACGCCGGCCGACGAATCGTCGGGGTGGTGTTCGTCATCCTGATCTTCATCACCCTCGTGATCTACGGCATGTGGGTCGCAGCGGGCGTCGTCGCCGAGAAGTCCAGCCGGGTCATGGAGCTGCTGATCAGTGCGGCCTCGCCTGCGGAGCTCATCGTCGGGAAGGTCGTGGGCATCGGGCTGGCGGGGCTCGTCCAGTACGTGGCGATTCTCGTGCCGGCGCTCGCGACGCTGCTCCTCCAGGACAAAATCGCGGCGCTGATCCTCGGTGAGCAGGGCGGCGGCGTGGACGTATCCCTCGCGGCCCTCACCCCGAGCCTGCTCGCCGCGTACGGCGGGTTCTGGATTCTCGGCTTCATCCTGTACGCGCTGATCTACGCGGCCGCGGGTTCGCTCGTGAGCCGCGCGGAGGACCTCCAGGTGCTGGCCCTGCCCCTCAGTCTCGTGGCGATCGGCGGCTACCTGCAGGCGGTGATGGCACTGTCTGGCGGCATCAGCGACACCGTCCGACTGGCGTCATACATACCGTTCTGGAGCCCCTTCGTGATGCTCACCCGGTTGACCGTGGGTCGCGTGGAGCCGTGGGAACTCGCGCTCTCCTTCGGGCTCCTGATCGCCACGATCCCGATCGTCGGGGTCATCGCGGTCCGCGTCTATTCCGCAGGCGTCCTGCTGTACGGCCAGCGCCCCGGCGCCCGCCAGATCATCGGCGCGATCGTCCGTCCGCCCGTCTAGCCCGGGGCACTCTCGCCGGCGGGCGCGAGGCGCGAGGGTCGTCTCCCGGCCGCCCGAATCCATGCCAATCGATGCATAACGCTCGCAGCTGCCTGGCATGGCATGAGGCTCAGTCCACGGATATGCAGCGATTGGCATAGGAATCGGGCGATGGGGAATGCACCGGCCGCGCCCGACGCTCGCCACGGCCGCCACGGCCGCCACGGCCGCCACGGCCGCCACGGCCGCCACGGCCGCCACGGCCGCCAATTTCGAGGCTCCGTGGTCGCCGCATGATCTTTTTCGCGGGTATCAGCAGGCGTTTCATCGCGAAGCGCCGCCCACCGGATGGATCGGCCCCCGTCGACCGTCTAGCTGGAGCCATCACACGCTCGTGTGCACCAGAGTTGGCCGTAACGCAGCCTGGGTTGGCCGTACGCGACGTCAGGTCCATGTGGCGATCGCCAGCAAATCACCGCCCAAGCGCCAGCAAAGGTCATATCGCGATCTTCGCCGCACTCTTCGGGGTAGTGTCGCGGACGACCTAGCCTTCGTCCTCGTCGAACTCGAGGGGCAGGCGCCGAATTAGCGCCAGCACGTGCTGGCCCCGGCCGCTGGGGGCGCCCGTGATATCGGTCGCGGCGGCCATCTCGGCGGCGTCGGCGCGGGCTGCTACACCGCGAGGCCCCGTCTCGGCGCCCGAGCCGACGACCGCAACGCTCCGCCAGAGCCGGCTCCGTACGCCGGGCAGGTACGGGCTCGTTCGCTGCCGCGCCCTGATTCCGAACAGGCCCTGGCCGGTCACGGCCTCGAAGAGCGCCATCCCCTCCGCCGCGATCGACGGCACGGCGACCACCTCGTCGCCCGGCCGCAGGACCTGCCGCAGGAGCACCCGTCGCTTCTCGAGCGGGAGGTTCAGAAGCGACCGCCCGTCGAGGTCCAACAGGTCGAACGCGAGGTAGGAAAGCGGGCGACCCGCCTCGCCGGCGAAGCGGGTCGCGAGCTCCTCGTGATCCAGGCGGCCGGCGTCGTCCACCACGACAATCTCGCCATCCAGCACCGCGGATCGAGCTTGCACGCGCGCGGCCAGCCCGGCGAGGTCCACGGGTGCCGGGCCTTGCGTGCCATCCTCAGCGACGAGCATCACGTCGCCCGTGCCCGGCTCGCTCGCCGGCCCGATCAACGCCAGCGCCCGCGCCCCGCCCCAGACCGGCTCGAACAAGTGCGCCGACGAGTCGAACGGCGCCGGCAGTGGTCGCGCGAGCATCGGCCGGAGCCCGGACGGCAGCTTCGGCAGCGGTGGGTCAAGCCGCAAGGAGAGCTGGTCGGAGGAGCCGTTCACGCGGTGTATCCTGCCACTCCCATGGCCGTCCGCCAGCCCGACACCCTGTCCCATGAACGCGCCAGCGAGCTCGTGCGCGCGTGGGCGGGTGGCAGACCCGGGCCGCTCGGGAGCGTGCTGGGGCGCCAGACGGCGGTCGACCAGGTCGGGATCGAGCTTCGTGTCGAGACCCTGAAGCGCCGCTCGATCAAGAAGGCGTCGAAGCTCTGGGCGCTCGACCTCGCGATCCGGATGATGGATCTCACGACCCTGGAGGGTCGCGACACCCCCGGCAAGGTCCGGGCGCTGTGCGCGAAGGCGATGCACCCGCAGCCGGGCGACCCCACGATCCCGTCCGTCGCCGCGATCTGCCTGTACCCGTCACTGATTGCGGACGCGAAGGAGGCCCTGCGGGGGTCGACTGTCAGGGTCGCGAGCGTCGCGACGGGTTTCCCGTCCGGGCAGACTTTTCGGTCGATCAAGGTCGCGGAGGTTCGCGAGGCCGTTGCGGCCGGGGCGGACGAGGTCGACATGGTCATCGACCGCGGGGCGTTCCTGTCTGGCGACTACGCCACCGTGTTCGACGAGGTCGTCGAGATCAAGGATGCCTGCGCCGACGCGCACCTCAAGGTGATCCTCGAAACGGGCGAGCTGGGCACGTTCGACCAGGTTCGCCGCGCCAGCATCCTCGCAATGGCCGCTGGCGCCGACTTCATCAAGACCTCCACCGGCAAGATCCAGCCCGCCGCGACGCTGCCCGTCACGCTCGTGATGCTCGAGGCGATCCGCGACTTCGAAAAGGCAACCGGGCGGGCCGTGGGCATGAAGCCCGCCGGCGGGATCAAGACGGCCAAGGAGGCCGTGCAGTACCTCGTCGTCCTGTACGAGACGCTCGGGCCGCGCTGGATGACCCCGGAGCGGTTCCGCTTCGGCGCGTCGACGCTCCTCAACGACGTCTTGATGCAGATCGAGAAGGAGCGCACCGGCCGCTACCAGGACCCGGATCACTTCACGATCGACTAGCGCATTCCCGTGAGCACGATCGGGAACCACGGGCCCAGGGCAGGCGTCCCCGGGCCTATGCACACGAATCGACGTCTGGTGCCGGCCGTCTGGCCGATCCCCGCCCTCCTGGTTCTGGTGCTGGCGGCCTGTTCGACCGGCGGCGCGCCAACACCGAACCCGACCCCCGGCACCACCATCCTCCCGGGGCCGACTGGCGGCCGGATCTTGAACCCCGGCGAGCTGCGTCTCCTCGTGATCGAGCGGTTCGGGGAGCGGTGGTACTGCGACCCCGACGAGTACCCGGTCTCTCACGGCAGCGAGCAGGAGCGCGCGATCGAACGCTTCGACGAGATGGTCGACGAGGGCGTGATCTACAACACAATCGCGGCGAAGCTCGGCGTCAACGTCGGCGGCGCCGTTACGGACGCCCAGAAGCTGGCGATCTATCACGTCTGGAAGGTGGCGCTGTCGATCCCGTTCGATTCGGTCGGTGCTGGCCGGTACCGCTTCGACTATCTCGCCGCGCCGCCCGATCAGGGCGTGCAGGGCCTCCGGACCATGGGCATCGTCAACGCCGACGGCTCGATGGTCATCGAGCAGCAGGCCGCCGCGGGCGAGCCCGTTTGCCCGATCTGCCTCGCCCGCGGAACCTTGATCCACACGCAAGCGGGACGGATCGCCGTCCAGGACCTGCGCCTCGGCGACCCGATTTGGACACTGGATGCGACCGGCCGCCGCGTCGCGGGCATCGTGATCGCCCTGGGATCCACGGCCGCGCCGGCGAACCACCACGTGATCAGGTTGACCCTCGCCGACGGGCGATCCGTTACGGCGTCACCAGGCCACCCACTCGCGAACGGGCGAACCCTCGGGACACTCGCACTCGGCGACCTGGTCGATGGCAGCCGCGTCGCAGGTCTGGAATCGATGCCGTATTCAGGCGGTGAGACATTCGATCTCGTCGCGTCCGGCGCGACCGGGATCTACTTCTCTGATGGCATCCCGCTCCGGAGCACGCTGGTTCCGTCGGGCTCCTGAGCGCCCACTGGAGTCAGCGCATTGGAGGGCGCGAACTCCGCGGCGCCGGCGAGCGGCTCGACGCCCGGCACGGTCCGCGACAGGAAGTCGAGCACCACGCCCAGTTGGCGGATGCGCTCATCGATGTCGAACGACGAGTGGCCCGTCGCGAACAGGTACAGCTCGTGCGGGTGGTTCCGCGCCTTCAGCCGCTCCACGTAGTTGAGGATCTGCGGCAGCGGGCAGCGGCTGTCGTTCTCGCCCGCAGTGATCAACAGCGGTGACGTCACGCTGTCCACGTACTCGATCGGGGAGCGCTCCAGCATGAGCTGGGGCACGTCCTTCGGCTCACCACCGAGCAGCGCGCGGTCATATGCCTGGAGCAGCGGCGATTCGTCGGCGTAGGCGGACACGTAATCGGCGACGGGCACACCTGCAACGCCAGTGATGAACCGCCCGGGATGCATGCCCTGGGTCAGCAGGGTGAGGTAGCCGCCCCACGACCAGCCGGCGATGGCGGTGCGGGCCGGGTCGGCGATGCCCTTCGCGATGAGATCGTCATGGCCCGCCACGAGGTCCTCGACCTCCGGCCAGCCGATGTTGCCGATCAGCGCATCGCGCCACGCCGCGCCGAAGCCGATCGACCCGCGGTAGTTGAGCATCGCAACGCAGAAGCCCATGTCCACGATCGCCTGGACGAGCGGCGACCACGAGTCCAGGTCCACCGCGGTAGGCCCGCCGTGGATCAGCAGCAGGGTGGGCCAGGGCTTGGCGCCGCCATCCGGCTCCACGATCCAGCCCTGGACGCGGTCGCCGTTCGGGTTTGGGTAGGTCCACGGGATATAGGGCCGGCCGGGCGGTGCGGGTCGCGGCGGCGCGAGGATCGGCTCGTTCCTGCCGAGCTCGAAGATGACGCCGGGATGCTCTCCGCGCTGGAGGCGGTACCAGACCGAATCGTCGGGTCGGACACGGGCGCCAGTAAGGCTGCCGACCTCGATCGGCAGCGGAGTCACGTCCTTCGTCGGGAGGTCGTATCGATGCAGAAAATGGCGACCGTCCCTGAGTTCGATCAGGAGCAGCGCCGACGCGTCCGGCCACCAGTCGGCGACCTCGGTCAGGCGATCCCAGGGGATCGCGAGATCCGCGACGTCGCCCGTTTCGATGTTCCAGATCGCCGGCGCGCGCTCGCCCCGTCGCTCGTGTCCGATCGCGAGCCGGTTGTCGCCCGGTATCGGCGACCAGGCGAAGGCGCACAAGGCCCGGCCCTCGTCGCGCAGATCCGCGACCACCCCGCCGGTGTGCGCGTCCAGGATCCGGAGCGAGGGGTGGATCTGGTCGCCGTGCTCGGAATGCTCGATGCACAGCAGCGTCTCGTCCGCGGACAGTGCGCCCTGGTCCGGACCGGCCATCAGCGCGCCGGAGCCGCCGAGCTCCACCGACTCCGGGCTGCTCATGATCATGCGCACGTCGCCGTTCGCCTCGGCGCCGTAGACCGCGAACTTCTCGTGGTCGCTCACCCCGGCGAAGGTCCGCCCGCGACCGATCACGAGGCCGTCGTTCCAGCCGGCCGGCAGGCCCTCCAGCAGCGGCTCTGCGTCCCCGCCGGTGAACGGAGCGGCAACCCACATCCCGGATTCGTCGCCGGTCAGGTCGCGGTGCCAGACCACCCACTCGCCGTCCGGCGTGACCTCGCCGGAGATCAGCCCGACGGGTTCGTTGGTGATCTGCCGATGCTCGCCGGTGGCACGGTCCCAGGAGTGCAGCTGGTACACGCCGCTCTCAGACGAGGTGTAGACGAGCCGGTCGGGCGCATGCGTGGACCAGGTCGGAAAACCGACGATGGGGGCGCGGAATCGGCGCTGCCAGAGGGGTTCGGATTCGGGCACGCCGGGCAGCATACCGCCCGGCGGGGGAGCAGGCCGGCGGGCGGAACCTCGAGCGGGCCTCGAGCAGGCCCCGCGTGAGCCGCGCAGTGATCTGTCACAGTCCCGGCGGTCCGCGTCTCTATGCGGCGTCAGGTGTGGTGGGTGGAGGCGATCGAACCGGCGCTGCGACCGATCTCGGGCCGCGAGGACGTCGATCTTGATTCGGCGTTCGCTTCGGCACGCCCGCGACTGGTCCGGATAGCGGCCTCGCTGGTTGGACACGACGCGGCGGAGGACGTCGTACAGGACACGTACCTGACCGCGCGGGCGCGGCTCGGACAGCTGCGCGATCCATCCGCGCTGGAGGCGTGGCTGGCGCGGATCTGCGTCCATCGAAGCTTTCGGATCAGGCGTCGTGGCCGGCGCCTCCAGGAGCTGCTGGCGGTGGTGCCGTTCGCGCGGAGCACCCCGGCGGCGAGCGGCCGCGTGGAACTGCACGAGCTCGTGGAGAACCTGCCGCCGCGCGACCGGGCGGTCGTGGTGCTCCAGCACGGCTACGGCTACACGCTCGCGGAGGTCGCTGAGCTGGTCGGGATCAGCCACGCCAACGCCCGGCAGATCTCTTCGCGGACGCGCGCGCGACTGCTCCAGCAATGGCGGGAGGCGGAGGCATGACCGATCCGTTCGACCGACTGGATCGCCGGGACCGCGACGAGCTCCGTTTCGACGAGGAACTTCGGCGCGCCACGCGCACCCTCATCAGCGAGGAGCTGCCGCGCGGCGTGCTCGACCCCTCGGTCGGCGCGGCGCTGGGCCTCCGTGCCGGGAATGGCACCGTGCGTGCCCGGCGGGCCCTGTCTGGGTTCACCTCGCTCGCGGGCGCGGTCGCCGTGCTCCTCCTCGCGACGGCGGTGGTGCTCGCGCCGGGATCGCCATCCGGCCCCGCTGCGTCGCCGACCACCTCGCCGAGTCCAACCGCCGCCCCGAGCCCAACCGGCGCCCCGAGCCCAACCCCGCCATCGGGCCTGCGGACCACCGCCGAGATCCGGGCAGACCTGGTCAAGCTCCGGTACACGTGCAGCGACGGCCTGCCTCTGAGCACGATCGAGCCGGGTCCCGACGCCGTGGTGCGCGAATCCGTCGTGTGCGTGGCCCCCGCCGACTCCGGCCCACTGGACGCAGCGGTGATCGTCGGCGAATCGGCGAGCGGGCAGGTCGTGGAAGTTCACGCGAAGGCCGACATCGTGGGCGCTGACACGCCCGAGGCGCGCGACGCGGTCGCGGCTGTGCTCGCGAAGGCCGCGGCCGTTGCCGCCCAGAAGGGCGCGAGCTCGACGCTCGCGACCTGGGTGCTCGGCAACGTGCCCTCGCTGGCGCTGGACGAGGGAACGTCCACCGAGCTGCTCGGCCTCGGCCTGAAGCTGGGCCGCAGCCCGAACGGCGGCTATCTACTGAGCGTGCATCTCCCGCTCGCCTGAGCTGCGATACCGTTGCGGCATGGCAGGGATCGGCGGAATCGGCGGACGCGCCCTCGCGGTGCGACTCGGGCGGGTCGGCATCTGGAACTTCGCGCTCCAGCGGCTGACGGCGTCAGACGAGGGTGCCGCGATGCGCGAGTACGAGCGCCTCGGCTTCCGCGCCGTGTGGATGCCGGAAAGCCTCGGCAGCAAGGAAGTTTTCGCCCATGCCTCCATCTTGCTCGCTGCCACGGAGCGGGCGATCGTGGCGCCGGGCATCGCGAGCATCTACGCGCGCGATCCCATGGCCATGGCCAACGGCGCGCGAGCCATCGCCGAGGCGTACACGGGCCGCTTCGTGCTCGGGATCGGCGTCAGCCACGCTCCGTCGGTGGCGATGCGCGGCGGGAACTACGGCAAGCCCGTCGAGACCATGAGCGCCTACTTGGATGCGATGGCCGCCTCGTCGTACGCCGGTCCGGACGGCACCGAGCCCGTGCCGCTTGTCCTCGCCGCGCTGGGGCCGCGGATGCTGGAGCTTGCCGCGAGTCGGGCGGACGGGGCGCATCCCTATTTCGTGCCGGTAGAGCACACCCCTTTCGCACGCGCCA
>JBDSZH010000022.1:0-3752 GCA_039925225.1 Candidatus Limnocylindrales bacterium | reverse complement strand
GTGTTGAGGATCGGGTCCCGCGCAGCGGCGAATCGCGAACCGTGTCAGGTCCGGAAGGAAGCAGCACTCAGCGAAGCTCGTCGGGTGCCGCGGAACGGCCTGATCTGAGTCGCCTTCTGCGGTGGGCACGGGCGTCAGTCGGTCGACGGGAGGTGCACGGCACTTGAGCCACCTGGCGAGGCACTGAGCACACGGAGCACACGGAGTCGCGTGACAGATCTCCAGATCCAGGCACCCGCCCACCAGGCCATCTACCGGCGCTGGCGTGCCCAGACCTTTGCCCAGGTGGTCGGGCAGGAGGCCGTCGTCGAGACCCTCCGCAATGCGGTTCGAACGGAGCGGGTCGCGCACGCGATCCTCTTCGTCGGCCCGCGCGGGACCGGCAAGACCTCGCTCGCCCGGATCCTCGCGAAGGCGATCAACTGCACGGACCTCCGCGACGGCGATCCGTGCGACGCCTGCCCATCGTGCGTCGCGATCCGGGAGGGCCGCGCGATGGATATGCTCGAGATCGACGCCGCGTCGAACCGCGGCATCGACGCCATCCGCGACCTGCGCGAGCGCATCAACTATGCCCCCACCGACCTGCGCCGCAAGGTGTACATCCTCGACGAGGCGCACCAGATCACGAAGGACGCCTGGAACGCGCTCCTGAAATCCCTCGAGGAGCCGCCGGATTTCGTCGTCTTCATGTTCGCCTCCACCCACCCCCAGGAATTCCCGCCCGCGATCCTGTCGCGCCTCCAGCGCTTCGACGTGCGACGGCTGACGACCGACGAGATCGAGGGCAAACTCCGGCGAATCCTCGAGGCCGACGGCCGAACAGCCACGCCCGAGGCGCTCCACCTGATCGCGCGACTCGCCGCGGGGGGTATGCGCGACGCCGAGTCGATGCTGGACCAGCTGCTGTCGTCGTCTGCCGACGGGCTCGATGAGGCCCGCGTCCGCGATCTCCTCGGTCTTGCCGACACGGAGACGGTCGTCGGCTTCGTCGACGCGCTCGTGGCGTCCGATGCCCGAAGTGGCATGCGCCTCCTCGACGGGCTCGAGGAGCGCGGCCGCGACCTTCGGGGTTTCCTGGACCAGGTCATCGAGTCGCTCCGGGCGGCGATCATCGGGACTCCACCGGCCCCCGGCGCCGCCGGCGCTGGGCCAACGAACCACGCCATTGCCGAGCTCGCGGCTGGGGCGCGGCGACTCGCGTCGATCGACCCGAGCCGGGCCGGCGTCGGTGGTCTTCGCCTCCAGCTGGAGCTCGCGCTCTTCCCCGACCCGGCGGTCGCTTCGCGCCTGAGCCGTCCGGTCGCGTCCGAGGTGACCGGCGCTGCTCCTGCGGCGCTGGCGCCCGCGGCGAGGCCGGCGTCCGCGCCCGCGAACAGGCCCGCACCTCCGCCGGCGCTGATGCCCCACGAGCCCAGCCCGCCCCCGACCGCGGCGAAGCCGCAAGCCGGCTCTGCCGCCGAGCCGCATGCTGTGGAGCCGCTGGCCGCCGTGCCCAGCATTGCCGCCGTCAAGCCGACGGCCGTCGAGCAGCCCGCGGTCGAGCCGCCTTCCGCAAAGCAGCCCGGCGCCGACGCAAGGGTCGGCGCCGCCCCGAAGGCCGATGCCGACTCGGCACCCGGTCCCACCGCCTCCGTCGCCGCACCAGCGGCAACAGGCGACCTGGCCGTATTGCGGGATCGCTGGCCGGAGATCGTCGCGCGCATCAGCCAGCACCCGCCGACCAAGCCACTGATCATCGCCTGCCGCCCGATCAGCGTCGAGGACGGCATCGTCACCCTCGGGTTTCCCGAGGACAAGGCGTTCCTCCGCCAGGTCGCGGAGCGCCGTCGGACGGTGCTCGAGGAGAACGTCTCCGCCGTGCTCGGTCGCTCGGTGGCGGTGCGCTGCGTCGCGACGAACATCGACGTCGTTCCGGATCTGCCAGTGGACGCGGAGGCCGCGTGGGTGATGTCCGAGGCACGCCGGATCTTCGAAGCAGACGAACCCAATCCCGCCGAGGTCGGCTGACCCACGTCGTGCAGGCGGGACCTTCATCCAGCAGACTGATCCGAACCTGACGAGGAGTGATCGAATGGGCATGGGCAACCTGCAGCGCATGGCGTTGCAGCTACAACAGGAGTCGGAGCGCGTCCAGGCCGAGTTGGCCGAGGCTCGCGTTGAGGGCTCGGCCGGTGGCGGTGTCGTCCGCGCGGTCGTGACAGGCCAGCAGAAGCTGCTGGAAATTTTCATCGACCCATCGGCGGTCGACCCGGACGACGTCGACATGCTCCAGGACCTCGTGGCGGTCGCCATCAACGAGGCCCTCGATGCATCCCGCCGGCTGGCAGAGCAGAAGATGGGCGCGATGCAATCGCTTGGCGGGCTCGGCGGCCTGCTCGGCCGCTGACCGACCAGTCCGCGTGGCCACCCTGCTCATCGAGCCCGTCGCGAAGCTGATCGAGGCGTTCAATCGCCTGCCCGGCATCGGCCCCAAGACGGCGCAACGTCTGACCTACCACATCCTCCGAGCCCCGGACGCCGAGGCTCGGGCCCTGGCGTCGGCGCTGATCGCGGTGCGCGAGGAGGTCGTGTTCTGCGAGCGTTGCTTCAACATCAGCGATGCGCCGCTCTGCCCCATCTGCCGCGACCCCGGTCGCGACCAGGCGCGGATGTGCGTGGTCGAGGAGCCGCTCGATGTCCTCGCGCTCGAGCGAACCGCTGAGTTCCGAGGCGTTTATCACGTCCTCCACGGCGCGATCTCGCCGATAGACGGCGTCGGGCCGGATCGGCTGCACATCGCGGAACTGTTGAAGCGCACGGACGATGCCGTGGCTGCGGGGACACCATTCGTCGAGGTGATCCTCGCCACCAACCCAACGCTCGAGGGCGAGGCCACCGCGATGTACCTCGACGAGCGGCTCGCGGCCGTGGTCGGTAGCGTCACGCGGATCGCGCGCGGGATCCCGGTTGGTGGCGACCTCGAGTACGCCGACGAGGTCACCCTCATCCGCGCCCTCCAGGGCCGCCGGGCGATCGGCGAGCGGGCAAGGTAGTAGAGCCAGATGCAGGAGCTCCTGGTCGAGATCGGCCTGCGCGTCGCCAAGCTCGTGATCGCGACCGTGATCGGGCTGATCGTCTATGCCGTGCTCACCGGCCCGTTGGGCGCGCCGGGCTCAGTGCAGCTCGCGCTGGAGTCGTGGCTCGCCGGCGCGCTCGCGATCCTGGTCCTGGAGTCGGGCATCTTCTGAGCTCTGGGTGCCCCATTCAGCGGCAGCCGACGGCCCCCGCCGAGACCCCGGAGCCTCTTGGGACGGGCCCCGGCCGGCCCTCGCGGCCCGTTTGACGGACCGCCGATAAGGCCCCATACTCCGCCTTCTGCGCCGGACGCCTTTTGGTGCTTCGGAGCGGGCCGCACCTTGACAACTGAAGAGTGGCAGAGATCCAGAAAACAAGGATGTGCGAGCGGTCAAACCCTCGGACAAAGTCGCAGCCGCAAGGCTGTGCATCTTTTCGGAGAGTTTGATCCTGGCTCAGGATCAACGCTGGCGGCGTGCATGAGACATGCAAGTCAAACGGGCCAACGAAGCTTGCTTTGTTGGCTAGTGGCGGACGGCTGAGTAACGCGTGGGTGACCTGCCCCGAAGTGGGGAATAACTGCCCGAAAGGGTGGCTAATACCGCATGTGGTGGTGCGTTCAATTGCACCAGTAAAGCCGCAAGGCGCTTCGGGAGGGGCCTGCGTCCGATTAGCTCGTTGGTGGGGTAACGGCT
>JBDSZH010000021.1:0-8923 GCA_039925225.1 Candidatus Limnocylindrales bacterium | reverse complement strand
AGGAAATCGCGACCCTTTACGAATCGATCCAGGCGGACGACGTCCTGGTGTTCGCCGGCGCGGAGGAGGCGATCTTCTGCCTCCTGTCGACCTCGCTCCAGGAGGGCAACCACGTCATCGTGACGTGGCCGGGCTACCAGTCGCTGTACGAGATCGCGCGCGCCTCCGGGGCGACCGTGAGCCTGCACGCGTTGCGCGAGGAGGACGGCTGGTCGCTCGATGTGGATCGGCTCGTTCGCTCGTTCCGGCCGGAGACGAGGATGGTCGTCGTGAATGCGCCGCACAACCCGACCGGCATGTTGCCGACCGAGGCGGAGTGGCGGCGTCTCGCCGCCGAGTGCGCCGCCGCCGGGATCCGCCTGGTCGCGGACGAGGTCTACCGCTTCCTCGAGCACGATGGCGCCGCGACGCTGCCCGCCGGCGCGGATCTCGATGAGCGTGCCGTGTCGATCGGCGTCATGTCGAAGTCGTTCGCGATGGCCGGGCTGCGAATCGGCTGGCTGGCGACACGCGACCGCGCAGTTCTCGATCGATGTGCCCGAATGAAGGACTACACGACCATCTGCTCGTCCGCGCCCTCGGAGGTGCTCGCGCTGATCGGCCTGCGGGCACGGGAGCGAGTGCTGGCACGCAGCCGCTCGATCGTCGCGAAGAATCTCGGGGTCCTCGACGACCTCTTTTCGCGCCGTGCCGACGCGTTCAGCTGGGTTCGGCCTCGCGGCGGCTCAACGGGTTTCCCGCGCCTCGTCTCGGATGGACCCGCCGGCGCCTCCGCGGATGCCTTCGCCGCGCGCCTGGTCGAGGGAACGGGCGTACTGCTCCTGCCATCGACCACGTTCGGAAGTGGCGATTCTCACTTCCGAATCGGACTTGGCCGCACGGATCTGCCCGAGGCGATGGAGAAGCTCGAAGCCGCGCTCGGGCAACCGGCATGACGGCCGCCAATCGATCCACGATGGCGGCGGTGCTCGCGATGTGGAACGGTGCGAGCACGGCTGGCCTGCTTCGGCTCCTTGCTCCGATGTACGCCGGGCACATGCTCGGCGTCGTAGGTGGGGAGCGCGACGGGGCTGCCTATCCGGGATCCATCGCGCGGTATCGGGCGGCGTTTCCCGACGTCGCGTTTCTCGTCGTCGAGCAGTTCGATTCCGGAGATCGGCTCGTGACCCGTCTCGAGGCCAGGAGAGCCGACCCGGACGGCCCTTCCGTCATCAGCCACGGCATGAACATCTCGCGCTTCGACGAGGCAGCCAGGCTCTCCGAGGAGTGGGCGATTTGGTCCGCGTGGCACGAGTCCCAGCAGGAGGCAGCGCCATGAACACCGCTCGCAACCCCGAGGCCATCCTGGCGCCCCTCGACAAGCACCTCGGCTCGCACATCTCGTGCAGCACGCTGGTCTTCGTGGCGGCGCTCGCCCGGCCAGAGTTCAAGGTCGAGGTCGACGCCTGGGCGGCCGAATGATGCCCCTGGATACGTCAGATACCGATTACGTCCGGAAGCTCGAGGCGCTCCGCGCGATCGCGATGGGCTTCGATACGCACGATCTCGACATGATCATGGCGCACTTCACCGACGACGCCGTCTTCGAATCGCCGCGCGGCTCCGACGCGTGGGGCACGAGGTTCACCGGCAAGGCGGCCATTCGCGAGGCGTTCGCCGGCCGGTTCTCTGGTATCCCCGACGTGCGCTACCAGCAGGATGAGCATTTCGTCGACGGGGATCGCGGTGCATCCGAGTGGACGCTCTCGGGGACGACCACCGCTGGCGAGCGCATCGAGGTCCGCGGCTGCGATCTCTGGACGTTCCGGGAAGGACAGGTCGCGCTCAAGGACAGCTACTGGAAGATCCGCGAGCCTCGCTGAGGAGCGGTAGACCCGGCCTACCCGCCCTGGGTGACCTCGTGCAACGTGTGCGCCTCCAGACCGTGCGCCTCGCGATGGACGCGCGTCGCGGTTTCGCGGTCCGGCGCGTCCACGAGGCAGAACACCTTGCCCTTTTCCTCGTCAACCCAGTACGCCTTGTACTCGACCCCGTACTTGCCCTGGACCTTGACGTCGGCTTCGTGCGCTCCGGCGACCGCCTCGGCCGTGACGCCCGGGATGTCGTGCTCGTCCATATACGTCGGCATCGATGCACTCCTTCGCTCGTGGATCTTGTCGACCAGATCATAGGAAGGCCCGCAAGACGCGCGTTGCATCTCAGCGCTGGAGGATGTCCGTCGTGGGCTGGGGCCGGAACCGGAAATAGCCCCAGGTCAGGATCGACAGGGCGCCAAAGACGGCGAAGACCCCGAGCGCCGCGATGAACGCCCCCGGGCTCAGCTCTGACACGTAGCCCGACGTGGGGCCGATCAGAAGGTGAATGAAGCCGAAGACGCTCACGCCGAAGAGCAGCGCCCAGCCCAGCCGGTTCCACTTGTAGACGGTGTGGCCGGGCATGAACCGCAGCGGCATGAGGCCGAATGCGGTCGCCTCGAGGCCGGCGACGAGGATCGCGGCGAAGGCGGTCGAAAGCAGGGTGATCCCGAAGCCGTTCGGGTCGTAGCCGAGGCCGCGCGCCCAGTTGAGCGCGAGCCATGCGAGGAACGCGGCGGCGAGCGTCCAGAGCGACCCGTAGAAGGTCTCGCGGCCCTCTTCCTTATCGGACACGTCCTTCACGAAGATCGCGCCGAGCACGATCCCGTACAGGTAGCCCGGCTGGAGGTTGCCGATTCGCGAGATCAGCACGAAGAGCGCGGCGATGATGAGCGCCCACGGCAGTGGCCGCAGCTTGCCCAGCTCGCCGGTCGTGCGCCGGTGGGCGAGCATCTGCGGCAACTTGAAGGTCGCGAGCACCACGATGAGCCCGACGAGGAACCCGAGGAATTCGCCGAGCGAGCGCAGGTCAGGGCCAAAGTTCGGATCGACGAACGAGCTCACCAGCGCGGTCAGCCCGAGGAACAGCAATAGCCCGATGCGCGCCTGACCGCCGAGCTTGCCGCCCATGCGGCGGAGCGAGCCCAGTGGACCCTTCTTGAACCAGCCGGAGATCTCGGTGTAGTTGTTCTCCACGGTGTTGTTGAACAGCTCGCCGGCGAAGCCGATGATCAGCAGCATCAGGAGCGCGAGCAGCAGGCTCCCGCCGATGGCGGCGGGATCCTCGTTCACGTCGGTCACCCCGAGCACCGATTGATCGAACGTGGGGGCAGTTGGTCCTGGGGTGGGCGAACTGGCGCCGGGCGGAGCGCTTGGAGGCGGCGCTGGCGTCTGCTCGACTCCGTTCACCGGGGTCGAGGCGGGAGTCGCCGAGGGCGTCGCGGTCGGCGCCGCCGATGGGGTATCGCTTGGTGCGACCGACGGCGACGCTGACGGCGCCACGGACGGAGCCGGCGTGGCGGAGGCCGTAGACGCGGAGGAGGCGGTGGGCGCCAGGGTGGGTGCGGCAGTCGGCTTCGGCGTTGGCTTCGGGGTCGGCATCGGGGTCGGCATCGGGGTCGGCTTGGCCGTCGGGGCAGGGCTCGCGGTCGGCCCGGCCGTCGGCGTCGGCGGTGGCGGCACGAAGACCGAGTTCACGACGTAGACGGGCACCGTTGTGCCCGGCGCGACCAGTTGCCCCGTGAACGTGCAATTGCCGATGTTCGCGGGCCCGAGATTCGCGGACTTGGTCAGGTCTGCGACCGCATTCACGAACGCGTCGACGCCTTTCTGGTTGCCGCAAGCCAGCGTGTGCATGTCGATCATCCAGGCGCGGCTGGTCGCGTCGAGGGGCAGCTGGCCGGTGCTCGCCGAGGTGCCGAGCGTGTCCTCCTGGCCCGAGGCTGGCGTGATCTTCGCTTTCCACAGCGGATGCAAGCGACTCGCCGGCGCGTTGCACAGAACGTCCACCGCGGACGGCGTGCAGGTCATGTTGTACGGCGCGGTGGTCGCCTTGGTCTGGAGCTGGCCGACCGTCGCAGCGAGGATGATCGCGGGCACCACCACCCCGATCGCCGCGAGCACCGCGAGGAGCAGCGCCGTCCGACGCGGAGCGATTCGGCGGGGGGCGTGCATCGCGCGACAGTATGCGGAAATCAACGTGCTCGGTTGGCACGCCGATGGTCCCAAAGCGGCGGGTGCGACGTTCACGGCACCTGCCTATCGTTGAGGTTGACCCGCTTTCCCGGACACCGAATTCTGTCTATGGCGGAGGTGACCTTGGGCGGGTGCGCCCGCTCCGACCCCGGAGTCACCTGGCGTGATCACGCGGCGATCAAAGTGGGGACTTTCGGCACCCTTCGCCCCTTTTCGGCACGCCAACCGCGCCACTCCAGGCTGAATGGGAGCGAAATCACGATCTGCGACTACCGACGCACGCTCAAGCATTGGGCAGATCGCGACGCGGCGGCGGGCACCGGAGGGCGAAGCCGCCCTGAACGTGCAGAAATGATCTTGAGGTGAACTTCGGCGGAGCTTGAGAGGCGGCACGGTGGCAGGTGTGCAACGAGCGCGCCGAGGCGACGCTAGCGGCAGCCAGCCACCGAGCCACGTATCACGGGCGGGCGCGGAGGTAAGCGAGGACCGCGAGGACGTGCTCGAGGCCGATTCCGGCTTCACCGACCAGGCCACGGTGACGGACGGGATTTACACCGTCGCGTTGAGCGGCGACTCGGTTCGCATCACTCTCGTCAGCGACAGCTGTGGTGATCGGAGCGGCGTCCTGGTCACAGCGCCGTGGACGAGGAAGCCCTGATCGGCTACGGGGCGGTCCCATGGTCAGGGCGCGCGAGGCCACGGGCGATCACCCAGCCGATGAACGCGCCGACCGCGCTGAAGACGAACGAGAGAAGCGAGCTGTAGGCGCCGGGCGCGGCGATCTCGAGGATCGGAATCCAGATGCCGACGAGGACCGCCAGCGAAGCGACTCGAACGATGCGTGCCGAGCCTTCGATGAGGACCGCGATCAGCGCCGCGATCGCGAGTCCGACCGCCGTGACCCCCGTCGCGTCATAGCCCGGTTGGCTGTCGAGGACCGCGAGGCTCAAACCAGCGCCGACGGCGAAGACGATTGACAGGATCGAGGCGACGAACATCCGGTTGGCCATCGGCCGACTGCCTCAGGCGCGCTTGCGGGGCAGGTCCAGGAAAGGCATCGGAACGACGGTCGCGTTCACCCGGCCGCGGTGGCCCTCGACGGTCCACTCGACCGCGAGCCTGGACCCCACCGCCTCGTAGGCGGGCGAGACCGACGCGAGCCCGATGGCCTGCTTCAGGATCGGACTCCAGCCGTGGCTGGTGAGCTTGCCGACCTGTCGCTCGCCGCGCGGCGCGAAGACCGGCACCACCGATCGGTCGATGGACGCGGAGATTGCCGGCGGCAGGCCGCGGGCGGAGAAGGACCGCTCGATATCGTTCCAGTCGAGCTGCACGCCGACTAGGCGCCGGGCTGGTCCGCCCCGTGCCTGCTCCCGCTGGAGTGCCAGGCGGCCGACAAAATCCGAGGACTTGTCGAGGGCGACGAGCTTGCCCATGCCGATCTCGAACGGGGAGTAGTTCTGCTCCGGGTTTAGCGCGTGGCGCGCCGACGTGTAGTCCACCTCGAGCAGGACGAGGCCCGCCTCCAGGCGCACGACGTCGAGCGCGAGCATGCCCGCGGGGCGGATGCCGTACGCGCGTCCCGCGCTCATGAGCGAATCCCACGCATCGGCCGCGCGCTCCACCGGGATCCAGACCTCGTAGCCAAGATCGCCCGTGTAGCCCGTCCGAGAAACCCCGACCTCGATGCCGGCCTTGCTGCGGCCGCGCCCGCCGCCCAGCAGCTTGGCGCCGCGCCGTCGGAAGTAGCGCACGTCGTCGAACGGCTGCTCCGTCGCCTCCTCGAGGACGGCACGCGCGAACGGGCCCTGGAGCGCGACGGCGGCCACGGACTCGGTGACGTCCTCGATCGCGACCTCGAGGCCGCGCGCGTTCAGCGTGAGCCAGCGGTACTGCGGGTCGGCGGCGGTCCAGAAGAACTCGTCCTGGGCGACGCGGTGGACGGTGCCGTCGTCGATGACCATGCCGTGCTCGTCGCACCACGGCGTGTAATAGACCTGCCCAACGGCCATCCTCGAGGCGTCCCGGGTGATCACGCGATCAACCAGCGCCAGCGCGTCCCTACCGATGACGCGGTACTTGTAAAGCGGGCTCACGTCGATGAGCGCGGTCGCCTCGCGGATCGCGTTGTACTCGATGTCGTGTGCGTCGGCGTACGCGGCCGAGGCCCAGTAGCCGGACCACTCGCGCCACTGCTGCTTGACGTTGAGCGGCGCGGTTCGCTCGTGGAATGGGCTGCCGATGCTCATGTCCGGAGACTAGCGGTTCGACGCCTATTCGTAGGCGAGGACGGGCACTCCCTGGATCTCGAAGTCCCGGGGGTTGCGAGTCACGACGGTCGCCTGGATCGACCAGGCCACCCCCGCGATGATGGCGTCGGCCAGCTCGCGCGGGCTTGTGCGCCCGAGGGCTCGGCGTGACGCACCTGCCCAGCGTGCGGCGTCCGGACTCGTGGAGACGTATTCGAGCGGCTTCAGCAGGGCATCGATGAGGGCAATCTCGTCATCCGGTCCCTTCGAAAGCGACTCCGTGACGACCGCATCACAGACATACAGGTCATTTGGCTCGCTGAACAGGCTCCGCACGAGCTTGACGGCGTTTGGCCTGCCGCGTGCGTGATCGATCACTACCGTCGTGTCCAGCAGATACCGCACCCGACTCCTCCTCGTATGGCCCCCAGATTCGCCGGTCGCGATCCGACCCGTCACGCAGCGCCCGGAGGGTCTCGAGCACCTCCTCATCGGTGCGGCCCCACGTCGTGGAATCCTTCAGGGCGCCGGCGTACTTCTCGAAGACCATGCGGGCGTTGTCGCGCCGAACCTGCTTCGCCACGACGTCGGCGATGTAGGCGCTCCGTCCGCGCGGCCCTGCGACGGCGTCAACGAGGGCGAGTGTCTCTTCGGGGATGGTGATGTTGGTTCGGACCAGCGCCATCGATGTGCATCCTCGTGTGTCGAAAGGCACACACATGTTAGCACACACGGACCTTGGCGCGATCCGACGAGCGGTAGGGATCGGCATTGCCGGTCGCCGTCCGCTAGAGTCCGCGGACATTCCACGGCACCCGGAGGCGGAGGTTCGCGTGCCCCAGCGCTACGACGCGATCGTGATCGGCGGCGGCCATAACGGCCTGATTAGTGCCGCCTATCTCGCGCGCGCCGGCTTGAAGACGGTCGTGCTGGAGAAGCGGCACATCCTGGGCGGCGCCGCGGTGACCGAGGAGCTCTTCCCGGGCTATCGGTTCTCGGTCTTCTCGTACGTGGTGTCGCTGCTCCGGCCGGAGATCATTCGCGAGCTGGACCTGCCCCATCACGGGCTGGACATCCTGCCGCTGGACGGCACGTTCACGCCGGTTCCTCAGGGCATGGGCCGGCCCGCGCCGAAAGACGGCAACGGCAACCCGATCGGGACGGGCGACTATCTGTGGCGGGTCAACGACCACGGCCGCACGGTCCGCGAGCTCCGCCGCTGGTCGAAGATGGACGCCGAGGCGTACGAGGAATACGGACCGCTCATGGTGGACATGGCCCGGTTCATCAAGCCGATCCTCGCGATCGTCCCGCCGGACCCGGCGTCGATCGACCCGCGCCCGCTGCTCCCGCTCACGGGCCTGCTCCGGAGCTTCCAGAAGCTGACCGAGCGCCAGCAGGCGGTGTTCGTGCAGCTCATGACGATGTCCGCGTACGACTTCCTCAGCCAATGGTTCGAGACGGACCCGCTGAAGGCCACGATGGCGGCCTCGGGGATCATCGGCACGTACCAGGGTGTGAAGAGCCCCGGCACGGCGTACGTCCTGCTGCACCACTACATGGGCGAGATCGACGGCGCCTTCCGCGCCTGGGGCATCCCGAAGGGCGGCACCGGCGGCATCTCCAACGCAATCGCCAGCGCAGCGCGCGCCAAGGGCGTGGAGATCCGCACGGAAGCGCCGGTTGCGAAGATCCGCACCCGGGGCGGGCGGGCCACGGGCGTGGTCCTCGAATCCGGCGAGGAGCTCGACGCCGACTCCGTCCTGTCCTCGGTGGACGTGCGTCGGACGTTCATCGACCTGATGGAGCCCGGCGCCATCGACGACGAATTCGAGGCGGAGGTCCGCCGCTTCAAGTTCCGCGGCTCGTCGGGCAAGGTCAACATGGCGTTGGACTCGCTGCCGAACTTCACGGCCCTGCCCGGCGAGGGCGAGCACCTTCGCGGCGCGATCTCGATCTCGCCGTCGATCGACGCCATGGAGCACGCCTACGACGACGCCAAGTACGGCCGGTTCAGCGCGAAGCCGTACATCGACATCATCATCCCGACCCTGGTCGACCCGTCGATGGCCCCGCCCGGCAAGCACATCATGAGTTGCTTCGTGCAGTACGCCCCGTACGACCTGGACCCGTCGCTCGGTGGCTGGGACAACCAGCGCGAGGCATTCGGCGACGCGGTCGTCAACCGGATCGCCGAGTTCGCCCCGGATCTGCCCTCCAAGATCCTGTTCAGGAACGTCCAGACGCCGCTGGACATCGAGCGGACGACCGGCCTGACCGAGGGCAACATCTTCCAGGGCGAGCTCTCGCTGGAGCAGCTGTTCTTCAGCCGGCCAGTCCCCGGCTGGGCCCGCTTCCGCACCCCGGTGAAGGACCTGTGGCTGTGCGGCTCGTCCACCCATCCGGGCGGCGGGATCATGGGCGCGAACGGCCGGATTGCCGCGATGGAGCTGCTGCGCTCCAAGAGGAAGCGACCGTGAGCGAGCTTCGGTCTGCGGTGCGCTGGGACGTCGTCGTGATCGGCGCCGGCCACAACTCGCTGGTGACCGCGGCGTACCTCGCGAAGGCTGGCCTGAACACGCTCGTCCTCGAGCGGCGGGAACGGGTCGGTGGCGCCGCCGACAC
>JBDSZH010000020.1:0-33619 GCA_039925225.1 Candidatus Limnocylindrales bacterium | reverse complement strand
TAGCGCGAGATCCGCCCGATCTGCTCCACGGGCACGAAGATCCGGTCCTGCCCCTGGAATGCGAGCTCCAGGAAGTCGCGCTCGTCGCCGGTGCCGCTGCTCCGGCGCAGCATCCGCTCGTACCGGGCGATGCCGTGATCGATGTGGACGACGAGATCACCGGCGCTCAGCCGCTCCAGGATGTCGCGGGGCACGACCCGGCGCATCGCCTTAGGCCGGCGGACGCGGACGCTCCCGAACAGCTCGCGGTCCGTGACGAAGATGAGCCCATCCGGGCCACCCGTGAAGCCGCCGTTGAGGCTTCGATCGACGACGGTCACGGTTCCCGGGGTCGGTGGCTCGGGGACGGCATTCGTGACTCCGGCCGGAATCCCCGATTCCTCGAGCAGCTCCGCGAGGCGAGGTGCCTGGTCCGAGGCGATGACGATGCGCGGCGGCGTGGCGGCCTTCGTGGTGCCCTTTGTCGAGGGTCCGTCCTCGGCGCGCCATCGCTCCACGGCCTCGGCGATTCGCGCGCCGCGACCCGGCGGGAGCTGTGGCTCGCGCCACCCGAACAAATCGCCCGACGACTTCCCGCCCCCGGCGATCGCATCGCCCGCCTCCGATTCCCATGTCAGCTCGACCGTCCGGGCGCCGAGCAGACGGCGCTTCCAGTCCCGCGGCGCGAGGAGCGTCGGCGGCCAGTCCTTGGGTAGTTCGCTGCTGCCGAGCAGGTCCGCGCGCCGCTCGTCGGCCTGCCGCCACAAGAACTCGGCGGCCTCGCCGAGGTCGCCCGGCTCGTCGAGAACGAAGACGGTCTCCGGGCCGAGGTGGTCCAGCGCGGTTGCGGGCGCGAGGAGCGGCGCCCAGATCTCCGCCGCGTCGCCGACGGCTGCGGCGCGAGATTCGCCACGGGTGCCGCCGGGCTCGTGCGCGCCCACGAATCGTTCCAGGTCCTGGGCCAAGCGCTCGGGGAGCCGCTTCAACATCGCGCCGAGGCGCGCGCGCAGGCTTTCGGGACCGCCCTCCGGCACGAGGAACTCCGATGCCGGAAGCAGGACGACGCTCGCGACCTTGGCGGTGGTGCGCTGGTCTGTCGGGTCGAACGTCCGCAGCGAATCGATCTCGTCCCCAAAGGATTCGATGCGAACGGGCAGCTCCGCGGACGGCGGGAAGACATCGACGATGCCGCCGCGTCGCGCGAACTCGCCCCGGCCGGCGACCTCGAGCACCGGCGCGTAGCCGAGCGCCAGCAGCTCGCGCAGGAGCGTGACCTGTGCAACCCGCGCGCCAACCTTGAGCTCCAGCGGCTGCTCCGGGATGTCCGCGGGCGCGATCGTGTGCTGGATGAGCGCCTGCACGCTCGCGACGAGGATCCGGGCCTTGCCACTCCGCCAGGCGGCGAGCGCCGCAACGCGGGCGGCGGTCTCATCGGCGACGAGCTCGCTCCGCTCGTAGGCGAGGGCTGTTCGGGGCTCCAGGACCGCGACTCCCGCCGGATCGCCGAGCCACGCCGCGAGCTCCTCCGCCACGCGGTCGCCGACCTCCGAATCGCGTGCCACCCAGCAGATCCGCTCCCCCGCCACGAGGGCGAGGGCCGCCGCCAGGTAGCTCTTGGCGCCGTGCGGGACAGAGGTGATCCCGGCGTGCCGGCCGGCGTTCGTCGCTGGCGCGGCCGTCGGGCCGAGGCGCTCCCGCAGCGTCCCGAACGCGCCGGATTCGGCAAGGAGCACCGGCAATCCCGCAAGATTCGGGAGGCGCCGGCCGGGGCCCGGCCGGGTGGGGGTGGTGGCCCGCGCTGGCGACGGCGCCTTCGGCTCGGCCATCGAGCGGACGCTCGGTTCGGCAGGGAGCACCGGGACCGTGCCATCGAGCGGGCCCGGCTTAGGAGCTGCAGGCGTCGCTTCTCGCTCGGAGAGCCGCCGCTCCCAGCCCTTCTTGCCGCGCAGGGGCGTGCGGCTACTCACCTGTTCACCCGCGGCCCTCGCCGCCCTCGGAATCGGTCGTATCGGTCTTCGATCGGATCTTTCGCCAGCCGGTCTTCGTGCGGCGGATGCCGTCGGCGCCGGGTGGCCCGTCGACCTCGCCCGCAGGCGCGACCAGGTCCTGGTCGGCGGCGCGAAGCTCGAACGCGTTGAATCGCGTGGCTGCCTTGTTCGTACCCTCCCTCGCCCACGCCTCCACCGCGTCAGCCGCCGCGTCCAGGAGCTCGTCGAGCCGCTGCCGCTCATCGGGGTCGAACTTCGTGAGCACGTGATCGATGAACCGATCATTCGGCGCCCCGATGCCGACCCGCAGTCGACTGAACGCCTCCGACTCGAGCTCGCCGATGATCGAGCGCAGCCCGTTGTGCCCGCCCGGACCGCCGCCCTCGCGGAAGCGCAGCTTGCCGAACGGCAGCGCGAAATCGTCCACGACCACGAGCATCTCGGTCAGCGGGGCGCGCTCGCGCGCGAGCACCTTGCGCACGGCGATGCCCGAGTCGTTCATGTACGTCTGGGGCTTCACGAGCAGCACGTCGAGGCCGCGGAATCGCCCACCGACGACCGACGCGGCGTCCTTGCTCCGCCCCTTCCCGCCCCAACCGGCATGGTCCGCCATCCGGTCCAGCACCATCCAGCCCACGTTGTGCCGGGTCTGCCGGTACTGCTCGCCGGGATTTCCGAGCCCGACCACGATCTTGTTGATCTCGACTACCTCACTCGCGCCGGACGTTCCGCCATCGGACAGACACGCCGAACGGCCCCGGGACCGCGTCCGGGGGCTGAGCGTCCATGGTATCTCGGCGGGCCTTGCACCCGATCCCGACTCAGCCGAGCAGGCGACGCTCCAACTCGCGCATGGCCGCCTCTTCGCTGGGCTCAGCGTGATCCCAGCCGCACAGATGGAGCGTGCCGTGGGTCACGAGGAGCCGGAGCTCATCGGCCGGCGACCAGCGGATGTCGCCGGTGTGGCCGCCCCGCCCCTCGACGGCCTGCTCCAAGGCCCGCTCCACCGAGATCGCGATGTCACCGACATGGGTTCGCCTCCCTCGCAGCAACAGCCCGGGCGATCGGTGCGGCGCCCGAGGAGCGCCGCGGAAAGCATCTGGCTCGAGCATCGGGAAGGACAGAACGTCCGTCGGCCCTTGATGGCCCATGTGGGCGACGTTGAGCTCCTCCAGCTCAGCGTCGTCGGTGAGGACGATGGTAACTGAGCCGGGAGCGGGAGCATTCGCCGCCTCCAGCGACTTCACGACGGTGCGCGCGATGGCCGTCGCGGAGATGGGTGCCCGGACGCCCTTGCGATTCGTGACGTCGATTCGCCACGGCGGCGCATAGATCGTCCGCCGGCGATCGGAGGTGCCGGTCACGCGCGAGTGCCGCCTCCAGATCCACCGCCGCCGGCGGCGCGGCGTGATTCGATCTCGACGACCTTGCTCGACGGGTACGCGACGCGCTGGTGGTACATGCCCAGGAGTTGCGCGACGAAAGCGGCCTGGGCGCGGCTGATGTCGCGCAGTGTCAGGTCGCACTCGTCGAACTGGCCGTCGTCCATGCGGTCGCTGATGATCGTGGCGACCATCGATCGGATGGCCGCCTCGTCGCGCGAGGCGAGCGAGCGCACTGATGCCTCGACACCGTCGGCGAGCATCAACAGCGCGGCCTCGCGCGATTGCGGCTTCGGGCCTGCGTGCCGGTACCGGCGCACGTCGACCGCGTCGGCTGCCCGGCGCCCCTCGTCGGTCGCAAGACCCCCGAACGGTGCCGCCGCCTCCTCGCGGGCCTTCCCGTAGAAGTAGCCCATCACCGCGGTTCCGTGGTGCTGTGGGATGAACGCGATCAGCGACTTGGGCAGCTTCGCCTGGTACGCGACATCGATCCCATCGGCGACGTGCTGCTTCAGGATCGCCGCCGAGTCCTCCGGCTCCAGCAGGTCGTGGACGTTCTCGCCACCGGACTGGTTCTCGATGAACGCGAGCGGGTTGGCGAGCTTGCCGACGTCGTGGTAGTACGCCGCGACGCGCGTAATCAATGGGTCCGCGCCGACCGTCTCCGCGGCGCGCTCCGCGAGGTTCCCGACCATGAGCGCGTGGTGGTACGTGCCGGGCGTCTCGACCAGAAGGCGCCGGAGCAGCGTCTGCGAGGGGTTCGCGAGCTCCAGGAGCTGGAATACGGTGAGCAGGCCGAACACATTGCCCAGGACGGCGAATGAGCCGACTGCCGCCACCGAAGCACCGCCCGCGGATACGGCCGCTGCCCCGATCAGCTGCACGACGCCTGTCAGGTCGCGCTCGCCGAGCAGCGAGAACGCGGTCACGACCACCGCCTGCACGACGAAGATCGCCGCGCCCGCCTGGATGAACGTCTGGAGCCGGTCGCCGCGGCGGATCGCGAGGATGCCGGCCAGCCCACCGAGCATCACGTAGGCACCGAGCTCGAGCGACGGCCCGTTCACCGCGCCGGTCAAGATGGCGACGATCGCGGTGACGAGGATCGCCATCTCGGCATCGAGCAGCACGGCCACGAGCAGCCCGACCGCTGCGATGGGCAGGATGAATGGCAGCGCCGTGCGGCCCTGGGTGAGTTGAAGCACGAACGTTACGAAGGCGAGCAGGAGCCAGATCAGCAGCACGACGTTATTGCGGTGCCAGTACGCTGGCCGGAACAGGCGCAGCCAGGCGATCAGCATCGAGACGAGCAGGCCGGACAGCAGGAACCAGCCGCCAAACGCCGCGAGGTCCGGCTCGCGCACGTCGAGCCCGAGTGCCTGGATCCGCGCGAGATCAACCTCGGTCAGTTTCGTCCCCTGCCGAACCAGCACTTCGCCCTGCACGATGTTCTCGATCACCGGCTGGACCGCCGCCGCCTGCCGGTCGCGCTCCTGCGCGGTCCGCTCGGCTGAGAACGAGCTGTTCGGGACGAGCAAGGCCGCGATCAATTCCGCGGCGAGCGCGCGCTCGCCATCGGACAGCTCGCCCGCCATCTGCGCCGAGAGCCGCTGGCGCGCCTGGGCGACCTCGCTGTCGCGGAGCTGGGCACGCTCGGTGACGTCAAGGACGCGGGCCGCCTCGGTTCGGATTGCCGCCCAGCGCTCAAGGCCCATTGTCTGGAGGACCGTACGGGCGTCGTCGGAGAGGCCCGGGAGCACGGCATCCAGCAACGCCTGTCGCTGCTCCGCCGATGTTTCGGGTGCGAACGCCGTGTCCAGAGGGCCGACCTGCTTCGTGAACGCGGACAGCTGCGCGGCGGCGATCGTGATGGCCCGTTCCGAGGTGTAGTCGTACTGGGGCTCGACGATGAGGCGCGCGGCGGCGCGCGCTTCCGCGGTGAGGATGTCGTTCGTGAACGTGAGGGCCCGCGGCGCCCGAATGTCGCTCGGGGCCAGGTCACCAACCTTCACATCGAGGCCCGGCGACAGGTCAAGGCCGAGCGTGAGGGTCATCACCAGGATGAGCGACGAGGCGGCGATCAGGAGCCGCGTGAGCTCGCGCCGATCCGGGAGCCTCCGGCCGTCGGACATCGGAAGGCCGGCCCCGGTGGTGGCTGCAGTGGAAGCGGGGGCCGTCACGACGCGCCGCCCGCGGCCGCGCCGCCCGCGGCCGCGCCGCCTGCGGCTGTCAACGCCTGACTGACCTGCTGGCTGACGAGCCGCCCGTCCGCGCGACCCTTGGTCCGCGGCGCGAGCCAGCCCATGACTTTGCCCATGTCGCGCGGACCAGCGGCGCCAGTGGCGACGATCGCCTCGGCGACAAGCGCCGCGACCTGCTCGGCGGACAGCTGCTCCGGAAGGAAGTCAGCCAGGATCGCGATCTCCGCCTCTTCCTTCGCGGCCAGGTCCTCGCGAGCGCCCTTCCGGAACGCCTCAATGGATTCGCGACGCGTCTTCACCTCGCGGGCAAGAATGCCCGCGACGTCATCATCGGAATAGGTCCGCCGATCGCGCTTCTCGCCGTTGTAGATCGCGCTTTCGGCCATGCGCAGGGTGTCGCGACGCAGCGCATCACCAGACCGCATCGCGGCCTGGATCTCTGACTGCATTCGCTCTCGGAGGTTCACCGGTCTCGGCACCTGCGGGCGGGACCGCCGCGGCTCATCGCCCTGTTGGGGCTCAGCCCTGCGGCGTCCGTGCGTTCTTCTTGCGCTTCGCTTCCTTGCGCTTCCGCTTCACGCTCGGCTTCTCGTAGTGCTCGCGACGGCGAGCCTCGGCGAGGATGCCCGACTGCTGGATCTTCTTGTTGAAGCGGCGGAGGGCGCTCTCGAACGTCTCGTTCTCACCCACTCGAACTTCTGCCAATCCGGGATTCACCCCCTCGGGCGTTCGTCTGATATCGCATCCGAGCTCGTGGCCCAACGGCGCCGGTGCGTCCCCCGAAAGGGCTGGCGGAGCATAGCCCGAGGTCCGTGGAGGGTCAAACGCTGCAGAGGCGGATTCACCCGCAAGCGTCCGGCTGCGGCTCGTCGAATGCCACCCGGGCGCCGTTCCTCAAGCCGGCCAGCGGCCCCCGAGGACGAACAGCCAAACGACATCGGCGGCCGCGATTGCCGCCCACACGCCGATGATCAACGTCGGCCGGCGAAGAAAGCACTTCGACCACGAAACGCCGAGCGTGATCGATTTTGCGTACAAGACGATCGCGATCACCGCAACGACGAGCACGAACCACGCTGGGGACACCAGCCACGCGATCAACCCGACCGTGCCCATCCGGCAGAAGGTGAACGCCAGGCGCTCGTATTTCTCGGGCGCTGAGAGTGGTGGCCGAACGTAGGTCTGGGGACCGACTGTGCCAGTGAGGCTGGTCATGCCGGCATCGCCGGCAAGGGCCGGTCGCCGGCTCCGACGCCGGGACGGAGGTTGTCGAGCTGCACGAGCTCGCGCGCCGACACCATGCCGCCGGAGGTATGCCGCCGCAGCCCACCGAAGAGCTGGCGCGCACAGAACGGGATTCGCACGGGATTCGCCTCTCCGTTCGTCGAGCCGACATGGACGCAACACTGCTGGAGCCGTTCGATATTGAGCGTCCACGCATCCATGAACGTCTTGACCGAGAAGCGCTTGACCCGGAGCGCGAGCTCCTCGACGGCGCGATCGCGATCGAACAGCCACATGCCGAGGTTCTTCACGAAGCCTTTGACGCCCAGGTCGCACGCCTCGCAGATGCGCAGGACGTGATCGATGAGCTCCGGCCGCGAGACAAGCGTCGTCTCCGACATCATCCCCACGAGGGCCGTCCACATCGCGTCGTCGGGCGCAATCCGGTTCGACACGAGCCCGAGATAGCCCTTCAGCTGCTCCGTTCCGAGCAGACGCGGGACTGACCGCCACTCCCCGCCGTCGCCGCGGATGAAGTACGTGATCGACGAGCAATCCGGGTGCGAGCACGGCAGGGCGATGAAGTCGTCTGGCCCAACGCGGTCTTCGGTCTGCTCCCCGAGGCGTCGCAGGGTGCCCGTGGTGGTCGCGCGCCGCATCGGATCGATTGCGTTGGAGCGTCCGGAGCCGAACATCGGCTGGAACGCGACGCCGGCGATGAAGTCAGTCGCCAGCGCGTACTCCGCGATCGCGCCGACCTCGTGGTCATTCACGCCGTCCGCGACGGCGACCGCGAGAGTCGTGAAGATCCGCTCGCCGGCCAGGCGGCGCAGGGCTTCTGCCTTCATCTCGCGCAGATCCTCGCCCCGGTGGTACAGGCTCGAAGCGGCCTCGAACCCGTCGAACTGGAGATACACCTCGACCCGGCTCCGGAGCTTGCCGAGCGCCGCCAGGAACCGATCATCGCGCGTGATACGGATCCCGTTCGTGTTGAGGATCACGCGGGTCACGGAGCGTTCGGTCGCGGCCTGAATGATTTCCAGGACCTCCGGGTGGACCGTCGGCTCGCCGCCTGAGAGCATCAGCACGTCCACCCGGCCGCCTTCCCGCTCGATGGCGGTGTCGAGCGAGCGGAGGATGTGCGGAAGTCGAGCGAATCGCCCGATGCCCGGGGCCGCTGCCGCGAAGCACGTCGGGCACTCGAGGTTGCAGTTCTCGGTGATGTCGAGCAGGAGCACGCAGGAGTGCTGGGTCTGGAGATCGCCGAGGCCATCGAGGTAGCCCATCGGGATCGGGCGGATGTTGCCTGGCACGTCCGGAACGATCTCGCGGGTTGGGGTGCGCCACTGCTGGAGGTAGTCCCACAGTGCGTAGTCCTCCTCGTACAGGCTGACCACCTCGCCGTGGCCGCGGCGGCAATGCCGGCGCAGGTAGACGCTGCCGTCCATGGCCACGAGGTTGCCCTGGAGGATGTCCGTCTCGTAGTCGATTTCCCGGTCGGGATCCTCTGAGAAGCAATGCCCGCAGACGGTGAGCACCATCCGGAGCGGTGTGTACGGGCGCAATGCAAGCACGTCAGACCTCGATCCGGAAATTCGATACGGCGGGTTCGGCCGGCGCCGGTTCGGCCGGCGCGGGTTCGGCCGGCGCCGGCGTCGCCCCGTCCGGCGAGTTCAGGCTGATCGGCAAGCCGCTCGCAACGCACAGCCCGGCGACGATGACGAGCAGGATGACCGGCACCGACAGGAGCATCGTGAAGCCGGTTGTTGCGTCGATCAGCTTCCGACCGCGCCACCGGAGCCACCTCCTCGAGATGAGGTAGGCGATCCCAAGGGTCATGGCGAGGACGCCCGCGCCGACCCCGCTGATGCTCCGTTGGGCCTCGTTGGTAACCATGCCGATCACTAGGACGGCAAAGGTGAGGACGTACGCCGCGAGGATCCACCGCCTCGCCCGACTTCGAGTTGGCTGCGTCGCGTCGAGCTGACGGAGGCGTCCACGGGCCTCATCGATGACGTCGCTCGGGTAACCCTGCTCGCGCGCCCTTTGAGCCAGCACCTCCTCCGTGAAGCGCCCGTGATTCCTCTCGAAGTAACGGACCACACGGGCGAGCTGCTCCTGGCGGCTCGCGGGGATGTTCGATGCAGGCTGTCCTTTCGGGACGTTCGGCGCTTCCTCGGTCATCGCGATTCCGTCCTTTCTCTGCGCTCGTTCGGATTGGGTTCCGCGGGTTGCTCCAATCGGGTCATCCTGCGGCCTCCATGCGTGGGAGCGGGGGCGGTTGCGGGACTCGCCAGGCGCCGCGTGCGGCCTGCCGAGCGAAATGGATGGCGAGAAGCGCCATGACTGGGAGGAGGACCCATTGGGGCGCGGTCAGGTCCAGCCCCTGCTTCGGGCTCGTGCGAATGAACTCAACGAGGAAGCGGAACGCGGCGGCGCTCAGGAGGTACAGCTTCAGCGCATCGCCGGGTGCCGGGACGCGGCTCCGGTAGCGCCAGAGCAGCGCCGCGGCGACGATGTTGAAGGCGATCTCGTAGAGCATCGTCGGGTGCATCGGCCCGCCGCACCCGGGGCACACCGGAAAGCCCGCGGCGGCAGCCGGGCTGACCGACACGCCCCACGCAAGCGATGTCGGTGTCCCGAGCGGCAACTCGGTCAGGAAGCAGCCGACCCGGCCGATGGCGGTCGCAATCGGCACGGCCAGAACGTAGGCATCACCGGTCGAGCGGCGATAGCCGAAGGCGCGCTTGGCAAGGACGATGGCGAGGTACCCGCCCACAATTGCCCCGATGATCGATTTGCCGCCGGCCTCGAGGGCTTGGGTCAGGGGCATCGTCAGGTACGGGACGAACCAGTCCGGGCGTTCCCAGGCCGTGACGATCCGCGCCCCGGCAGCAGCGCCCAGAAGCGCCGCCAGCGAGATCCACACGATCGTCGTGTCGAGCCAGCCGCGTCGCCGCAGCTCGGCGTAGTAGAGCGCGAACCCGACCACGATCCCGCCGATGCTGAAGAGGTCGTGCGTATAGAGCGTCAGGTCGCCCCAGCGCGCTGCGACGAGATACATCTGGCTCGGCCCGTTTCTCCTAAGTGAGCCTCTGCGGCGTGACTGTACGCCCGTGCCCGGCCCCCGAAGAGGCGCCGGCGCAACCCTGCCCGCGGTAGGCTGCTGACGTGGAGACGCTGCTCGACCTCGTCGATGACGCGGTGGCGAGATTCGGCGATCGGCCGGCGCTCGCGATTCGGCGCGAGGACGGCTCGACGGATGGCTGGACGTACGGCGAGCTTCAGCGTCGCTCCCGGGCGGCGGCCTACCGGCTGCGCGCGCTGGGCCTCAACCCGGGCGACAGGCTCCTGACCTGGTCGCCATCCAGCCCGGAGCTCCCGGCCACCTACCTCGGCGCGATGCGCGCCGGCATCGTGCTCGTCCCGCTGGACCTGCGCATGTCCGTGGAGGCGATCGACGGGATCGTCCGGACCTCGGGCGCGAAGCACCTGATCGTGGGCACCGGCCACGACGCGCCGAATCCGGCCGAGTTCGGGCTCGGAGGCTTCGCGACGACGACCGTCGATGAGATCGGCGGACCGGTCGACGTCGCCGCGAGCGGCGCGACCGGCGACACCGCCCTGCCACCGGACTGGGAGGCCCAGGTCGCCGCCTGGCCGCGGCCCGCACCCACAGACCTCGTCGAGCTGATCTTTACATCGGGCACCACCGGCACACCGAAGGGTGTGATGCTCGCCCACGACAACCTGCTCGCGTCGAACCAGACGTTCCACCGGATCATCCCGCCGATGGAGCATCGGATCGTGTCCCTGCTCCCACTGTCGCACCTGCTGGAGCAAGCGGTGGGGCTGTACTACGCGCTGTCGGTGGGGGCGAGCGTCCTGTACGTGCGAAGTCGCAACCCGCGGGTGATCTTCGATGCCCTGCGGGCGCATCGCGTCACGTCGATGGTCGTCGTGCCCCAGGTGCTGGACCTGTTCTGGAGCGCGATCGAGCGCGAGGTCGAGAAGTCCGGACGGACCGCAGTGTTCAATCGCCTTCGGTCGATGGGCCGGCGACTCCCGATGTTCGTCCGCCGCCTCCTGTTCCGGCAGGTCCATGCCCAGCTCGGCGGATCGTTTCGGATCTTCGTCTCGGCTGGTGCGTTCCTCCCGCCCGCGCTCCAGCAGGCGTGGGAGGACATGGGGGTCACGGTCCTCCAGGGCTACGGCGCGACCGAGACCGGCACGGGTTCCGCGACGACGCTCCAGGATCATGGCCTCGGCACCGTCGGGCGGAACCCGGACGGCATCGAGATGCGCCTTGCCGACGACGGTGAGGTCCAGTTCCGCGGCCCCACCCTGTTCAAGGGCTATTGGAACGCGCCCGAGCAGACCGCCGCCGCATTCACCGAAGACGGCTGGTACAAGACGGGCGACATCGGGCATAAAGATGGCGCCGGTCGGCTGATCCTGTCCGGCCGCAAGCGCGACATCATCGTCCTGCCGAACGGGTTCAACGTGTACCCGGAAGACCTCGAGAACGCGCTTCGGATCGCAGGGCTGCGGGACTCCGTGGTGCTGGAGACGAAGCCCGGACGCATCGAGGCGGTGGTGCTGTCGCCGTCTGGCGGACCGATTCGTCAGCCGGGCGAGGCGCTCGCCTTCGACCCGTCGGCGCCGCCACCCGCGCTCCGCGCAGAGATCGATGCCATGGTCAAGGCTGCGAATGCGACCCTCGGACCGAACCAGCGGATCGCCGGTTGGCGCCTGTGGCCGGAATCGGACTTTCCGCGAACGCACACCCTCAAGATCAAGCGCGACCAGGTGCGCGCGTGGGCCTCGGTCGAGGCGCCACTCCCCGTCGCCGCAAGTTAGGGCCCGCAGGTTGCGCGGCCGCGGCGCCCTGGGCTGGACGCCGCAGCGTCAGGCCCGGACCGAGACCTCGAGTCCGACCTTCAGGAGCGCCGTCTCGATCGACACCGTCCGAGCGTCCAGCGCGGCGCCGGGCGACCACCAGAAGAACACCACGGACGAACCGAGGACGCGGAGGGAGAAGTGCGCGTCGGTCGTGAACTGGACGCGGCCGGGGCCACTCTCGATGTAGGCGGCCTGGTCCTCTGCGGCGGCCTGGGCTGCGGCGTCGGTGGCGAGGGCATAGATCACGATGAAGCCGTGTGCCGGGTCGTCCGGGAGCGTCGCCTGAACGACCGAGCGGGGCGCGGCGGCGAGGAGGGCACCCTCAGGCGGCCGGTATTGCCGGTTCGCCTCGATGCCCGGCAGGCCGACCGCGCTCAAGGCGTCGATCACGAGGCCTACCGTGGCGACGTTCGCGTTTCCTGCGGGTGCCGGCGTCGAGCCGAGGGGCGGGAACGTCGTCCGGGTGGTGCCCGTACACGCGCCGACCACGACGGCGGCGGCCAGGAGCGCCAGCAGTCGGCGGTGCGGCGTCATCCGGGGGGCCAGTCGAACGGCCGGCCGCCCATCAGGTGGAAGTGGAGGTGGTCCACGGTCTGGCCGCCCCACGTTCCGACGTTGGTCACGATCCTGTAGCCGCCCTCGGCGATCCTCTCGGCGCGGGCGATCTCCGCGGCCATCGCGAACAACCGGCCCAGGACGAGGGCATCCGCGTCGGTGAGATCCGCGGCGGACGGGATGTGGTCGCGCGGGAGGACCAGGATGTGGGTAGGGGCTCGAGGCGCGATGTCGCGGATCGCGATCCCGAGCGTGTCGTCGGCGACCTTGGTGGACGGGAGCTCGCCGGCGACGATCCGGCAGAACAGGCAGGCCGGGGCGCGCCGAGGCGTGGGAGCGGCGGGGTCGGCGCCCGGCCCGGGGTCGCCACCGGCACCCGCACCGTACGCCGTGCTCACCACAGGACAGGCTTCGTGCTCATCAGGAACCCGATGGTACCCACGAGCCCCGCCATCACATAGGAGATGTAGCGCTGCCGGCGCGCAAGATCCGGCCAGCGCGGGTCGCTGCCGGATCGCAGCCCGATGAGATTGCGCAGCCGTGGAACCTGGATGAAGTACGCCAGCGCGAGGTTGAAGGCGTAGATCGCCAGCGCCACGAGTAGCCACGGCTGCTCGAGGACCTTGACGCCGAGCGATGCCACGAGGGCGAGACCGCTGATCGCAAGCCCCGCGCCGATCCACACCGTGCCCCGTGACTGGAGCATCAGCAGGAAGCGCACGAAGCGTCCCGATCGCTCCGGCGCGAGCGAGCCGCGGCGCGACCGGAACGCAAATGGAAGCAGGAGGGACGGCACGAAAAGCGAGACCGCGAGCGCGATGTGCGCGATCAGAAACAGCGGGAAGAGGGTCTGGGGCATCGGGCCGAATTGTATTCAGGCTGTGCGGATGGCCTCGAGCGCGACCCAGTCCGTCTCATGCCACCGACCCGTGATCTCCAGACCGGCGCCCTCCAGCGCGCGCACGACCTCCTGCTCCCGGTCGATGAAGATGCCCGACGCGATCAGCGTGCCGCCCGGAACGACCTCCGCCGCGAGCGGCTCGGCAAGCTCCACCAGCAGCCCGGCAATCAGGTTGGCCAGCACGAGATCGAACGGGCCCTCGCCGCTGGGGACCGAGCCCTCGCGGGCGCGCACGTGCTTGGCGCGGTTGTGGCGCGCGTTAGCGAGGGTCGCCTCGATGGCAATCGGGTCGACGTCCACCCCCACCGCGCGGGTCGCGCCGAGCTTGACGGCCGCGATGGACAGGATTCCCGAGCCGCAGCCAACGTCCAGCGCGCGCCCAAGCGGACCGCGATCGGCCCGAGCCTCCAGCGCCTCCAGGCACAGGCGCGTGGTCGGGTGCAGGCCTGTGCCGAACGCCATGCCCGGATCGAGATCGATCACGACCTCGTCCGCCTCGCGATGATGGCGCCGCCAGCTCGGCTTGATCACGATGCGACGACCGATGCGGAGCACCTGGAAGTGCGCCTTCCACGCTTCCGCCCAGTCGGCCTCGTCGACGACATTGGTTTGGAGGTCGCCGATCGGCCGCAGTCCGAATGCCTGGAGGTGGCCCAGCGCCTCGGTCACCAGCGCGACCGCGTGGTCTGCCGCGGCCCGGTCCAGTGCCGGCACGTAGGCGCGGATCGTCGCTGGCCGGCTCGGGTCGATCCTTGCGCCGAGCCCATCCTCCACCAGGTCGAAGCCCGGCTCCACGCTCGTGCCGCCCGGCGCCACGCGGGCGAGGATCTCGCTGACGGCCTCCACCGCCTCGATGTCCGCCTCGACAGCGAGCTCCAGCCACGTCACTTTGGTACGAGGCGGGCGCGGAGGGTTCGCCTCGGTTTCCGGAGGTCGCCGATGCGTCCGGCCCGGAGGGCGCGGGAGCACCTAGGCCTTCTTGCCTCGAACGCGATCGAGGATGCTGCTCGATTCGCTGACGATCTCCCCAGATGCGTCGGCGTACGCCTCGAGCGCTTCCCGCTGCGCGCGCGAGAGCCGCTGCGGGACGTCGACATCGACGATCACGTGCAGGTCGCCGCGCTGACCCGGCCGACGCAGGTACGGCACGCCCTTGCCGCGCAGCCGGATCTCCGTGCCGGGCTGCGTGCCGGACTTGACCTCGACACTCTCCTCGCCATCCACCGTGGGCACGAGGATCGTCGTCCCGAGGGCGGCCTGGGCGAGCCCGACGGACGTCTCGAAGACCAGCTCCGTGCCGTCGCGCCGGAGGCTGGCGTGGGGCGTCACGTGGACCGCCACGTACAACGAGCCGGCCAGCCCGCCCCGCGGGCCCGCCTCGCCCTCGTTGGAGAGCCGGATCTGGTGCCCCTCGTCGATCCCCGGTGGGATCGTCACCTGGAGCGTCCGCTTGCGCTCGAGTCGACCTTCGCCCTTGCACGTGTCGCACGGCGTCTCCACGACGCGCCCATCGCCCTTGCAGCGCGGGCAGGTCGTCACGTTGATCATCTGACCGAGCATCGTGTTCCGGACGCCGCGGATCTCGCCCCGGCCGTTGCATTGCGGGCAGGTGATCGGCTGCGTGCCCGGCCTGGCGCCGTTGCCGCCGCACGTATCGCAGCGCGAAAGGACCGGGAACTCGATCTCCTTCTGTGTCCCGAGAATCGCCTCCTCGAAGGTGATCCGAAGGTCGTACCGGAGGTCGGAGCCGGACGCGGGACGACCGCGCCGGTTGGACGCCGCCGAGGCGCCGAAGAACGCGTCGAAGATGTCCGCGAAGCCGCCGAAGCCCTGCCCCGCCGCCCCTTCCGCGCCGGCCGTACCGAACAGGTCGTAGCGCTGGCGCCGCTCGGGATCGGAGAGGACCTGGTAGGCCTCGCTGATCTCCTTGAACTTGACCGCCGCTTCGGGCTCCTGGTTGACGTCCGGGTGCCAGCGCTGCGCCAACTTGCGGTACGCCTTCTTGATCTCCGCATCGGACGCGCTGCGTTCCACGCCGAGGAGCTCGTAGTAGTCGCCGACTGCCATCCCTCGAAGAATACGGGCGATCCGCCCCGACGCGGGCGCGATCCTCGTGCGGTCCTCTTCCGACCGCCTCGACACCTACCTCGACGGGCTGAACATCGAAGACCTGCCCACGCAGTAGAACTCGCAGAGCGGAGCAAGTCCCGCCACGGGCTCAGCGGTAACGCATTCGCTCGCTGACGCTGGTCAGGATCTTGTCTTCGATCCTCGGATGGGCCTTGAGGACCTTCGCGAACGATGCCTCGCCGAGGACGTACAAATGGGTCGGGACTGATGCTGTCGCTGTCGCCGTCCGCTTGCCGCCGAACACGAGTGCGATCTCACCGAGATGGTCGCCCGGTCCGAGCCTGCGGACCTCGTCGCCGTTCACATCGATCGCAACCTCACCGGCTGCGACGATGAAGAACTCGCCGCCGCCAGCGCCCTGCTGGATCAGCACGTCTCCGGGCTGCGCGTCGCGTTCCTCCGCAACCGATGCGATCGACTGCAGATCCCGCGCCGACAGGCCGCTGAACAGCGGGATATTGGCGAGCGCCGCAACAGCTGGGTGGGACATGAGGGCGCGATTATAGGCGCCGATGCGGCGCGTCCAGCCACGAGGCCCAAGGCTGCCAGCACTGGCAATGACGACGATCGCGATGCCGACGAGCTGAATCGGTGCGAGCTGCTCGTCCCGAATGACGAAGCCCATGACTGCCGCGATCGCGGGCTCCAGGGCCAGGAGCAGACCGAAGGTCGCCGCGGACAGGTTCTTGAGCGCAACCATCTCCAGCGAATATGGGATGACCGTCGCCAGAACGCCGGCAGCCCCGATCGCGACGAGCACTTCCGGTGACCACATGCCCGGGCGCCCATAGGCGAGGCCGACAGGCGCGAGCAGGACCGTGGTGATGACAAGCGCGATGGCCAGACCGCCGAGTCCATCAAACTCCTTGCCGACGCGCTTCCCGGTGTAGATGTAGGTCGCGAATGCGCCCGCCGCGACGAGCGCGAGAAGAATCCCCGTGACGGACATCGGCCCAGTGGTTCCCTGCGACAGCGTCAGCATCATGACCCCGATCGCGGCGAGCCCGACGAAGCCAAGATCGATGCGGCTGTGGGAACCGAGCGCCGAGACGGTCAGGGGCCCGAGCATCAGGATCGCGCTGACGACCCCCAATGGGATCTCGTCGAGGGCCAGGTAGATGCACGCGAACATCACCGTCAGCGCCAAGGCGTATGGGAGCAGGGCGGTCACCTGCACCCGCGTTAGCTTGCGCGGGTCGGGTCGAATCCAGATGGCCATCAGCGCGGCACCAACCAAACCCCGAAGCCACACGGCGCCGAGCGGGCCTGCTTCGACAAAGGCTGTTGTCGCAATCGCCGTCCCGAGCTGCAAGGAGGTGCATGACAGCAGCACGAGCAGTATCGGTCGCGGAATCATGTCGGCCCTGTGCTTGCGTCGAGCTCCGCGCGGATCGCGGTGGCCGCTCGCTCAACGACCGCGGGCTCGCGTCCGAGCGCGACGCGCAGGTACCGCTCGCCGACGGCCGGCCGAGCCCACCACATCGGCCGGCCGGGCACGGCCTGGACGTCCCTGCGTAACAAGCGCCCCCATAGCCGTGTGCTGGACACGCCGGGCGCGAGCTTGATCAGCGCCACGCTGACCCGACCCCCATCGGAAACGACGGTCCCGCGCTCACACCCTTCGAGCGCCCGTTCGAGGATCGAGCGGTTGTTCGCGAGGCGCGCATGGATCCGTTCGAGCCCGCCGCTGGCCATGTCGAGCGCGAACTCCTCGACGACAGCCGCTGCAAACGGTGGCGCCATGAGCAGCAGATCCGACGAAACCGCAGGGATCCCGAGCGTCGAATTCGCCCCGAACGCCATGAACGACAAGCGCACCCCACCAAGCGGCCAGAGCTTGCCCGTATCCTCGATGACGGCGTAGTCGACGCCGGTTGCCTCGAGCACCGCGTACGTGTCGTACTGGCTCCTCACGTCGAACGCGCGGAAGCAGGCGTCGATCGCAAGGACAACGCCATTGCGGGCACAGGCCTCTGCAAGGTGGCGTAACGCTTCCGGTCCCATGACGGTGCCCGTCGGATTGTTCGGGATCGCGATGTACAGCGCTCCGACGCCGTCCAGGCCCGCCAGAGGGTTCCGTCGGAGCAGCTGCCGCTCGCTGACCGGAACCACCTGGAGCCCTCGGCCTCGGATCAGCGCGGGGAGAATATCGAGCGTCGGGTGGATGACACCGACCGCGCTGGGCCGGGAGGTGAGACATCTGCCGAGGACGTCGATGGCGACACTCGCGGCGTAATAGTCGATGACTCGGCCCGTCCCGACCGGCGCGGTCTTCTGTCCGAGCGCATCGAAGAACGCCCGTTGGGCTCGCGCGGCGAGGGCGGGGTATGGCGTCGCCAGCGCCCTGGCGAGAAGCTCCGGAAATCGATCGACGATGGCTTGCTGGGACGGCGTGAATGCGAAAGCGGGGTAGCCCTCGGCGACGTTCGTCGCCGTCTCGCTGAAGGCGTGGGCCATCGACCCATTTGCAACGCTCAAGCACAACTCCGGCGACCCGCGGGCGATCCAAGGGCAGCCAGACGTGTTTTACGGCGTCGTGCCTCCCTCGAAGGGGTTGAGCCCCGCTCGATCCCGAGCCCGCTCCATGACGGCATCCAGCATAGGGCGGGTGAGGCGGCCCGTGTACGTGTTCTGCTGGGTCACGTGGTAGCTGCCGAGCACTGTCCACGTGCCGATTCGCACCTCTGCGCCATGGCCGAAGCGCGGTTTGGGGCGCGGTGATGGGTGGCCCAGCGCTGCGAGTGTCGCGAGCGCCGCGTCCCAGGCGAACGCACCGAGGGCGACGAGGACACGGACCTCGTCGAGCGCGGCCATCTCGCGGACCAGGTACGGCGCGCAGTTGGTCCGCTCCTGCGGGAGTGGCTTGTTGCCCGGCGGCGCGCATTTCACCGCGGCGGAGACCCACGCGTCCTTTGCTGCGAGACCATCGCCGGCACGGACGCTGATGGGGCTGCTCGCGAGGCCCGCCGCGTAGAGCGCCGGCCACAGGAAATTGCCGCTCTCGTCGCCGGTGAAGATGCGCCCGGTGCGGTTGCCGCCGTTTGCCGCAGGCGCGAGGCCCAGGATCAGGATTCGCGCCGCCGGGTCGCCGAAGCCGGGCACTGGTCGCGCCCAGTACGTCTCGCCGCGAAACCGTCGTGGCGCCTCGCGCGCAGACCGTTCACGCCACTCGACGAGGCGTGGGCAGCGCACGCAGTCGACGACCTCGCGCTCGATCATCTCGAGGGCCATCCGGGCCGCCGTTTGTGCCACGGCGACCCCTACTTGAGCAGGAGCTTGTCGAGCCGGCGCGAAACTACCGCGAGCCCGACCAGGCCCATCACCGTCAGGTACGCGACGTGCACCAGCGTGTCCGGCCCGACGACGCCGACGGAGAGCGTCCGAAGCAAGTCCACGCCGTGATACAGCGGGGTCAGCTGGATGAGGAGACGGACACCGTCGGGCACCGCGTCGAGCGGGAAGAACGTGCCGCTGAACAGGAACATCGGCAGGATGACCAGCTGGATCAGATCGAAGTCCTGCCAGGTGCGCATGAATGACGTTGCGGCCATGCCGACCGCCGCGAAGGCGAACCCGATCAGGAGCGAGCCGGGCAGGGTGAGCAGGACCAGCGGCGACCGAACGAGCCCGAACACGACCATCACGCCCAGGAACCCGACCGAGTAGAGCGCGCCGCGCATCAGTGCCCAGGCGAGCTCGCCGAGCGAGATGTCGCCCGCGGACATGGGCGTCGTCAGGATCGACGCGAACGTCTTGTCGTAGTTGAGCTTGAAGAAGAAGTTGAACGTGCTCTCCGTGATGGCACCGTTCATCGATGACGCCGCGAGCAGGGCTGGCGCCACGAACAGCGCATACGGGATCGTCTGGCCGCCCGGTCCGGCGACGTCGCCGACGAGCCGCCCGAGCCCGAACCCGATCGACAGCAGGTAGAAGAACGGCTCGAAGAATCCCGACAGCAGGACCACCCACGTGTGGCTGTAGACGAGCATGTTGCGCTCGACGATTCGCCACGCTCGGAGGTTGCCGAGCGCGAACAGCGGCGTGAGACGCAGGGCGGTCACGGGCTCAGCCCTTGCCCAGCCGGGCGCCAACGGTCCGAATTGCCAGGAGCGCGCCGACCGTGGCAATGACCGCGAGGATGGCGACGTGCACCAGTGCGAGGAGCGGCGCCTCGCCGATCGTGCCCAGCATCAGCGCCCGGCACACGTCCACGCCATGCCACAGGGGCGAGAGCCAGGCAACCGGCTGGAGGAACGACGGCAGGCTCTCGATCGGGAAGAACGTGCCGCTGAACAGGAACAGCGGCGTGATCCCGAACCGGAAGAGCGCCGCGAATCGGTCGGGGCGCCGCTGGGTCGCGGTGAAGGCCATGATCGGGGCGGCGAACGCCAGGCCGGTCAGGACCGCGACGGGGATGGCGAGCACGATCAGCGGCGAGCGGCTCGCACCGAACGCAACGATCATGATGGCGAAGATCGCCCCGACGAGGGTCAGCCTGAGCGCGATCCAGGCGAGGTTGCCAAGTGCCACGTCGCGTCCGCGCAGCGGCGTCGCGACCATCGCGTGGAAGATCTTGCTCCACTGCAGCCCACCGAGGATCGGGAAACTGGCCTCGAATGAGCCGGTCTGCATGAGCGACGAGGCGAGCAACCCCGGCGCGAGGAATTGCAGGTAACTGACGCCCTGCAGCACGGCGTCGGCCGAGCGATCGACGTAGCCGCCAAGCCCGAAGCCCATCGCCGCAAGGAACAGCGCTGGGACGCCGAATGAGCTGAAGATCGAGGCCCGGAACGTTCGGCGGTACTGGTAGGCGCGGTGCTCGACGACCCGGAGGACGGTCGACCAGGCCGTCGCGCTCGTGGGCGGGGCACCACCGCCGGGTCCGCCGCGGGAGCGAGATTCGGAAATCACCGCCATCGATCTGGCGCCGCTATTCGATCAGGGACCGGCCGGTCAGCCGGAGGAACACGTCCTCGAGGCTGGAGCGGCGCACGAGCACAGTCTCGGGGTGGAGGCCCCGCTCGCGCGCGGCGATCACCACGGCCTCGCCGTCATCGGCGTAGAGCAGGACCCGGTCCGGCAGCCGCTCCACCCGGTCCGCGAGGCCGTCGAGCTGGCCCTCGAGGGTCTCCTGGATACCCGGTGCGAACCGGAACTCGGCGACCTCCTTGGTCGAGTAGCGCTCGATGAGCTCGCGAGGCGAGCCCTCGGCGACGATCTTCGCCTTGTCCATCACGACCAGCCGGTCGCACAGCTGCTCCGCCTCGTCCATGTAGTGGGTCGTGAGGACGAGCGTCACGCCGCGCTGCTTAAGCCGGTAGAGCCGGTCCCAGACGAGGTGGCGCGCCTGCGGGTCCAGGCCGGTCGTGGGCTCATCGAGGAGCATGACATCCGGCTCGTTGATCAGGCTCCGCGCGATCGTCAGTCGGCGCTTCATTCCGCCCGACAGCGGCTCGACCAAATCCTTGCCGCGATCGGAGAGCTGGACGAACTCCAGCAGCTCGTCCGCGCGACGAGCGCACTCTGCCCGCGGCAGGCCGAAGTAGCGGCCGTAGATGAGCAGGTTCTCGCGCACGGTCAGCTCGTTGTCCAGGGTGTCCTGCTGGGGCACCACGCCAAGCCGCGCACGGATGTCGGCCCCCTGCCGCCGCGGATCCATGCCCAGGATGCTGAGCTCCCCGTCGCTGATCGGCGACGTGCAGCCGATCATCCGCATCGTCGACGTCTTCCCAGCGCCATTCGGGCCCAGGAACCCGAATGCTTCGCCTGGAGCCACGTCGAAGTCCACGCCATCGACGGCGGTGAAGGCCCCGAATCGCTTGGTCAGCCCGCGGGCGCGAATCAGCGGTTCGGACGGCTTGCTCGATCTCGCGGCCCCGGTCGCTGGTGTCTGGGTCATGAGCCGGAAATCCTAGCCCGCGTCCGCGGATATCGCTGACGTGTCGATCGGTGTGGCAGTCGCGAGGGTCGTTGCGAAGGCGATTCCCTATGTTCCGATGGCCGCGGGATCGAGCCGAAGGACGGCGTTCCGATCGAGCGCGGCAACCCAGACTGAGTCGAACACGGCAATGGGCGGGCCGAGATTGCCGAAGCCGGTCTCGAGCGAGGCAGCGATGGAGTTGGTGACAGGATCGATCCGGTACACCGTTCCGTTGCCGAAACCGCTCGCCCAAACTGCGTCGGCCCCGATCCCGATGCCGCCGATCGCCCCAGGCAACTCGATCGTGGCGGCCACCGCGTTCGTCGCCGGGTCGATCCGGTAGATGACGCGCTTATCGCGCGCCGGCACCCATACGGAACCGAACCCGACCTCGATACCGCTGGCAAATGGAATCTCTACCGGAATTGTCGCGACCACCTCGTTCGTTGCGGTGTCCACCCGCCAGACGATGCCGCCGTCGGCCTCACCAACGCACCAGACCGCCTCCGGGCCTATCGCTACGAAGAAGGCGCCCGGTGCGAGCGCGATGGATGCGCGTTCGGTCATCGTGGTTGGGTCGAAGCGCACCAGCGCGCCCAAACCAGGACTCACGACCCAGACGTCGTGATCGTCGGCGGCAACACCGCAGGCGTCGGTGAGCGGCGTCTCGCTCACCGGCTCGGCCGACGTGGGGTCGATCTTCGTGACGACGCTTCCCGAGGCCTGCGTTGCCCACACGAATTCCGCACCCGCGGCGATGTCGCAGTGCACCCGGGTGTTCAGCAGCTGCTTGGCCTCGATATTTCGGATCGGATCGATCTGGCTGGCGAATCCGCCGCGATGAATTTCGACCCAGATCGCGTCCGAGGTCGCTGCCAGCTCGATCGGGCCCTCGCCCGTCTCGATGACGGCGACGATTGCGGCCGGGAGCGGCGTTGGCGGCGCCTTCGTGGCAGGGGCAAGTGACGTTGGGACGACAAGGGTCGTTGGGACTGGCGTCGCGCCGCCCGCGGGAGCGCTGCAGGCCACCGCCGTGATGGCAACCAAGGCGGCGCCCGCGAGCGCCCCACGACGGGGGCCTGAAGCGTGGCCGAACGTCATCTGCACAGCTCACAAAAGCGCAAGCAGAGTCGCGAAGACCCTTACTCGGGGATGCACGCCTCGATGCCGCCGTTGTGCGCCTGGGCATTCCAGACGGTCACCTGGCCGACGGTCACGCCGAGGCTGTCGGCAATCGGCATGACGATCGCGTGGATGATGAATCCGTTGTTCGGGTTCGCGTAGGACGCGAGGTAGCCGGCGCAGCTCGCCGGTTCGCTGATCGGCTTGGCGGCTGCCGCGCCGGCAACAGCCAGTGTGGCCACGACGGCCAGTGCCGAGGCGGAGATGGATCGAAACATTTCCTGAACCTCCTGTACCTCCACTCGCGCCATCTGAGCGCGATCTGCAACGAGGCTATGGATCGCCGGACGTGGGCAAATCAGAGGAAACCCTTGACTTTGCGCCGCCGCGCCACCGATACGATGGGTGGGATGGATGCGGAGATCATTCGCCGTGACGCCTATCGGCTCCTGGCGGACGGCGCCGCGGCGGAGGCCCTGGCGACGCTCGAGGCCGGTGCCGAACGCCTCGCCGCCGCCGAGCCCGCAAACGCTGCCGCACTCCTGGTTGATGCGGCGGCGATCGGACACCTCGTCACCGGGCCGGAGCGCGCGGTTTCGATAGCTGAGCGGGCGGTGGAAGGCGCGGCTTCCGTCGGCGGGTTTGTCCACCGACAGGCCGTCGTTCGACTCGGTGACGCTCTCTCGTGGGCGGGCCGCTACGAGGATGCGACGATGACGTGGCGGCAGGCCGCAGCTGCAACCACGAATTCGGACCCGCGCCTCCTCGGGGAGCGAGCAAACGCCCTGGTCCGCCTCGGAGATCCAGGTGCACACGACGCGGTGTATCGCTACCTGGTCGCGGCTCGTGCCGCCGCCGACCAGGAGCTCATTCTCGATGCTCTGAACCTGGTCACGGTGGCCGAGGTCCAGGCGGGCCGCCTGCGCGAGCGCTCCGAGCCGCCGAGCAGGCCCTGTCGGAGCTCACCGGCGCCGGCAGCGCTGACGAGATCGACTGCATCGGCCTGCTTGCCTGGACCGTCGCGCTCATCGGCGACGAGCCGCGGTGCCGGGCGCTCATCGCGGCGGCCGTGCAGGGCCTCGGCGAGCTGCGCATCACGGCTGCAGCGGGCGGCCACGCCCTCGGCCTGCTCGAATTGAGCCTCGGTGCTGCCGGCGATGCAGTACCGGCCTTTGAATCGAAGCTGGCCGAGCTTCGGTTTGGCCCGGTCGCCGCGATGACGGCCCTTCGTCCATTCGTTGCCGACCTGATCGAGGCGTACGTGCGCGCGGGGCGGCCAGATGAGGCGCGTCGAACGCTTGGGGCCATCGCGCCGGTCGCGCTTGGCAGCGGGCAGGCGCGCCTGATCGCCCCGATGCTCCGCGCCCAGGGTCTCGTCAACGAGGACGAGCATGCCTTCCGGGGAGCGCTGGTTGAGCACGAGCGCTGGGGAAACAGGTTCGAGGAAGCGCGGACGCTCCTGGCCTTTGGCGAGCTCCTCCGCCGGCAACGTCGCCGAGCCGACGCACGCGAACAGCTGGCGGCCGCGGTGACGGGATTCGAGCAGGTGGGCTCGACGCTCTGGCGCGAGCGGGCGATCGCCGAGCTTCGCCTCGCCGGCGAGAGAACAACGGCGCCGGGAGCGTTGCAAGCGCCCGGTCCGGAGTCGCTCACGCGCCAGGAAGGGGAGGTCCTCGAGCTTGTCCGCGCCGGGCTCTCCAACCGGGCCATCGCCGAGCGCCTGGTCCTCAGCATCAAGACCGTGGAGGGTCACCTGACCACGATCTACGGCAAGCTCGGCGTGTCCTCCCGGGCCCAGGCGATGGCGGTCCTCGCCGGCTTTGGCCGGGACTGAAAGGCGCCGAACCGCGGTCAGGAAAGGACACAGGTCCATCCCGTTCCGAGAAACATGCTATGGTCAGGTAGCAGTAAACCTCTCACCGGAGCAGCGGCCATGGCCATCCTTCCCAAAGGCATCGAGGAGCTTCTGGATGCTGCCCTCGTCGGCGAGCTCACGGTCATCACCTCCGCCGGACGCCCCGTCACCTATCCGCTCATCCCGCTGTACGACGGCAGCAAGATCTACCTGACATCCTCGACCCTGTTCAGCCGCAAGCTGGAGCACATCAAGGGCAACCCCAAGGTGTCCATCTCGATCACCGACCCGATCGCCGTCGGCGGGCGAACAGATCGGGCCACAATCCAGGGCGACGCCCGGGTCATCGAGGAAGACCCGCACGGCGGCTGGGAACGCCTTCTGCCGATCTGGGAGAAGAAGGAGCCCTCCATCGTCTTCTTCCTCAAGCAACGAGTGGCCCTGCCACTCTTCTTCGAGCGGTCGCTGATCGAGGTGACGCCGGTCCGAGCGCTCTACTGGGAGACCGGCGCGACCACAGAGCAGCCCACCCTGATCGAGATCGGGAAGGAGGCCGCGTGATGCGGAGGACCCCGGCGCTCAACGCCCGCAGCGGCCTGCAGAAGCTCGCAACATATCCATTCGTGATCCTGACCTGGGTCGACGACGCGGGGTATCCGGTCAGCGTCGCCGTCGAGGCAGTAGTCATGCCGGATAACGAGGAGGCCATGGTCGTCGCGCCTGCCGGCATGGCGGTTCCAGAAGACCGTGAGGTCTCGCTGACTGGCTCGCACATCCACCCGCAGCCCGGCTATGGCTACGACGAGCGCCGGCATGTCACCGTCTGGGGTCGCGCTGCCAGCGCCGCCGATGGGCGTCTACGCCTCACTGCCCAGCGAGCCTGGGGCTGGGACGAGGCGGAGGTCCCGTTCTTCGAGTATTCGGAGCGCTCGACGGGTCAGTCGCGCAGGTATTTCGACACGCTGTCTCGCGAGCGCGGCACGCCCGTCAAACCTCGCCTGTCGGTCGGCTGGCTAGCACTCCGGACGACACGGCTGCCGTTCCTGACCGCCACGATCGTGCCGGTCCTGCTGGGGATCCTCATCGCCGCATCCCACGGCGCGTTCGACCTCCTCGCTGCGGTCTTGACGGTCGTGGCGGCGGCGCTGGTCCAGCTCGCGATCAACGTCACGAACGACGTGTTCGACACGGCCCAGGGCGCCGACGACCTGAACGTCACGCCGACCAAGTTCAGCGGCGGATCACGGGTCATCCAATACGGACTCGTTTCGTTCCGCCAGATGGCCGGGCTGGCGGTTGTCCTGTATGTCGGCGCCGCCGTGATCGGTCTGGTCCTGCTGGCGCTCCGTGGATCGCCGCAGCTCCTTGCCATCGGGATCATCGGGTTCATCGTCGGGATCGGGTACACCGCGCCACCGCTGAAGCTCGTGTATCGCGGGCTCGGCGAGATCGCCGTGGCCATCGGGTTCGGGCCGCTCATGCTTCTCGGGGCGTACGTGGTCCAGACCCGCGGCGCGGTGTCGTGGGAGCCGTTCATCGCCTCGCTCCCGATCGCGCTCTTCGTCGCGCTCATCCTGTACGTGAACGAGATCCCGGACCGTCGCGGCGACGAGAAGGCGGGCAAGCGCACGCTGCCCGTCAGATTCTCGCCGGAGGCGGTCCGCGCGGGCTATCGCCTTGCGGTGGTGGCTGCGTATGGGATCGTCGCCGTCGGGGTTGCCCTCGGCGTCCTGCCGATCCCCGCGCTGCTGGTGCTACTCACGGTGCCGCTCGCGGCGCGGGTTGCAGGAGGCCTTGCGCCGAACTACGAGAACCCGTACGGCCTGATGGCGGTCATGGGCTTGAACATCAACCTCCACCTCTTCGCAGGCGTGGCGCTGCTGGCAGCGTACTTGGTCGTCCTGGCCGCGAGCACATTCGCCCCGACCATCCCGCTGTTCCTCCGCTGAGGCGACGGACGCCGGCCGGAGCGGCTCGACTGACTCCCGCTACCGCTCGAGCAGCTCCAGCTTCTCATCGAGACCGATCAGGATGAGCTCGTCGTGCTCACCGATGCGCTCGTCGCGGTGCGGGTTAACCGTGACGTTGTTGCCGCGCCGCAGGGCGATCGGCGTGAGCGAGAGCTGGCCCGGGATGTCGATCTCGCGCAGCGTCTTGCCGACGAACGCGGCAGGCGGGTGGACCTTGACGATGCCGAAGCGCGGCGCGACGTCGATGTAGTCGAGCACGTGGGGGATGCTGAAAGAGTGGGCAACCCGCGCGCCGGTGTCGCGCTCCGGGTACACGACGCGCGACGCCCCCACCCGCTCCAGGATCTTGCCGTGCAGTGTCGTCGCCGCCTTGGCGACCACGTTGCGCACGCCGAGATTCTTCAGGGCCATGGTCGCGAAGATGCTCGCCTCGGTGTTCGACGAGATGGCCACGATGGCGTGCTCGAAGTCCGCGGCGCCCACGTCGCGGAGCGCCTGCTCGTCGCTGGCGTCGAGCTCCACCGCGTGCGTGACCTGCGAGGCGATCTCGTTCACCTTCGCCTCGGAATCGTCGATCGCAAGGACCTCGTGCCCGAGCGCCATCAGCTCGCGCGCCGCCGCGCTGCCGAAGCGTCCGAGGCCGATGACGATGATCGAGTGCTTCATGCCACTCCCTATCCGATGCGCATCGTCTCGACGGCCGGTCGATGAGAGACGGGCCGGGCGCGGGCGGTGAGCGCCAGGACGAGGGTAAGCGGTCCGAGCCGCCCCGCGAACATCGCGGCGGCGATCAGCAGGCGCGCGGGGTCCGGCAGCTCGCGGGTGAGCCCCGTGCTGAGGCCCACCGTCCCCAGGGCGGACACGGCCTCGAAGGCACGGTCGATCAGGCGGCCACCCGCCATGAGCTCAAGCCCCAGCGCGACCGCGAACACCACGGCGACCGACAGCAGCGCGACAGCCATGGCACGGTACACGACGATGTGCGGAATGCGCCGCCCGAAGGCCACCGCCGACGGGCTGCCGCGCGCGGTCGAGATGATCGCGATGAGGAGGAGGCTGAACGTGTTCACCTTGATGCCGCCCGCCGTGGAGCCGGAAGCGCCGCCGATGAACATCAGCGGGAGCATGATCAGGAGCGAGATCTCCAGCATGTGCTCGGTCGGGATCGAGTTGAAGCCGGCGGTTCGCGCCGCCGAGGTGAAGATGGCGTTCACCACGCGGTCCTGTGGCGCCAGGGCCCCGAGGGTCAGTGGGTTGTTCCATTCGAACGCCCCGATGAGCACAGCACCGCCGACGAGCAATGCGGCTGACGTCACGACGACCACCTTCGTTTCGAGCGCGAGCCGGGTCCAGCTCCGCTTGGCAGCGAAGTCGCCGACGATCGCGAACCCGAGGGCCCCGATCACGAACAGCACGCCGATGGCGATCAGGACGGGTGGGTCGTCCGCGTAGCCGGTCAGGCTGCGAAAGCCGCCCATCAGGTCGAAGCCGGCGTTGTTGAACGCCGAGATGGAGTGGAACAGGCCGGAGATCGCCGCGTGCAGGGGCGCCTCGCCGCGGGCGAGGAAGGCGAGGGTGAGGACCACCATGCCAACGGCCTCGACCACGATGGTGAAGACCGCGACGCGGCGGATGAGGCCGGTGACGCTGCCGAGGTTCGGCGTGTCCGTGGTCGCCTGCACCAGCATCCGGTCGCGCAGGCCTGTCCGGCGCCCGACCAGGAGGAAGAAGACGAGCGTCGAGCCGGTCATGAACCCGAAGCCCCCGATCTGGACGAGGATCAGGATGACGGACTGCCCAACGGGGCTCCAGTGGGTCGCCGTGTCGACCAGCACGAGGCCCGCGACGCAGACGGCCGACGTCGCCGTGAAGAGCGCGGTCACCGGGCTGGTCCACGTTCCGGCGGCGGAGGCGATCGGGAGGCTCAGCAGGACGGTGCCCAGGCCGATCATGAGCGTGAACCCGACGAGGAGCACGACCGCCGGCGATCGCGGCCGCTTGATTCTCCTGGGAGCCTGGACGCGGTAGTCGCGGGGCTTCACACGCTCGAGCCGAACGCGCCGATCCCCGATGCGCCGCCCCTGCAGCCCGACGGGATCGCGCGGCGGCATCCGGGACGTCACGCCCGGAGTCTACGGAAGGGCAGCCGGGGCCGACACGGTTCGCTTCGGCCGGTGGCTCGTCGCCGGTGGCCCTCTTCGGCGCTAGACCTCCTTGAACTCGCCTTCGACGGTCTCGTCGGGGGAGCCGGCGTCGCCGCCGGAGCGGGCGCCGGCAGCGGCCGGTTCGCCCTCGCTTCCACCAGCGCCCTCGGCTCCAGCCGGACCATCGGTGCCGTCGGAGCCGGGCATGCCCGGGCCGTCCATCGGGCTCGCCGCCTGGTAGGCCGCCGTGGCGACACGGGAGAGGGTGCCGGTCAGGGCCTCCATCCCAGAACGGAGGATCGTCATGTCGGCGCCCTTGAGCGCCTCGCGGAGCGAGGCCACCTGCGTCTCGACCTCGGCGCGATCCTCCGGCGACACCTTGTCACCGAGGTCGCCGATCGTTCGCTCCGCCTGGTAGGTCAGCTGCTCGGCCTGATTACGCAGCTCGACCTCTTCGCGCCGCTGCTTGTCCTCCTCGGCGTGCTCCTGGGCGTCGCGGACCATCTTGTCCACGTCGTCCTTGGAGAGCATCGAGGAAGCCGTGATTCGGACCTGCTGCTCCTTCGAGGTCGCCCGGTCCTTGGCCTTCACGTCCAGGATCCCGTTCGCATCGATGTCGAACGTGACCTCGATCTGCGGAATGCCTCGGGGGGCCGGCGGGATGCCGTCGAGGATGAAGCGACCCAGCGTCTTGTTGTCCGCAGCGAAGTCACGCTCGCCCTGGAGAACGTGGATCTCCACCTGATTCTGGTTATCCGACGCAGTCGAGAAGGTCTGCGACTTCGACGTAGGGATCGTGGTGTTCCGATCGATGAGCTTGGTCATGACGCCGCCCAGCGTCTCGATCCCGAGGGACAGGGGCGTGACGTCGAGGAGCAGGACGTCCTTGACCTCGCCCGCGAGGACGCCGGCCTGGATCGCGGCGCCCACTGCGACGACCTCGTCGGGGTTCACGCCGCGGTGCGGGTCCTTGCCGAATGCCTCCTTGACGACTTCCTGGACCTTGGGCTGGCGTGTCTGACCGCCGACAAGGATGACCTCGTCGATCTCGGCGGGCTTGAGCCCGGCGTCCTTCATGGCGGCCTTGACCGGCGGCGTCGTCTTCTCGACGAGGTCGCCCACGAGGTCCTCCAGCTTGGCCCTGGTGAGCGTCATCACGAGGTGCTTCGGGCCGGAGGCATCGGCGGTGACGTACGGCAGGTTGATCTCGGTGGAGGCCGTCGAGGACAGCTCGATCTTGGCCTTTTCCGCGGCCTCCTTGAGGCGCTGGACGGCCTGGACGTCCTTCGACAGGTCGATGCCCTGGTCCTTCTTGAACTCCGCCAGCAGCCAGTCGATGACGCGCTGGTCGAAGTCGTCGCCGCCGAGGTGGGTGTCGCCGTTGGTCGCCTTGACCTCAAAGACGCCGTCGCCGAGCTCCAGGATGGAGATGTCGAACGTGCCGCCTCCCAGGTCGTAGACCGCGATCTTCTCGTCGGCCTTCTTGTCCAGGCCGTACGCAAGGGCCGACGCGGTGGGTTCGTTGATGATTCGCTTGACGTCGAGCCCGGCGATGCGGCCGGCGTCCTTGGTCGCCTGGCGCTGGGTGTCGTCGAAGTACGCCGGCACCGTGATGACCGCCTCGGTGACCTTCTCGTTGAGGTACGCCTCGGCGTCGGCCTTCAACTTCTGGAGGATCATCGCGCTGATCTCGGGCGGGGTGTAGACCTTGTCGCCGATCTTGACGACGATGCCGTCAGACTTCGGGTCCTTTTCGATCGTGTACGGCACGAGCTTCTTGCTGCGCTGCACTTCGGGGTCGTCCCAGCGACGGCCCATGAAGCGCTTGATCGAATACACGGTGTTGCCCGGGTTGGTGACGGCCTGGCGCTTGGCCAGGAGGCCAACGAGGCGCTCGCCGCTCTTCGTGAACGCGACGACGGACGGCACGGTCCGGCCGCCCTCGGCGGACGGGATGACGGTGGGCTCGCCGCCCTCCATGACGGCCACGACCGAGTTGGTCGTTCCGAGGTCGATGCCGATGATCTTGCCCATGGGTTTGCTGGCTCCTGTTCCCTGTTAGTTGACGAGGTCAGTTGGTTCGTTGATAGCTGCTTGCATGTCGGCATCAGCGCCGTCGGCGATGCCGTCCTCCGCGACGGCCACGAGCGCGGGTCGGATGACCCGGTCGCGCAGCCGGTAGCCGCGTCGAAGCTCCTCGACGATCTCGCCGCCGCGGCGTCCGGTGCCCGGCACGTTGACGACGGCTTCATGCTCGCGAGGATCGAACTGGTTGCCCGCCGACGCGTCGACGGCCGACACGCCCTCGCTCTCGAGCAGCAGGCGAAGCTTGCGATCGATGGCCGCAATGCCCTCGACCCACGCCTCGTCGACGCCACCCGCGGGCCGGTGCTCGACCGCGAGATCAAAGTCATCGGCGAGCCCGAGCACCTTGCGGATCAGGCCCTCGGAGGCCAGGCCGTACATCGCATTCCGCTCTTCCGCGGTTCGTCGCTTGAAGTTTGTGAACTCCGCGCGCTCGCGCTGGAGGGCGCTCAGGTATTCGTCGCGCTCCTTCTGGATGGCCTCGAGGGCTGCGCCCGCGGCTGCCGCGCCGGCGGCGGCCTTGACCTTGCCGACGAGGCGACCTCCCACGCTCGTGGCACCGCCGCCGTTGCCCCCGCCGTCCGATGGGACCGGGCCGCCACCAAGGATCCGGGCCAGCTCCTGGCGCGCGAGCTCCGCCTGCCGCCGGGCAACGTCGCGCTCGCCGATGAGGCGCTCGATCTCGGCGGCAAGTCTGGCCGGCGACACGTCGATAGCGGCGGCGCGCTGCTGGGCACGCGTGGGTCGATCCATGTGTCCTTGTTCCCCGCTCAGTTGTAGAGGTGATCCACGAGTTCGTTCATGAGCCCGGAGACGAAGCGAACGGTGCCGATCGCCTCGGAATAGGCGAGGCGGGTTGGCCCCAGCACGCCGACGACGCCGACAGCGCGATCCCGGCGCCCGTAGGGGGCCAGGACGAGTGCGACCTCGCGCATGTCCGGCGGCTGGTTCTCATGGCCGATGTACACCGTGACCACGCCCGAGGCCGCCACGTTGCCGACGAGCTCGCCGAGATATGCGCGATTCTCGAGCGCCGTGAAGACGCGTCGCAGCTTCTCGCTGTTCGCGAACTCGGGGGCGCCCATGACGTTGAGCAGCCCGTCGCTGAAGACCTCTTCGACCGCCGCGCGATCGTAGTCGGCAAGGAGACGTACGAGCCTCTCGCCCACGCGCGCCGTCAGGTCGCGATGCGGCAGCGCCGGATCGAGGTTCGCGAGCGCGCGCTCCGCCTGGTCGGCGGTGGCGTCGTGGACGATCGAGTTGAGGACGGCAGCGACCACGGTAAGCGCGGACTGATCCTCCGGCGTGCCGAGTGTCACGAGCGACTGCTTGATCGAGCCCTCCCGGAGCACGGCAACGAGGCTGGCCATGTGGTCGTTGATCGAGACGAGGTCCACGCGACGGATCCGCGCCGCTGCGGGCTTGGCCGGCGTCGCGATCCCAGCGGCGTGCGTCAGCGAGGCGATCGTCGAGGCCGCGAGGCGGAACCAGTGCTCGCTGGCGAACTCCACTTGCCCGAACTGGTGGCGGATCATCAGCTGCTCGACCTGGGGCAGGGGCGCGAAGTCGATGATCGACTCGACGTACCAGCGGTAGCCGGCGTCCGTGGGGATGCGGCCCGCGGACGTATGCGGGTGGTCCAGGAGGCCGGCCAGCTCCAGCTCGGCGAGAACGTTGCGCACGGTCGCGCTGGACACGCCAAGCCGATACCGATCGACGAGCGCCTGGCTCCCGACCGGTGTGGCGGTGGTGACGTATTCCTCGATGACGGCCCGGAGGATCGCCTGTGCGCGAAGGTCCAGAGGGCCGGTCGAGCGACGGATCCGACGCGCCAAGGCCAGTCTCCCGATTGATTTCCGGTCCGTTAGCACTCTCCATGCCAGAGTGCTAACGCGGTGATGAGGATCGTAGCCCGAGCCGCCGGGAGTGTCAACGCAACGGTAGGTACACTTTCGATCTGGGTCGTGGCTCCGCTCCCGCGGTCGCCTATTCCATCAATTCACTCGGCGATCGAAGAGGTTGAGCACATGCAATTCCCCAGGGTCCTGTTCTTCGCGGTCCCCGCGGTACTCGCATTGGCAGGGTGCGGCGGAACAGTCAGCACGCCGACCGCGGTCGTGGCGACCGCGGGCGCGGATGCGACAGGCAGCACGCCGACGGCCGCCGCGACAGCGGCACCCACGAGCCCCCCGGCCGCCACTCAGGTGGCAACTGCGGTCGACCTTTGCGGACTCCTCACTGCGGGAGACCTGAGCACGGTGCTTGGCGGCTCCTGGGCGGAAGGCCAGCTGACCTCAACGGGCGGCTATTGCCATTGGGATTCCGGCAGCCAGCCCAATGATCAGGTGATCACCGCAACCGACGCTCGCACGCTCGAGGCGATCAAGAGCGCGGCGGCCGGTAGTGGTACGGACATGACCGTGGCTGGCCATGCCGGGTACTCCGTTCGATCGACAACTACCCGTCTTCAGTCGACATATGTGGATCTCGGGGGGAAGCTGCTGCTCCTGGAGTTCGGGACATCGTCGAGCTCGGCGGATGATCAGGCGCATGCCCAGGCACTCGCCGAGATCGCCGTCGGCAAGATGTAGCTGCTTCGGCGGGCCGCGCTAACGAGGCGCTGCCCTCAGATCAGGCGCGCGAAGAGCTCGTTTGACAGGAGCCGGCCTGACAGCGTCAGGACGAGGCGGTCCTCGGTTGTTCGTTCCAGCAGCTTGGTGTCGAGCGACCAGGTCAGCGCGGGAGCGAGCGCCGGTTGGTCCAGCGCCGCGGCCGGCAACCCGGCGCTGGTGCGGAGCGCGAGGATCGCTGCCTCGGTCTCGCGGCCGTCCTCCGGGTCGTCCTCGCGACCGCCGGGCGGCAGGCGCGGCGGCGAGTCGCCATTCGGCGTGAGCGCCGCCATGTAGGAATCAAGCCGGGCCGCGGTCCAGCGCCGCGTCCGCCCGTCGAAGGCATGTGCTCCGGGCCCTACCGCCTCCCAGGCGCGACCTTGCCAGTACGCGAGGTTGTGCCGCGACCGATGGCGGGGCCGGGCCCAATTACTGATCTCATACCACTCGAACCCCGCGCGGGCCAGCCTACGATCGGCCAGCTCGTACATCGCCGCGGCGCGATCGTCGTCCTGGCCCGGGCGCGCTCGTTCGCGCCAGCGGCGCGCGCCGGCAAGCACCGGCAGGTGGTCGCCGCCGGGGCCGGTGATCCCCTCGACATCGGGGTCGTCCAGGGTCAGGGCGTACAGCGAGAGATGATCCGGATCGAGAG
>JBDSZH010000019.1:0-4892 GCA_039925225.1 Candidatus Limnocylindrales bacterium | reverse complement strand
CCGTACCTGCGGGCCAGGTCGTAGACCTCGCGCTCCAGCTCGAGCGCATCGCGGAGGTTGATGTGCTGGAGCATCACCCCGAGGTTGTTGCGGGATCGGGCCGAGGCAAAGAGATTGCCCTGCGTGTCGGCAATGACCGTGGCGCCGCGGAGCAGCGCCTCTGATTCGACGACGCGGCCCAGGAGTTGCAGGGCCGTGCCCTTGGTTATGATCGCCTCCAGCAGGACCTGCGGCGTTGCCACGGAGGGCTGCGCGAGCACCCGGTCGCACCACGCGACGGCATCGTCGTGGCCGGCCAGCATCATCGCGCGGGCCAGCTCGGCCTGGGCGGACGCGACCTCCGGCGACGGCGGGAGATCGGCCACGGCAGCGAGGTCGCCTTCGAGCATGGCGATGGTTGTCTGGTCGCGATGCTCTGACAGCTGCACGACAGCCTCGGCAGCCGCCGTGCGCACGACCGCCAGCCGGTCGTCGAGCTGCACGAACAACGAGCGCGCCTCGCGCGCATGGTCGTAGGCGCGCTGGAACTGTGCTGCCTCCCCTGCCAGGGGGACTGCCCGTTCGTGCAGCGCGGCCTGCTCCGCCACGTCCGCCGTGATGGTCAGCGCTTGCTCCACGTACGTGATTGCGCCGACGAGATCGTGGAGGGCGGTCGCCCGCTCCGCGGCCGCGCGCAGGGCCACCCTCGCCTGGGCCGCGAGCGCATCTGACTCCGGACCGGGTCGGGCAGCTCGGTGCGCCGCAAGGTAGTGCGTCGCGAGGACACCCGCGATCTCGTCGTCGCCGAGTGCCTCGAAGTACCGCGCCGCGGCGACGTGCTTTGCCAGCCGGTCGCGCTTGGCGAGCGACTGGTAGGCGACCTCGCGAACCACCCCCTGGAGGAACCGGTGCTGCCCGCGCTCGGACGATCGTGGGTCGGCGTCCAGGATCAGCAGCTCGCGCCGCGCCAGGCCATCAACGAGCTCGCCGACCTCGGGCGCCGTGCGCTGCGAGACACTGACCAGCGCCGAGAGGGAAAAGCTCACCCCCAGGACGGCGCAGTCGGCAATCAGACCGCGCTGGTCCTGGGGCAGGGCGTCGAGCCGCGCCGCGATGAGGGCGTGCAGGGTCTCGGGCACCGAGAGCTCCGGGATGTCACCCGTGGCACGGTACTGGCGGCCATCCGCGAGCAGCACGCCCCGATCGATGAGCATCCGCAGCAGCTCGACGGCGTACAGCGGTACGCCCTCGGCGCGCTCCACGATTCGCCGGGCCGCGCCGCCCGGCAGGTCGGGCACGAGACCGTCAAGGAGGCGACGCATGTCGCGCTCGGGCAGGGGCTCAAGGTGTACGAGGCTGGCACTTCGGATATTCCGGCCCCACGTCGGGCGGCGGTCGAACAGCTCCACCCGTGTCTCGGCGAGCACCACGATCGGCGACGTGCGGGCCCATGTAAGCACGTGCTCCACGAAATCGAGCATGCCCTGGTCGGCCCATTGAAGATCCAGGAAGACGAGCACCACCGGCGCCTGCGCGGCCATCCGCTCGAAAAGCGTCCGCCAGGCGGCAAACAGCTCGTCGCGCGTCTCACTTGGCAGCTCGTCCAGACTCAGGAGGCCCAGGACGCGTGGCTCGATCCACCGGCGCTCCGTCTCGTCAGGCACGAACCGGACGAGCATCGCGGCCACCTTCTCGCGCGCCCCGTCGGGGTCATCGGCGTCACTGATCCCAGCCCTGCCGCGGAGCATCTCCGCGAGCGCCCAATAGCTGATCCCTTCCCCGTATGAAGGGGAGCGACCCTCCTGCCAGAAGACGTCCTCGACGACGCCGTCGAGGTACTTCTCCAGCTCCCACAGGAGTCGCGACTTGCCAATGCCAGCGAGGCCACTCACCGTCACGAGCCGCGGCTTGCCCTCTCGTGCCGTGGCATGGAACAGCTCTTTCAGGAGCTGCAGCTCATCGTCCCGGCCCACGAACGGCGGCTCGAGGATCACCGCTCGGCCCTCGCCGCCTCGCAGCGCCACCACGCTCACCGCCTGCCAGACGTGAACCGCTGCCTCCTTGCCCTTGAGCTCGCGCTGGCCCGCGTCCTCGAACTCGATCGCTCGTGATGCCGCCCGGTACGTTGCCTCGCCGACGAGGACGGTGCCAGGAGCCGCCGCTGCCTGGAGTCGCGCGGCCGTGTTCACAAGGTCTCCCGCGACCATGCCCTGACCTTCCGCGCCGATCGTGACCGCTGCTTCGCCGGTAAGTACTCCCGCGCGGGCCTGTAGTTGCTGATCGGCGCCGGAGAGGCGCGGCACGGCATGCACGAGCTCCATCGCGGACCGCACCGCCCGCTCGGCGTCATCCTCGTGCGCCGTCGGGGCGCCCCAGACCGCCATGACAGCGTCGCCGATGAATTTTTCGATCGTGCCGCCGTGGCGGCCCATGATCTCCCGGGCCGTGTCGTAGTAGTGGCTCAGCAGCTCACGCGTGTCCTCGGCATCTCGGTTCTCGGAGGCCGTTGTGAAGCCCACGAGATCCACGAACACCACCGAGACGAGCCGCAGCTCGGCCACTGGCGAACCGGATGGCCCAGCGTTGGTGAGCGAGCCCATTCCACTGCCGGCGTCGGGCTCAACGGCGGACCCCTGAACGGACGGTGCCGCCAGCTGGGTGCCGCACTGCCCGCAGAACCGTGCATCGGCTGGGTTGATCGTCGAGCAGACCGGGCATGCGACAGCGAGGCGGTTGCCGCATTGGATGCAGAACTTCCGCCCCTCGTCGTTCGCGGTCCCGCAATTAGCGCATCCAATCACGCGTGGAGGATACGGCGGACTGAGAGACGAAGCCGCCCCTTCTTCGCCGCGATGGCCGATCTTGGGCTCGTCGGAGGTTCCCCTGCCGATGTATCCTCGGCGACGGTGCGTCCCATCCGGTCCGCCGCGGTCCTCGCTTGCGCCGACTTGTTCGTGCGCTCGATGCGATGACGGCCGAAGCCCTGCTTCTCCAGGCCCTCCTCATCTTCCTGGGCTACATCGCGGGCTCGATTCCCGTCGGTGTGCTGGTCGCGAAGGCGAGCGGCGGCCCCGATCCGCGGACGATCGGCTCCGGCCGGACGGGTGGCACGAACGCCTTGCGCGCGCTGGGTCGCAAGTGGGCTGCCGTCGTGGTCGTGGGTGACCTTGCTAAAGGCGCGGTTCCCGTGCTCGTCACCCGCCTCCTCACCAACGGCGACTCCACCGCGGAAGTCCTCGTCGCCGCGGCGTGCGTCGGGGGTTCCGTCCGCTCGGTCTTCATGAAGTTCGCCGGGGGGCGCGGGGTTGGCACGGGTGTCGGCACGATGCTCGTCATCCAGCCCCTCGCGGTGATCCTCGCGGCGCCCGTGTTCATCCTCGTGATCATCGCGACGCGCTACGTCTCGCTGGGTTCGCTCCTCGGCTCCGCCGCGATGTTCCCGGCGATGCTCCTGATCTGGGCCGTCGCCTCGGGCTGGGTCGCGCCCGCCTACCTCGCCTGGGCAGCAGTGGGACCGGTGCTGATCTGGCTGGCCCACGCGGACAACATCCAACGACTCCTCGAAGGCACCGAGCGCAAGTTCGACCTCGGCCTCCTCGGCGGCCGCGGCCAGGGAGGCGCCTGACCACCTCGGTCAGGCACGTGTCATCACGCCCGCCGAGCGCGACGCCTGGAGCGCGCCAGGGACCTTCGCCGCAGCGGCGCTCGGTAACAGCGCCTCGACAACGTGGACATGAGCACATCTGGAGTGGAGGATGCCGATGAACGCCACCGAAGAGAACAGTCGTCACGCCGACGAACAGGCCCTCCGAGATATCGCTCGCGCCTACCTGGAGTCGTGGCTGGATGGTGACGGCGAACGGATGCGTTCTGCGCTCTCGCCGTCGCTCGCCAAGCGAGGCCTCGACTACGGCCCTGATTACGCCCCGACCGGCCTCCACCATGTCGATGCGGAGTACATGGTCGCCAGTGCAGCCCGCGGCCCGCGCACCCAATTCAACCGAGCAATCACGATCACGATCCTGGATGTGGCCGACAACATCGCGTCCGTGAAGGTCGCCTCCGACCCATTCATCGACTATCTACACCTGGCCAAGCTGGACGGGCAGTGGTCGATCGTAAACGCACTTTATGAGAATCGGGATCCCACCTCCTGAGCCGGCATCCGCGTGACTTCGCCGACGCTGAGCGAGATGAGTTGCCTGGCACGCGAACTCATCGAGCACCCAGATGGAGTTCCCGGCGGGCGGATCGCCTCGATGGGCGGCTGGGTCGTCGAGCATTGCATCGGTCCCCTGGGCTCGGGACCGTCGTCGTCAAGCCGATTCGCCACGTGATCCACCTCGCCGACCTCGATGAAACCGAAACCGCCGAACTGGGTCCGGTCCTCGGGGCGGTCGCGCGAGCGGTCACGGCGGCTTCGACGGAGAACGGCGACCCACCGGGGCAGGTCTACGCGTGCCTCTGGTCGCATGCCCAGCGCGAGCCGGGCCACATCCATTTCGTCGTCCAGCCCGTCGGTTCTGCGGCGATGGCACGTCACGATGCCCACGGTCCCGAACTTCAAGTCCGCATGTTCAAGGCTGATGAACCAATGGATCCATCGCTGATGATCGCTGCCGCCGATCGAATTCGAGCGCATCTCCGGGCAGCACCCGGCGGTTTGACCGACGACGGTGGCGCGGGTGACCGCGGGTGACAAGCAGCAGAAGGGAGCACGATGACTGACCCGATCGAAGAGATCATCGGCGACTATCGCGCGTTCGCGGCCCAGCAACGTGACCGTTTGCTGGCGCGCGGCATCGACATCGCCCCGTACCCGCTCAGCCACCTCGCCTTCCGCGTGCCGGAGTGGGATCAATACGTCCGTGTCCGGACGCAATTGGAGCGCCATGCGATTGCCAATCGCGAGA
>JBDSZH010000018.1:0-7226 GCA_039925225.1 Candidatus Limnocylindrales bacterium | reverse complement strand
TGCGATGGGCGAGCCCCCCGGTCGACCCTGGGGCCCGGTGCTGGACTTCGGGATCTACGCGGGCTGGTCGGTCGGCGAGATCTCACGTCGTGACCGGGGCTATCTCATGTGGCTGCGCGATCGGCCCGAGGCAAGCGCGTTCCGAGTCGAGATCATGAAGCTGATCGACCCCACCGCCGAGGAACCTGCGGAGCCCCGGCGCGGGCGTCGCCGCTAGGGCTTCGCGCCCCTGCGGCGCTTGACCGGCTCCCTCGCGACGCTCGCCTGCTTGTCGAGGATCTGCTTGAAGACCTTGCCCATGCCCGGACGCATCAGGTCGCGCGCGGCGGCTGCGGCGTCGCGGTCGCGCCGTCGCGTACGTGCCGCCTCACGAGCGTCCATGTCGGTGCGATCCTGATCGCGCGGGTCGTCATGCATTCGCCGATCGTCGGACGCCGCGCGCCTCGCGTCAACCACCTCGGGTAGGCTCTCCGGGATGTCCGCCAAGCCACCGCCCTCGGAAAACAGCCTCAAGCGCGAGCGCGCCGGAACGTACAGGACGCCCGACGGCCGGTTCACTGTGGAGCAGTCGTCCAGCGGCTGGCTCGTGTTGGACGCCGAGCAGACCGACGACCTCGGATTGCCGCTGGCCCGCGGACCGTTCGCCACGCTCGACGACGCGAAGGGCACCCTCGCCGAAGCACGCAGTGGGCCCGCACCGACTTCTGACCTCACGTGGAAGGCATCTGGGCGGTCCGCCGGGCGCGGCCGCTGCACGGTGGTCCCAGACGCGAGGCCGGCGAGATCGAAGCTCGCACCGCCGACGAAGCGCGCAACGCCGGCGAAGCCCATGCGCCCTGCGAGACCCGCGAGGCCAGCCGTCGTCATCCGCGAGATCCGCGCTGTCGACGGCGATGCCCTGCGGGCGCTCTGGACGGCCTCCGGCTTTCGCCTGCTGGGCGACGATGACCTCGGGCTGGCGCGACTCGCGCGACGCAACCCGGGACTCGGGCTCGTGGCGGCAGAGGGCACACGCGTCGTGGGCTCGGCACTTGGGACATGGGACGGTCGCCGCGGCTGGATCTATCACGTCGCAGTCGCCGCGAGTCATCGGCGGCGGGGGATCGCCACTCGCCTCGTCGATGAGGTGGAGACCAGCATGCGCGCCCTGGGCTGTCGGAAGATCAGTGTCATGGTTCGGCCGGACAGCGACGGCGGGACCGCATTCTGGGCCGCCATGGGCTACGACGCGGGCGCGTCCACCCAGTTCGGCAAGGAGCTCGCCGCGGACTGACCCAATGGCGCAGCCCGCGGCTGTGCCGCTAAGATCGGCCCATGAGCACTCAGGAGATCCGTCAGGCCGTCGAAGCCGCGAGCGCGTACCTCACTGGACACCCGGACGAGGCTCGCTACCGCGATTCCCACGCCAGGGCGCGACTCGAGAGCGGCCTCACCGTCAACGTCGACGGACCCGGTGGCGAGCGCCTCAGCACGGACATGCCCCGGGCGATTGGCGGGACGGCAAAGGCTCCGTCGCCGGGCTGGCATTTCCGAGCCGCGACGGCGTCCTGCGTGGCGTCCCTGATCGGGATTCGGGGGGCGGCGCTCGGGATCGAGCTGGGGACGGTCGAGGTCGTCGTAGACAGCGAATCGGACGACCGAGGGATCCTCGGGCTGGATGACCGGACTCCCGCAGGCCCGCTTTCGGTTCGCGTGGTCGTGACGATCACGGCGCCAGGGCAGGATCGGGCACAGCTCGAGACGATCGTTGCCTGGGCCGTTGATCACTGCCCCGTGTCCGACGGCATCCGTCGGACTGTCCCGCTCGAGGTAGTGGTCGGCTAGCCGCTGCTCACGTCCGGCCGCGGGAAGATCGCCCGCATGTCGCGCGTATTCCCTCGGATCTTGAAGACCATGACGAACGTGAGCGCCACGAAGACCGCGCCGGCCGTAGCCACGCCTGCCACCACCGCCGCTCCGGCGTCGTGCGTGAAGAGGAGCGCCAAGACCGCGCCAAAGGCTCCGGCAACCGCGGAGCAGATGACGCTGATCATCCCGGGCGTGGTGGTCATGCCGTGGAGGGCGTTCCCGATGGAGCCTGATGCCGACGGACCATAGATTGAGAGCACCGACGCCAGGTCGTCATGGTGGCTCGACACGAAGTACGGCTCCAGGCCCGGCACCATCTCGTGATAGGCGTGTCGGAGGCGATTCATCCCGTGGAGGTAGCGAAGGTCCTCGCCGCTCGCCGCGGCAATGCGGCCGAGGCTCGCGAGCCCAACGAACAGGTTCAAGCCGAGCACTGCCGCCGCGACCGTGAGGAATCCGTCGCTGAACCCCCCGGTCCCCGCCGCCACCAGCCCAAGGGCCACGAGGGACGCGGACAGGAACGCCAGGAACATCCCGGCCCGTGCGAACGCCTCGTTGTAGACGAGGGCGCGTGCGGACAGCAGGCTCCAATGCTCGGTGGTGAGGATGGCCAGGGCGCGCGGGTCGTCGATCGGCGCGGCGGTCGTGCCGCGAGCATGCGCGGCATTCGAGGTGATCGGCATCTCGGCGGGTGGCGTCGAGATCGAGCGTTCGTCCATCGTGCTCCTCCGAAGCCCGGTCAGCCGCCCGAGACGGCCGGGATCACGTGCACGACGGCGTCACCGGGGACCGGCGTCGTGAGGGTAGCGCGCTGCCCAGCGACGAAGATGTTCAAGTGCGTCCGGATGCTTGGGCCGGCGTCCAGGAGGCGGTTGCGAATGCCCGGCACCTGCGCCTCCAGGTCCGCAATCAGCTCAGCGACCGTGGCACCGTCGGCGGCCACGCGGCGGGGCGTGCCGGGGAACAGCGCCACGAGCGAGCGTGGCAGATGGACGTCGGCCATGGTCGAGAGTCGCGAGCCGGCGTCAGCCGACGACCGCTACCTCGACCGACCAGATTGATGGCAGGTTGTCGGCGATCAGCCGCCAGCTCACGCCCTCGTCTCGACTGCCATACAGCTGGCCCGTGCTGGTGCCGAAGTACACGCCCACGGGGTCCAGCCGGTCGACGGCCATCGCCTCGCGCAGGACGCCGACGAAGGCATCGTGCTTCGGCAGGCCATCGTCGCTGCGGATCCATGAATCGCCGCCGTCGTTCGTGCGCCAGACCGCAGCTTGCCCGTCCACCATCAAACGGCCATCCTGGGGCTCCGTAAGCGGGATCGTCCAGACGGTCTTCGGATCGCGCGGATGCGCCCCCATCGGAAACCCGAACTCCGTCGGCAGGCCGGCAGTGATCTCCTCCCACTGGCGCCCGCCGTCGGAAGACCGGTATACGCCGCAATGGTTCTGCTGGTACAGGTGCTCGCCGCCGTCGGCGGCCATGACCAGCTTGTGGACGCACTGCCCGAACTCGGGGTAGATGTCCGGCTGGAAACCGGCCCGCACGCCTTTGTTGCGGGTCTCCCACGTAGCGCCACCGTCCTGCGTCTCGAACGCGCCGACCGACGATATGCCGACCCAGACCCGATCGGTATCGGTGGGGTGGGGGACGATGGAGTGCAGGATCAGGCCGCCGTTGCCTGGCTGCCACTCGGGGCGCGACGGGTGGTCCGTCAGGCCTTCCACGTGCTGCCATGTGGCGCCGCCGTCCCCGCTCCGGAACAGCCCGGCTGGCTCGACGCCCGCATACAGCGCGTCCGGGCCCATGGTGAGGTTCCATATCGTCGGGATCTTTGGGCCGTCGTCGCCGTACGTGAGGCCCTCGCTGGAATGGCTCCACGTCTCGCCCATGTCACCGCTGCGCCAAACCGCCGGGCCGTACCAGTTGTTGCCGCCGGCGGCGAGGATCGCCCCGCTCTCCGGGTCCACGATCGCGTCGTGGATCGGCCAGCCTTCGCACAGCGGCCCGCGCACTTGCCATTCGTCGCGCGACGTGTCGCCATCGAGCACGAACAGGCCCTTGCGGGTACCGACGAGCAGGGCGGTTCGCTGGGACATCAGAGCTCCTCCGGATCGTGTCGCGCGCGTCTCGGCAGCGCGCTATCGTGGCCAACCCTCAGCCTACCCGACGGAGGCTTGACCGGGGATGACACTCGGCCGGCTGGACGCGACCCATGCGTCAGGGCCGGTTGCCCGAAAGGGCATGGATGAATGTCCGCGTTGACGGCGCAGCCGCGCCTCCGGATGCTGGACTCGTGCAGTCGACGAGACGGCGATGAGCGTCCACGCTTCGGCAGAGCGTCCCATGGTGCGCGGCTCGGCAGGAGGGAGACTGCCGCACACCGCCAGATCCGGCACCGGCGCAACCACGATCCTGGAGCTCCAGCGAACCGCCGGTAACCGGGCCGTGACCGGCGCGCTGCGTGCCGCCGGGCACGTTGCTCAACGGGCGCCCGATGACAAGAAGAAGCCAAAGCGCGTCACCGGCTACCTCGGGTTGAACCCGGGCGCATCGAAAGAGGTGAAGGCGCTCAAGAAGACGTCCCGGCAGCAAATCCTCGCTTCGCTGAACGATGGCGATGCCGAGAAGCGCTTCGCCGGCAATCCAGGGATCGGGGACTTCATCTTCGGCGAGCTGGGCTACTCCGTGGCCGATGTCAACGGGTGGGCGACGGCGAGCACCGTCCTGCTCCAGGCGACGCCGGCGCTGCGCGATCAGCTCGCCGACGTCATGCGCTGGATGCACCGCGCAGAGAAGGGCGAGATCGTGATCGAGCGCCTGGTGCTATCCGGGCATTCGAACGGCGTGAAGCTGTGGGGCGACCAGGCGAGCGGCACAAATGGCGCTCCCGGGAAGATGCTGATCGAGCAGGACCTGGGGAACCTCGCCCGTGCGTTCCCGAAGGCCGCCGCCGGCGTCGAGGACATCATGTTCTCCGCGTGCTTCTCGCTGAATGCGGTCGAGATCGTTAAGAAGACGTTCCCGAATCTCCAGAGCGTCTGGTCCTACGGGGGTTGGTCGCCGGAGATTGACCAGGGCTCACAGGAGCACATGCAGGAGTGGTCAAAGGCAACCGAGGGTTCGCGGACGCCGAACAAGTCGTCGGCGCGTGGCTCAACCGCTCTGTGGACCCGTGACAAGGGCTACCTCGTGGGCGACCCGAACGCCGCTGCCGCGGGACCGCTCTTCAGCGAATGTCAGACGCTCTGGGAGAACATCGGCGAGCCCATGTTCGTGGGTGCGAAGGATTTCGCCGAGCCGGAGCTGCGGCCGCTCTACTACAAGCTCAACGCACTTAGCCGGAACGTACACGCCGACGGCATGGCCAAGGGATTCGCCGCAATGACGGTCGGCAAGGTGCTCCGCCTTCGATTCTGGGTGAAGAAGATCCGGGAGCGTTTCGGAAGCGAGCACGGACCCAAGCTCCAGCCCGCGTACGACGCGCTGCAGGTACCCCCACCAAACTGGACCCGGCTGACCCGCGTAGGCATGAAGGCCCACATGGACCTCGTCGACAGGGCCCTGGAATCGAACAAGGACCCAGCGGTGAGCGAGCTGATCGACAAATACCTGAGGAATGGCCTGTGGCTACTCGGTGAGGACATCATCGACGAGACGTGGATTTGACCGCCTCGAACGTGGACCATCCCACGCCGTCGTTTCGGGTGGCACGAGCAGACGAAGCGGAGTCGATCGATGCGCTCATGAAGGCCTCGACGCGAGACCTCTTTCCCGCGAGTTACGACGCGACGACGACGGCGGCGGCGATCCGATTCATCGCCTCCGTGGATCGGACATTGCTCGACGACGGGACGTACTTCGTCTGCGAGGCCGATGGCGAGCTCGTGGCATGCGGCGGCTGGAGCCGGCGCGACAAGCTCTATTCGGGCTCGGGCGAGGGCGCCAACGATGCCCGTCTGCTCGACCCGGCCAGCGAACCGGCGCGGGTGCGGGCGATGTTCACGCGCTCCGATTGGACCCGACGCGGTCTCGGGCGTCGCATCCTCGAGGCCTGTGAAGCCGCAGCGAAATCGGAGGGATTCCGGACATTGGCGCTCGTGGCCACGCTGCCTGGGGTGCCCCTCTACGAGAGCGTTGGTTTCCGACTGATCGACCGCACCGAGATTCGGATGCCGGACGGAACGATGATTGCGACCGCGAACATGGACCGCCCGATCGCCTGAGGCTCAGCGCGAGAATGGCTTCAGGAAGGCGAGCACGAGGCTGCCGAGCGTCTCGAGGTGGTAGCCGCCCTCCTGGACGAGGACGGTCGGAAGTGCGAGGTCGGCTAGCAGCGCGCCTGTGTGGCGGTAGCCATCGCGAGTGACACGCAACGGCGACTCCGGATCGTCTACCGCCGCGTCCACGCCAAGCGACACCACGAGGGCGGTCGATCCGTGGCCCTTGACAGCCTCTGCGAGCTGGACCACCCCCGCGAGCCACTCGGGATCGCCTGTCCCGGGGGCGAGCGGCACGTTCAGCGTGGCGCCCGCTCCCGCGCCCGTGCCGGTCTCGTCCGCAAATCCGACAACGTGCGGGAACCAGCCGGCACCCGGATCGACGTGCACGGAGCCGTAGAACACGTCCCCGCGGTCGTAGAAGATCGAGGCCGTGCCGTTGCCGTGATGCGCATCGACATCGATGACCGCAACCCGCTCGTGCCCGGATACGCGCAGCGCCTGCGCTGCCACGGCGGCATTGTTGAGGTAGCAGGAACCGCCATACGCCGACCGGGTGACGTGGTGGCCGGGTGGCCGGCACAGCGCGTAGGCGGAGCTCGCGCCAGCCGCGACGAGATCAACCGCCGTCAGCGCGCAATCGACCGCGGCACGTGCCGCGGTCCAGGTCCCGGGCCCGACCGGTGTCATCGTGTCGAAGGCGTAGCTGCCGGCGCGCGCGTGGACCGCTCGCGGGATACGGCCCGGTATCCCGTCGAGCATCGCGGCAGTGGCGAACATGTAGGGCACGACCCGGTCCTGGCCAACGAGGCCGGGGATCTCCGAGCGCATCCACTCAGCGTGGACAGTCGCAAGGTGGTGCACGAACGCCGGGTCATGGACGGCGTATAGCACGGAATCGTCGTGTGCGACGGCCTCGGTGGTCTGGAATCCTGGCCCTGATAGCGCGGCGAGAATGCGATCGACGCGCTCGGGAACTTCGTCGCCGGGATTGGGCACGCCGACCCACACCTCGCCTTTCGGCTCGTGCTGTCGCGTGCCTGGAGACCAGACGACCTTCGTCACGACGCAACTGTGCCACCCGCCGCGAGCGGACGCTATCGTTCCACCATGCGATTTCGGACGACGATTCTGCAAACCGGGACTACCGCGATGGGC
>JBDSZH010000017.1:0-9528 GCA_039925225.1 Candidatus Limnocylindrales bacterium | reverse complement strand
ACCGTGACGCCGTACATCGCGTCGGCGACCTCGATGGTGCCCCGGTTGTGCGTGATCACGATGCACTGCGTCGTCCGCGAGAGATCCCGCAGCGCGTCGGTGAACCGGCCGATGTTCGCCTCGTCGAGCGCCGCGTCCACCTCGTCCAGCACGCAGAACGGCACGGGCCGAACCTCGAGCATCGCGAACAGGAGCGCAACCGCGGTAAGCGAGCGCTCGCCGCCGGAGAGCATCGCCAGCGCCTGTGGCTTCTTGCCCGGTGGCCGGGCGGTGATCTCGATGCCGGTCGAGGCCAGGTCCTGTGGGTCCGTGAGCGACAACTTTGCGAAGCCACCGCCGAAGAGCTGCTGGAACCGCGCGTCGAACGCCCGCTCCAGCGCGGCGAACGTTCGCCGGAACTGCTCGCTGACGAGCGTGTCCAGCTCGCCGATCAGTGCCCGCGTGTGCTCGATAGCCGACTGGATGTCCGAGCGCTGGCCCTCCAGGCCGTCGAGGCGCGTCCGAACCTCGGCGTACTCATCGGCGGCGAATGGATTGACCGCGCCGAGGTCGTGGAACCGGCGACGGAGGGTAGCCAGGCGCGCCGGCGGCGGCGCGTCCGTGGGTGGTGCGGATCGCTCCCAGGCCGCGGCGGCCACGGCGAGTGCCTGCTCCAGCGCCTCGGGCTCCAGGTCGGCATCGGACGGAGCGGCCGCCGAGACGTCCGAAGTGCCGGCCTCCGAGGTGTCGGCCCTCATCGTGCCGCCATTCAACGTTCTGCCGTCGAACCCTGTGAGCTGGCGCATGCCGGTCGCCCCGAGGCCGGACAGCTCCACCAGCAGCCCATCGCGCAGCGAGTCAAGGGCGAGACGGGCCTCGAGCTCGCCACGCTCGGCGATCCGGCTGCCCTCCTGCGCCGCCCGTGCCCGCTCACGCAGGCTCGAGGCGGCTGCCTCGGAGGCGCGCAGCCGCTCCCGCTCCCCAGTGGCCGAGGCAACGACTGCGGCGAGGACGGCCTCCGCGTCCTCGACCGCGCGCGCGGCATCGACGAGGAGGGCCATCAGGTCCTCACGCTCCGTGGACAGGCGTGCCTCGCGCTCCGCCAGGTCACCCGCCGTTCGCGCCGCATGCGCGAGCTGTCGCTCGGCGAGGACGACGGCCGCCTCGGCCTGGGCGCGCCTCCGCTCCGTGTCGGTTCGGGCCGCTCGTGCCGTCCCGACCGCCGCGGCCAGGGCTTCACGCTGCCGGCGGAGAGTCGCCGCTCGCTCCCGTGCCGGCTCGGGCGCCGGGATCGCGGGCTGCGCGCTGGAAGCCATTCCGGTTGCCGGTGCTGAAGCGGGTTCGGGTTCCTCGGCGGGCGCAGCGAGGCGAAGCCGAAGCGCCTCGGTCTGAAGGCGCGCGACCTGTGCGCCCAGCCAGGCCACTTCGCGGGCCGCGGCGTCGGCGTGGGTTGCCGCTGCTCGTTCCACCTCGTCCGCTCGTCGTCGGGCACTACCCGCCGCGACCTCGCGCTCTCGAGCCGCGGTCAGGGCCACGCGTGCGTTGGTCAAGGCGCCATCCGCGACCGCGAAGGCTGCTTCGGACTCGCTCACCTCGGCCGCGGCCTTGGTCCGCGCGGCGGCGAGGCGGTCCAGATCCGCCTGGAGGTGCAGGCCCCGGCCATCCGGCTTGATCCAGCTGGCGACGTCGCCCACGACGAGGCTGCCGTCGCGGGCGACGGCCTGCCAGCCCGGTGGCAGCGAGGCCTGGAGATCGAGGCAGTCGGCCGCGGTCGGAAGCCAGATGACGCGCGCAAGCAGTCGGGTCACAGCTCCGGTGTCGTCTCGGCGAACGGCGTCGGCAAGCAGACCGCCGCCACTGGTGAGTGCCACCTCGATCACCCGTCGGTTAGCCTCCGTGGCGCCGCCCAACTCGGCACCGGCAAGCGTTTCCGATGCGATCGCCACGCCCCGATCGGCGGCCATCGAGGCGATCGCCGCCCGCGGCAGAACCTGCGCCCGCCCGACGCTAGCGAGGGCCGCGTCAACTGCGCGCTGGAGCGTCGGCTCCACGATGAGCCCGTCTCCGATGGAGCGGCCACCGCGGGCGCGAGCAGCCTTGCTGAACGCGGCGCCCTCGGCGGCGTCGAGGGCTCGGCGGGCATCGTCGTGGCGGGCCGAAGCGGCCGCGGCTGACGCACGCGCACCGGCAAGCCGGTCGGCGAGGCCTCGCACCGTGGACTCGGCCGCCACGCTCTCGGTTTGGGCCACTTCCCGGGCAATCCTCGATGCCACTTCCTCGGTGGCCGCGGCGGCGCGCGCTGCTTCGGCCGTCGCCCGCTGGGCCGCGGCCTCCGCGGCGCGCTGACCGGCAGCAAGCGCCCGGGCGTTCTCGTCGGTAGCGGCACGCTCGGCATCCGCTGCGCGTCGGCGGGCGGCGGACTGTTCCTGGGCGTGCGCGGCTTCGAGTCGGCGGATTGCCGCCGCGTCGGCCGGCGACATCGTCGAACCCGAACCGGAAGCGGAAGCGGAACCGGAGCCCGCTTCTGCGCCGGCCACCGCTGCCGCGAGGTCCGCGTCGAGCGCGGAGAGCTCAGCCTCCAACTCGGCCGGGGACTCCGGCAGGGGCAGCGCGAGGACCTGGCGGGCAACCTCGACGTCCGCCGCGGCGGCAACTCGCGCTTGCTCCAGGCTCACGCGCTCACGTGCCGCCGCCTCGAGCTCCGAGGCGTGGCGGCCCTCACGCAGCTGGAGTGCCGCCCGGTCCGCACGGAAGCGATCCAACGCCGTGCGCGCGACGGCCTCCGCGATCGTCTGGCCGTCGAGCGCCACTCCGGCCGTGGTGATGGCCCGTTCGTGCTCGAGCAGTTCGGCCATCGCCGCCTCCACGAGGGCGCGGGCCGCCGACATCGCAGCGGTCGATCCGGCCGCCCGGCGGCCGGCCTCGTGCCAGCGTGCGTGGGCCGATGCAAGGATCGCGGCAGCGAGGTCGTCCGCGGCGGAGCGCCGGTTCGCCTGCTGCTCCGCCTGCTGCGCGAGACGCTTCGCCTGCGGTCGGAGCTCGGCGAGAATGTCGTCCACGCGAGCGAGATTCGCCTCGGACTCGACGAGCTGCTCCTCCGCGCGGCGCCGTCGCCGCTCGTGGCGTCGCACGCCGGCGACCTCCTCGAACAGCGGGCGGCGCTCCTCCGGTCGGAGCGCGAGCGCCTGGTCCACCATCCCCTGTCCGATGAACAGAAACGCGTTCTCGGCGAGATGGCCCGCATCGAGCAGGTCCACCAGGTCCTTCAGCCGGACTCGCTGGCGGTTGAGCAGGTAGTCATTCTCGCCGGAGCGATACAGGCGCCGGCCCAGCTCCACGACCCTGTATTCGACCGGCAACAGCCCGTCGCCGTTGTCGAGGGTCAGCTGGACGTCGGCCATGCCCACCGCCGGGCGCCGTTCGGAGCCGGCCCACACGACGTCTTCCGACTTCCGCGTCCGCAGGGCGCGTCCCTGCTCCCCCAACGCCCAGCGCAAGGCGTCCGCGAGGTTGCTCTTGCCGGAGCCGTTGGGGCCGACGATCGCGCTGATCCCCGGCCCGAACTCGACGTGCGTGCGATCCGCAAACGACTTGAAACCCTGGAGCCGGACGGACAGCAGCCGCGCGGGCGCGCTCACTGCGCCACCGCCTCCTGGGTCGCCGCTTCTGCGAGCGCCGCCGCACGCGCATCCAGCACCACGACCGCCTCTGCGGCGGCAGCCGTCTCGGCGATGCGGCGCGATGGCCCGATGCCCATCCCGAGCACCTCGCCCCCAACGGCGACCTCGACGCGGAATACTTTGTCGTGATCCGGGCCTGCGGCCTCGATGACGCGGTAGGCAGGCCGGCCGCCGGTCATCCGCTGCGTCGCCTCCTGGAGCCGGCTCTTGGGACTCTTGAGGAGCGCCGGCGCCAGCCCGGCATCGATCTCCGGTCCGGCGGTCGCGATCAGCCAGTCGCGCGTGAAGTCCCAGCCGACATCGAGCAGCAGGGCGCCAGCGAGCGCCTCGAATCCCGAGGCGAGGATCGACGGCCGCTGCGGGCCCGCACGGTTCGCCTCGCCCTCGCCGAGCTGGAGGTAGTCGCCGAGGTCGATGCGCGCGGCGAGTGCCGCAAGGCCCGTTGCGCTCACGATCGCGGCCCTTCTCGCCGACAGGATTCCCTCGTCGTCCTCCGGGTGGCGGGCATACAAGGCCTCGGAGACGGCAAGGTTGATGACGGCATCGCCCAGGAATTCGAGCCGTTCGTTATGCCCGGCGGCCTCGTCGGGGTGCTCGTGATGCCAGGAGGTGTGGGTCAGCGCCTGGGCAAGCAGCCGCCGGTCCCGAATAGGGAGCCCGAGCTGCCCGGCGAGGAGGTCAGCCCGGTCCACGATCCCGGGAGGATCCGAGCGCGCTTAGGTGTTGCGCTCGTCGATGTATTCGACGGCGTCGCCGACGGTGCGGATTCGCTCCGCGTCCTCGTCGGAGATCTCGGTTCCGAACTCTTCCTCGAGGCTCATGATCAGCTCGACCAGGTCGAGCGAGTCGGCATTCAGGTCGTCGACGAACGACGCCTCGGGCTTGACTTCCTCTTCATCGACGCCGAGCTGCTCGATGACGATTTTTTTGAGTCGATCGTAGGTGCTGGCCACTGACTCTCTCCTCAGGCGCTTGGTTGGTTGTCGGCTTCCGTCTCGCGTGAGATCCGCCCGAGGACGCCATTCATGAGGCGTCGCATCGGGTCGCCACTGTAGATCCGGGCCAGTTCGACCCACTCGGCGATGGCTACCCGGGCCGGCGTCGAGGAATATAGCACCTCACCGAGCGCGGAACGGAGCAGCGAGCGGTCCATCCGGGCCAGCTGGACGACGGGATATTGAGGCGCGGATGCCTCGATGCGGGCGTCGATCTCCAGCCGATTCGCGACCACCGCGGCGACAATCCCGCGGGCCAGTTCGCCCGCCCCCCGGTCGGCCTCCACCTCGGCGAGGTCGCGCTCCAGGACCGCGATCGCGGTGCGCTGCCCGAAGTCCGCTTCGAACACAGCCGAGAGCGCGACCCGTCGCCCGGCGCGCAGCGACCGGATCCGATCACCGGATCCGAGACCGTCGTCCTTGGGCACGCGCGCCCTAGACCCCGACGCCGTCGATCAGGACGCTGACTTCGAGCACCTGCAGACCGAGCATTCGCTCCACCGCGCGACCAACGGCGTCGCGGACATTCCGACCCGTCGCAGCCAGGTCCGCACCGGGCCGGGCGATGATCCGGAGGCGCACGACGACGCCCTCGGCGCGGACTCGGACGATGATCGGCGGACCCGCAAGTGCGGCACGCCAGGGTGGACCGCGGCGTGCGACGCGGAGGACCTCTGGCACTTCGAGGGCGGCCAACCGCGCGACTTCGACGATGACGCTCCGCGCCACGGAGAGATCTGCCGCGACATCGACGGAACCGTCGCCGGGCGCGTCGTCGGCGCCCTCGTCTGGCAGCTCATCGACGAGCTCCACGGGTTCGACCGTCTCGCCGCGTTCGTCCGTCACGCGCCGGCGCTCGTGTCGATTGGCCCGGGATCGGTCTCGGCCGCCGCAGCCGGGTTGGCCGCCGCTCTGGCGGCATCCTCGCGCAGCGCCTCGGCGATCAGGGCGGGCACGCCGGTTCGAGCGGTATTGGCGGCGACCTCGCAGGCGAACCCGACCATCCGCCGTTTGGCACGGCCGTGGGTGATGATCACCGACCCCTTCACGCCGAGAAGCGGCGAGCCGCCCGCGCGCTCGTAATCGAAGATCCGCCGGATGCGCCCGATGCCCGGCCCCAAAAGGAGATACGCGAGCCGTCCCCGGAAGCCGCCCCGGAACTCGGCGCGCCACAGATCGAAGATGAAGGTGGACAGGCCCTCGAAGAACTTGATCACCACGTTGCCCGTGACGGCGTCCGTGACCACCACGTCGGCGAGATCCGCCACGAGGTCCTTGCCCTCGACGTTGCCGATGAAGTTGAGGTCTGAGGCGTCGAGGAGCTCCGTGGTTCGCTGGATCCGCAGGTCGCCCTTGCCCTTCTCCTCCCCGATCGACAGGAGCGCGACGCGCGGCGTCGGGATGCCCACGACCTTCTCGGCGAAGATGGCGCCCATCCGGGCGTACTGGGCGAGGTTCTCGGGCGACGAATCGGGATTGGCACCGATGTCGAGCAGCACGAACGGTCGTCCGGCACGGACCATCTGCACGGCGAGCGCAGGGCGATCGACGCCCGCCAGCCGTCCGACGCGGAGCACCGCAGCCGCCATCGCGGCGCCGGTATGGCCCGCGGTCACGATGGCATCCGCCTTGCCGTTGCGCAGGAGCTCGCAGCCCACGAGGATCGAGGCGTCCTTCTTCTCGCGCAGGGCGTGGGCCGGGTGTTCGTGCATCTCGATGACCTGACTCGCGGGCACGATCTCGACGTTCCCGGGCAGGGTGCCGGCGATTGCCGTGATGCGCGCAGGGTCGCCGACGAGAAGGACGTGGTCCTCTGGATGTGCCGCGGCGTGATCGAGCGCGCCGGGCACCACCTCGGCGGGACCGTGGTCACCGCCCATCGCGTCGACGGCAAGTCGAACACCGCGCGACGACCCGCTGGGGGCCGTGATTCCCGATGAGGCGCCGTCAGTCATGCGCGCCGATCAGGTCGAGGGGGCGACTTCCTTCGGCGCCTTGATCTCGATCACCGACCGGCCGCCGTAGTAGCCGCAGTTCGGGCACGCCCGGTGGCTGCGCTTGGGCTGGTGGCAGTGCGGGCAATCCTCGAGCTGCGGCAGGTCGAGCGCGAGGTGCGCGCGCCGATCCCCCTGTCGAGCGTGGGAGACCCTGCGCTTGGGCACGCCCATGGTGTGTGCTGCTCCTTTCGACCGCGCATGGAAGGGCGCGACGTTGTGTCATCTGGGGTGGGCACGCGGTGCTGTCGGCGCCGTCGAACCGGTCCGGAGTCTACTCGCTCTCCCCCTTGGCGTCGACCCGGAAGGCTCGAAGGGCCTCCAGGCGCGGGTCGACCGAGTCGTCCTCATGCGCGACGTGGCCTGGCCCAAGGCGCTCACCACAGATGACGCACAGGCCGGGGCAGCCGGGCTCGCAGAGCGGGGCGATCGGCTCGTTGAGCGAGATTGCCTCGCCGGCGAGGAGCGCGAAATCCAGCTCGTGGTGATCCGTCAGCCGGGCGACCTCGGGCTCGTCGGTGTGTGCCGGCTTGCCCGTCGCGACGTCGACGCTGGGCAGGACCTCCTCGCGCATGTGCACCCGCATCGGGATCTCGATATCGCGGAGGCAGCGCGAGCAGCTGCCCGCGATCGCGGTCGTGAACTGCGAGTCGACGAGCACGCCGCGGTTCGTCCGGGTCACGCGGAGCCCGCCGTCGATCGGCTCCATGAGTCGGAGGTCGTCCGGCAGCGGAATGGTTGCGCCGTGGATCTCGTATCGCCGTTCGGTGCCTGCGGGCTCGCCGAGCAGGCCCGCCAGCGGGTAGGTCAGGGGCGCCGGGGCGCTCATCGCGGGACTGTCTGGCCCGCGTCCTCTTCGCGCAGGTGGGCCGGGTCGTCGTCGTCGCCGGCGTCCGGCCATTCGTCGAGCGGCTTCTCCTCACCGTCGGCGGGTGCGTCGACGGGGCGCAGCTCGGCCTGGCGGGCCTCGAGGACGTTGATTCCCTTCTCGATGCCGGCGAGCGCCTTGCGGACTTCGCCCTCCAGCGACTCGAGGATCTGCGCGGCGTACTCATCGGCGCCGGCGCGCGTGTCATCTGCGGCATCCATAGCGGTCGCGACAATCTGCCGGCCCTCGGCCTGGGCGGCCTCGGTCAGGCCCTTCTCGCCGATCAGGTACGTCGCCTGCTCCTGGGCTCGTGCGGTGATCCGCGCCGATTCCTCGTTCGCCTTCTCGACGATCCGCTCGCTCTCGGCGTTGATCCGCTTGGCAGCGTGGATCTCTTCGGGGACGGCGACACGCAGCTGGTCGATGAGATCGAGGACGGCGTCCTTGTCCACGAGGACCTTGCGCGTCCGGGGCACGCCGGTGCCCGTCGCGATCTGCGACTCAAGCCGCTCCAGCAGAAACATGATGTCCACGGCTTCGATTATCGCACGCCCGACCGGGTATTCCGCGCCGATCGCGGCGTTGGCTGCCTGCGCCGGTCGGTCACGCACGTCGAGGTGCGCTCCCGACCTTTCTCGGCCGCCGCCTTGCGCTCGGCCCGGCCTACCCCGTCGGGTTCGGCTCGACCCTACCTGGTTGGAGTCCGGCCGAGCGTTCTGAGGGCGGTCGCGGCGGCCGGCGGGATCATGGTCGACACGTCGCCTCCGAAGCCCGCGATTTCCTTCACGAGGCTGGAGCTGATGTAACCAAACTCAACGGCGGTCATGAAGAAGACCGTGTCGACGTCGTCGGCGAGCACGCGATTATTGTGGGCAAGCTGGCCCTCCGCCTCGAAGTCGGAGACGGCGCGCAGCCCGCGCACGATCCAGCGCGCTTCGTGGACGTGGGCGGCATCTACGGTGAGCCCCTCGAACGTCGCGACCGTGGCGTGCTCTGCGTCGATGCCTGCATCGCGAATGGCGGTCTCGAGCACGACGACACGGGTCTCGACCGGGAGCAGCGGCGTCTTGCGGGGGTTCGTGATGACCGCGACGACCACCCTGTCGAAGACCGCGAGGGCGCGCGTCAGGACGTCGAGGTGGCCGTTGGTCACGGGGTCGAACGAGCCCGGGTAGAGCGCGACTCTCATCGGTCCTCCTCGCCCTCCTCTTCGGCCCAGCGCAGGAACGTCAGTGTCGTCTCACCGAAGCGACGCTCGCGGGCCGATCGTAGCAGTCCGATCCGGGCCGACGGCGGCGTCTTCCAGAAGTGTTTCGCGACGACGACGCCATCGGCCTCGAGGATACCGCCAGGGCCGGCGGCCGAGATCGACTCGAGCGCGGCTTCGAGCAGCTCCGGGAGGTCGTATGGCGGGTCGATCAGGATCGCTGCAAAGGGCGCGCCGGCCTTGGAGCCGGAGTTGAACCACGTCCCGACCTGGCTCCGGGCGATGCGGGCGCTGGGGCCTGCGAAAACGGTTGCCTCGAGGTTCCGCTCGATCGTCTTCTGTGCGTTCGGATCGCGCTCCACGAAGACGGCTTCGCGGGCGCCCCGTGACAGCGCCTCGATGCCCGCGGCGCCACTGCCGGCGAACAGGTCCAGGAACGACCGGTCGCGGATGACGGGCTCGAGAATCGCGAACAGCGTCTCCTTGACCCGATCGCCGATTGGGCGCGTGCCTTCGCCGGGCGAGGCGAGCAGGCGTCCGCGCGCCGTACCCGCGATCACCCGCCCGGCACTGTTCGATGCCTTCGTCGATGCCTTCGTCGATGCCTTCGTCGATGCCATCTCAGGCGGCACCAGCCGGCTCGGCCTGCGTGACCCGCGCCAGCCAGCCGGATTGCAGTTCCCGCGCGAGTGCCTCGTGACCCGGCCGGAGCCGGCCCGCATCATCGAGGAGCGCCTCCGCGGCGGCCCTCGCTGCCGTGGCGAGCTCGCGATGGCCCTCGCGCTGGAGTGATGCGATGCGCAGG
>JBDSZH010000016.1:0-9870 GCA_039925225.1 Candidatus Limnocylindrales bacterium | reverse complement strand
GGTTCACCGAGACGAGGTGCTGATGCCCGTTCTCCGGCATTGGAAGATCTTCGAGATGGACGGCCTCGATGCCGCCGCCGAGGACGCCCGCCGCCGGCTGTCGGAATACCTCGAGAAGCTGGACGAGTCGATCGCCCGCTTCGAGGATCGCCTCGCGACTTCCACCATTCCCCGGATGGTCATCTCCAAGTAAGCCCGCCAGGGTCAGGCGCCTCCACTGCTCCCGGTGTGATTCGGACGGGATCGAGCGTGGGCGGGTGGGTAGGGGTTGTTCTGATCGAACATTTGTGCTAAGGTAATGCCTCGCCGCCTTCTCGTGGCGACTCTCCGTGTGGTCCCTCCTTCTCGAACAGACCGTGCGTGCTGTGTTCCCTGTTCGGGAAGTTGGAGGTCCTCATGACCACCGGAACCATCAAGAAGATCGTCGCCGACCGCGGCTTCGGCTTCATCGCTGCCGAGGATGCGAAGGAATACTTCTTCCACCGCGGCGGACTCGATTCCTCGCTTGACTTCGATCGCCTCGTCGGCGGTGAGAAGGTCACGTTCGAGATCGAGCAGAGCCCCAAGGGCCCGCGCGCAGCGCGAGTCTCCGCGGCCTAACCACCCGCACCTCCGGCCGTGCGGCCGGAACGGCCGGCCCCGTCCTCGCGGCGGGCCGGCCACACCAGACGTCGTCGCGCCCTTCCACACGGAACGGGCCGGCGACGTTTCTTGATTCCCAGGACTTCGTGCACAACGTTCAGGGCGCGAGCATCGCGGTTGCGCGGTTGCTCGGGTACAGTCGCAGTCTGGTGATCTGTACGACCTGCACGGCCGAAAACGCGGCGGACGCGAAATTCTGCGTTCGATGCGGCTCGCGCACGGGCTGCCCGACCTGCGGAGCCTCGAACGTCCCGGATGCGCGGTTCTGCGCCAACTGCGGAACCCAGCTCGCCGGCGAGGCCGGATCCTCGGGAGAGGCCGCGCGGACGAGCACAGCGGCCGCTTCCCACGGCGGGCCGACCCGGACTACCGAGCGGCGCGTCGTGAACGTCCTGTTCGCGGACCTGGTCGGATTCACGGCGCTCTCGGCAAACCGTGACCCCGAGACCATCCGCGAGCTCCAGAGCCGATACTTCGAGCGGACGCGCGAGATCGTGGGTCGATACGGCGGCGTCATCGAGAAGTTCATCGGCGATGCCGTCATGGCGCTGTGGGGCGCGCCCACCGCCCATGAGGACGACGCCGAACGCGCGGTGAGGGCGGCGCTCGACCTCGTCGAGATGGTGCCCGTCCTCGGGCGCGAGATGGGCATGGAGCTCCAGCTCCGCGCCGGCGTCCTGACCGGCGAGGCCGCAGTCGGGGTCGGCGCCGAGGGCGAGGGCATGGTCACCGGCGACATGGTCAACACTGCGTCGCGCCTCCAGTCGGCGGCGGCGCCCGGCACGGTCCTCGTCGGCGAGGCCACCCGGCTTGGAGCCGGCGAGGCGATCACCTTCGAGTCCGCAGGTGACCAGGAACTCAAGGGTAAGGCCGAACCGGTGCCAGCATGGCGTGCCATGCGGGTCGTCGCGGAACGCGGCGGCGCCCGGCGTCCCGACGCGATCGAGCCGCCCTTCGTGGGTCGCGCTGAGGAGCTGCGCTTCCTCAAGGAGCAGTTCCACGCGACCGGCCGTGAAGGGCGTGCGCGCCTCGTCAGCCTCGTGGGCCAGGCGGGCATCGGCAAGAGCCGGCTCGCGTGGGAGCTGGAGAAGTATCTCGATGGGGTCGTCGAGCAGGTCTGGTGGCACCGCGGTCGCTCGCCGTCGTACGGCGAGGGCGTGACGTTCTGGGCGCTGAGCGAGATGTTCCGGAGGCGCGCCGGGCTTGCAGAGGGCGACGACGCGGAGACGACGCGGCGCGCCGTCGCGACGATGCTCCAGCAGCATGTCCCGGACGAGGACGAACGTGCCTGGATCGAGCCGCGGATCCTGGTCCTGCTCGGCATCGGGGAAGCGACGTCCGGCGGGTCCGCAGAGCTGTTCGCTGCGTGGCGAACGTTCTTCGAGCGGCTGGCAACGACCGGAACGGTGGCCCTCGTGATCGAGGATCTGCAGTGGTCGGACGACGGCCTGCTCGACTTCCTGGAGCACCTTCTCGATTGGGGCCGCTCGAGCCCGATCTTCGTCCTGACACTTGCCCGGCCGGAGCTGCTCGACCGACGAACGGGATGGGGGACGGACCGACGGGGCGCGATGGCGATGCGCCTGGACCCACTGCCAGACACGGCGATGCGAGAGCTGCTCGATGGGGTCGCGCCCGGCCTTCCTGCTCGGATCGTGGCGCGGATCCTGGAACGAGCCGATGGCATTCCGCTGTACGCAGTCGAGACGATCCGGATGCTGGTCGCCAAGGGCCAGCTCGTAGAACGCGATGGCCACCTCGTCGCGGCATCCAGCGCGGCCGGCGGTGGCTTGAACCTCGCCGATCTCGAAGTCCCGCCAACGCTCCAGGCGCTGGTCGCCGCTCGACTCGATTCCCTGCCGCCTGCGGATCGCTCACTGCTCCAGGACGCCGCTGTGATCGGCCAGAGCTTCACGGTGGACGCGCTCACGGCGATGAGCGGCGAGCCGTCGGAAACACTCGTTCCGCGCCTCACCGCGCTCGTCCGACGCGAGATCCTGACCCTCGAGACCGACCCCCGAGCGCCCACGCGCGGGCAGCACGCGTTCGTGCAGGCGCTCCTCCGGGAAGTCGCGTTCTCAACCTTGTCAAAGCGAGAGCGACGAGCCCGACACCTCGCGGCAGCGCGCTATTTCGAATCGCTCGGTGATGACGAGGTGGCCGGGGTTGTGGCGACGCACTTCGTCGAGGCGTTCCGGGCAGCACCCGATGGCCCAGAGGGCGAGGCAATTGCGACGCAGGCTCGGATCTCGCTGCTCGCGACGGCGGAGCGCGCCCAGGAGTTCGGCGCGGTCAGGCAGGCGCTCGACGCCCTCGGCTCGGCCCTGGAGGTCACGCCGGACCCGGCGCAGCGCGCGCGGCTGCTCGAGCGGATTGGCCGGCTGCAGACGTACCACTCCGACTGGGAGCAGGCATACGCCAACCTGGCGGCCGCGGTTGATGCTTACGCTGCGCAGGGCGACCGCATCGGCGTCGTCCGTGGTACAGGCACCCTGCTCGGGGCGTATCTCTCATCGGGGCGGATCACCGATGCGGCGAAGCTGGCAGGCGGCATCCAGGAGGAGGCCGAGGCGCTCGTCCTCGCGGCGCTGGAGCGCGGTCCCGCCGCGGATCGCGAGGCCGGCGAGGGCGCCGCGCAGTTCGCCGAGGTGATGGCGCGCCTGGAGTTCCGGCGCATCGCCTGGGGCGATTCAGTGCGCTGGGCGGACCAGGCCCTGTCGCTCGCGGAGCCGCTTCGGCTCGACGAGGTGCTGGGCATGGCCATGGTGACGAAGGGCACGGCCATGGCGTCGGCCGGGCAGCTGCGGGAGGGCATGGCATTGATAGAGGGCGCGGTCCTCGATGCGACGGCCCACCGCCAGAACCGTGCTGCGCTGCGGGGTCTGAACAATCTCGCGTCGATGACGACCGAAATCGATCCCCGAGCATCGCTGGAACGAACCCGGCTCGGGATGGCGGCCGCTCGCCGTCTCGGCCTGCGCGCGTTCGACGGCTATCACGCCGGGAACGCGGTCGGCGCGTGCGAGCGAATCGGCGAGTGGGCATGGCTGCGCGAGGCGGTGGGCGCGATGCTCGCGGGTGACCCGGAGCGCCACGAGACGGAGTATCTCGAGAGCATGCGGGACTATTACACCGCCTGGACGGGGATCCCGGATATCGCACGCGGCGAGCGCCTCCTGGCGAGTGCCAAGCGCGACAAGGAATCGCAATCGGAACGAAACCACGCATCCTTCCTCGGCCGCTGCGCGTTCGCTGCGGGAGATCCGGCGCGCGCGCTGGACCTCGCCGAACCGTTCTTCCGGTATGCAATCGAAGGCGAGTACAACCCCGAGTTCGACATGCCAGGGCGGTTCGCCCTGCACGCTCGGAAGCTGGATATCGCTCGTCGCGTGCTGGAAATCGCCGGACGCGGTCCGGGCGGCGCAGCAGACCACGACGCCGAAGTCCTTCGCGCCGGGATCGCCGTCCTCGAAGGCCGGCGCGACGATGCGGTGAACCTGTACCGCTCCGCGCTGGCGGGGTACCGCGCCTTCGGCCTCCGCTTCTCACTCGCGCTGACCGTGTTCGACATGGCAACGTTGCTCGGGCTCGATGATCCGGCGACGCGTTCGGTCATCGATGAGGGTCGAGGCATCCTCGAGGAGCTCGGCGCTCGACCGCTCCTGGCACAGCTCGACGAGCTCGCGGTGAGTGGTCGGACGGCAGTCTCGGTACGCGCCACGAAGAGCCCATCGACGGTCACGATGCCCTAGGCGCGATCAGCGCCAGTCGATAGTCACGACATCCATCGGCTCGGAAAGGCCCTTGAGCAGCTCGGACCGCACGCCCGCAGAGCGGTAGGACTCCCCCACTGTCGAGAGGCTGGCGATGATCTGACCACCGGTCGCGAGGCCGGCGATGCGCGAGGCCTCGTGGACGCCTTTGCCGCGGAAGTTCGTCCCGACCTGCTGCGCGTCGGACGCGTGCAGCCCGATCCGGACCTGCGGCGCGAAGCCCTGCTTCTGGCGGTGGTCGGCGAGCCGTCGCTGGATCGCCATCGCCGCCGCAACGGCGGCCTCGGGCGAGTCGAAGCTCACGAAGAAGCCGTCGCCGGTCGTCGAGATCTCGCGCCCTTCGTGCGCCGTGAAAACCTCGCGCAGGGTGGTGTCGTGCCAGCGCAGGAGGGTGTCCCACGCCTCATCGCCGAGCGCCTCGACGAGGTTCGTGGAGCCCACGACGTCGGTGAACATGAACGTCTTGAGCACGCGCCTCGGCGGCGCGGCCTTGCCCCGAAGCTGCCACGGCAAAAGGTCGGAGACCTCATCGATGACGATGGCGCCGGTCGGGCATGCGAACGCCGATTCCCGGAGCAGCTCGTCGTCGACACTCTCTGGGTCGAGGACTTCCGCCTTGCCGGAATCGCCGCGCAGCCAGTCGAAGGCGGTCGGGGCGATGGTGATGCAGTTGCCCGCGCCGATGCACTTGTGTCGATCCACGCGAACTCTGAGCGTCATCGGGCCGCCATCATCCGGAGAAGCCCTTGAAGGCGAGCGTCGTGGCCTCGGCGCGGCTGGAGACACCGAGCCGCGCGAGGAGCTTGGCGAGCCGCACGCCGACGGCGTCCGCGGTGAGCTCCACCTTCGCGGCCATCTCGGCGTTGGTGTGGCCTTCGGTCAGGAGCCGGAGGAGGGTTCGATCGATGTCGTCGATGTCGGGAAACGCGCCGGCAGGGGCGGGCGCACCGGAAGGGTCCCCGATCTCCATCGATGGGCCGCCATCGCCGAGCGGGCCCACCAGCGCGACGAGCTCCCGCCCGAGCGGTCCGCGGAGCCACCGAACGCGCACCTTCTCGTCGAGCGTCCCCTGCGCGGTTCGGGCCAGGAGGAGCCGCAGGTAGCCTCGAAGGAAAGCCTGGATCTCCGGCGGCCCGCCCGCGAACATCGCTTTGGCGACGGGAACCACGATCTCGAGGCTTGAGTCCTCGTGGTGCGCCGCCTGGAGCGCGGCGACGGCCGAACCAGCCGCAGCGACCGATGCGGGCACGTCGCCACGGGCGAGGGCGATGGTCGCGATTGCGGCATCGGCCTGCGGTCCCCAGGTCGGGTGGCCCGGGAGCTGGGTCATGATCTCCTTGGTCGCGAATGCGGATCGTTCTGCCAACTCGAACAGCTCCGTCTGCGCAGGTCCAGCCTCAGTCGCGGCCCCAAGGCGTGCGGCCTCCAGCGCCAGACGCGCAAACGCCTCGCATCGGCCCGACGCCTTGCCCTGCCCGGTCGCCAATGAGACCGCCTGCTCGAGGTGCCGGCGCATACCCTCCGCGTCTCCGGCTCCCGCGCGGACCATGCCGCGCCAGAGCTCCAGCTGCCGCGCGCGTGTCGGGGTTGGGTCGGCGGACGCGACGCTGGCCGCGAGCCCGAGCCACCGCTCCGCGTCCGCGATCTCCCCTAGATCGAGATGGCTGAGCGCAACCCCGCCTGCGGCGTGGAACTCGGTCGCCTGGTCGCCCAGCAGGCGCGCCGCGCGGTAGGCCTCCTCGCCGCGCGAGAGCATCAGGTCCGGCACCACCTTGGCCCGCGCGTAGACGTGCACGCCGAACAGCATCTGGAGCTCCTGGCGCGCGCGCTCGCTCTCCGTGACGAACTCCGTCAGTCGAGCGGTCACCCGACGGATTTCCTCGATGTGCCGCGCAGACGAGGTGAGGTGGATGACCGGCGCGTAGTTGGCGTAGGCCATCGCGATGACTGTTGACATCACGCCGGTTCGATCGTCGAGGGCCTCGAACAGCGCCAGCGCTCGCTCGAGCAACCCCCCAGCCTCGGCGACGAGCGGCGCGATCGGCTGGCTTTCGAGCACCGATTCAATCGATTCCCCCGCAGCAATCCGGCCCGCGAGCTCGAGCGCGACGCCGGTCCGGCTCATCTCCACGAACCAGTCGCGCAGGCGCGAGAGCTTCAGCGTCCCGAGCTCACGCAGCGCGCCCGCCAGGGCACGCTTGTCGCCCAACTGCTCCGCGAGCTCCGTCGCGCGCTCGAAGGCCACCTCGGCGGCATCGATATCGACCTCGAGCGAAACCGCGTTGTATGACTCGCCCAGCTGGACACGCAGGATCGCCTGCCCAAGCTCGAGGTTCGCGCGGAGCTCAACCGCTGCGTCGCCCCTCGCCGCGGCGCGGACAGCCACGCGACGTGCGAGCTCCGCAGCCGCGTCCTCGTCGTGCGACATGCGCAGGGCTGCGGCCCGGCGGAGCTGGACGTCGAACTCCAGCGCCGGGTCGCCCAACGCCTCCGACAGGGCGCCGAGCTCCGCGAGACCCTGAAGCCGGTCGGAGAATCGGCGCAGGACCGCGTAGGCGTCGTCGCGGGTCGCGAGGAGCGTCCGACGATCCGCGGGTGAGGTGACATCCGGGAGCGCCTGATCGACGAGGCGTAGCGCCTCCTCGGGGGCGTTGGACTCGAGGGCGGCCGTCGCCGCATCGATGGAGAACCGGGCGGCCCGCTCCGTGTCGCCGGCGGCCAGGGCGTGCTGCGCCAGCATCGGCAGGCCGGCCGGCGATGGGTCGCCGCCTTCGAGCAGCAGCTCCACGACCGCCCCGTGCATCTGGCGACGGCGTGCCTGTGAAAGTTGGCTGTCGGCAAAGTCCCGGACCTGGACGTGGGTGAAGGTGTAGTCCGCGGCGTCGCCCTCCGGATGCTGGAGCAGGAGGCCCGCCTCAACCGCGGGACGCAACGCATCCGTGAGGTCCCCGCCGGGATCGGCGGGATCGCCGGCCGCGCCGCCCAATCTGGAGCGAACCGCGCGCAAATCGCGCAGGCTGAAGCTCCGACCGAGCACGGCCGCGTCGGAGAGCGCCTCGCGAGCGGGCGCCGGCAATCGTGCCGCTCGACGCTGGATCAAGGTCCGGACCGCTGAGGGCACGAGCCGCGCCGCGTTCCGGCCAAGCTTCCATTGCCCATCAACGATCTGGAGCGTGCCGGCCTCGCGATGCGTCCGAGCCAGCTCCTCGACAATGAACGGGACGCCCTCTGACTGCACATGCATCGCGACCGCGGACACCGGCTCCACAGGCCCGCCGAGCACGTTCTTGAGCAGCTCGGCGGTCTCGACGGAGGTGAAGCGCGTTGGGCGCAGGCGGCGAACGAGCCCCATCCGCTCCATGTCCGCCACGAAGTTGACCGCTTCGGTCACGGCGTTGAACTCGTCCGGGCGGATCGTGAGGAAGAGGAAGATTGGTCGATCGGCATCGCTGCGCACCACGTACCGGAGCATCCGCAGCGTGTCGTCGTCGGCCCACTGGACGTCGTCGACGAACAGGGCGAGCGGTCGGACATCGGCAACGGCGCCGATGGCCACGCCGGCCAGATCGAAGGCTCGGAGCAGCTTTGCGTCCGGCGACAGGCTGTCGAACCCGGGCTCGTCGCGGCCGGACATGGCATCGATGACCCGGCGGACCGTCGCCTCCGCGGGAGTCCCGGCAGCCACCTCGCGGATCGCCGGCGCCGCGAAGATGCTGCGCGCGACGAGGAACGGGCCGCGGATCTCCTCGTCGGCGGTCACGGCGACCACCGTGAAGCCGGCCCTGGCGGCGGTGTCGCACGCCGCGAGCAGCAGCCGCGTCTTGCCGATCCCCGGCTCACCCTCGAGCGTGACGGCTGCCAGGCCGCCTGCGGCGCTCTTGATCTCCTGGGCGAATGCGGCCAGCTCGGCGGAGCGCCCGATGATCGAGCCACTTGCGCGCCGGAGCTGCACGGACAGCGAGCACTGGGCCTGGACGAGCGGATCGAGGATGTCGCCCTCGGCTATCCGAATGCTGCCGCTCACCGGCGCTGAAGCCTGATCGACCATCGCTGCGATTATGGGCCTGCTACGGGATCATCCGGGCCGGGGCCGGGATCCGCGTGTCACACTTGGCCGCCGTGACCCGCGAATCCATCCCCGATTTCGACCTGTACGCCGAGCTCGAGGTCTCCCGCCTGGCGAGCGTGGCGGTCATCGAGGCGGCCTACCGCACGCTGGCGAAACGCCACCATCCGGATGTGGCCCACGGCGCGGCGAATGCCGGCGGAGCCGAGAGTCCAGCGTCGATCGATGCGGATCGGTTCAAGCGGCTGAACCTGGCACATGAGTGGCTTATTGACCCGAAGCGCCGGAAGCGGTATGACGGTGCCACGCGGGGGACGACGCTCAGCCTGAACGGCGCGCGGTCGGCGGTGGCCGCGGAGGCAAGCGTGACGTCCGAGCGGAGGTCGTCGATGAAGGCGTTCGGGATCAACACGGCAGAGGTCCGCCAATTCCTTGCCGACCTGCGCGATCTCGACGAGGCACGGGCGGCCGAGGTAGTGGCGGGTCTCGCGGCCGTCGACGAGACCACGTACGCGGTCGCGCGGCACGAAGCGTTCACGGCCGGTCGCGAGCACCGCGAGGCGGAGTGGCTGCTCGCGCGGGAGGGCGCCTCGGTCATTGCGCGCGGCAAACTCGGGAACACCCCGCTGCGCGCCCAGGTGGCGCCGATCGTGGCCGATGTCGCCGGCGCGATCGCCATCCGCGACCTCATCCCGCGATCAGATTTCGAGATCCTGCTCCAGCCGTGGACTCGCCGGGACGAGCCGGTGGCTTTTGCGGCGGGCGCGGCGGGCGCGACGACCGTTGCTGCCGGCGTCGCGGGGGGCGCTGAGAGTGGCGACGCGGCGGCGGCGTCGAGCGGGAATCGGGCTACGGCGACCGCGGCCGCGGCCGATCGGTCGGTTCGTGCGGGGCGCACGGCACGTTCCCTGTTCGCCGCGCCGACGGCGGTCTTCGGGATCGTCGCCCTGATCGCGATCGTGAGCGTCGTGCTCGCGGTCAACGGCCCAAGGCGCTCGATCGCGGACGCGAGGCGAACCGATGCCCCGTCCGGGACTCCGCAACCGCTCACGGGGGTCGAATCGCCGGTCTTCGCGAGCCCATCGACTATCCCGTCCGGGCCGTTTGAGAGCGCGCTCCCGTCAGCATCGGCGCCAGACCCGACCTCCGGGCTCGCTCCCACCCCTAAACCTGTACCGATCCCCTTCCCCACGGCGAAGCCCACGCCCAGGCCAACTCCGGCCCCGACCCCCGTCCCAACGGTCGTGCCGACCCCCACCGCGGTCCCGACCCCATCGCCGCCCGTGTTCTGCACGGTGCCCAACTTCGATGGCGTGAACACGAGCAGCGCGCCAGCGAAGTGGACCAAAGCGTCCTTCACCGGGACGATCACCTTCTCGCCGGCGGCCC
>JBDSZH010000015.1:0-3517 GCA_039925225.1 Candidatus Limnocylindrales bacterium | reverse complement strand
CCTCCGGGATTGCGAAGGTGGCCATGTAACCGATCTTCGTGTTGCCGTCCTTCTTGGCGCGCGAGCCGGCGAGCATGCCGGCGAGGTACTTGAAGTCCTCCATCGCGCCGAAGAAGTTGCCGAAGTTGGTGCCGTTCGACTTGTACCCGGTCAGGTGCAGATAGGTGATGGCCGGGTAATCCTTGGCCACGGTCTCCATCGGATCCATGTACCCGAACGACGTGCCGATGATGAAGTTGAAGCCCTTGCGCGACAGGCTGCGGAACACCTCCTCGGAATCCGCGCCCTCTGGGACGTTCTCGATGTAGGCGACGTGGCTGTCGGCGACGTGGTCGCACAGGTACTGGAGACCTTCGTAATGGGCCTGGCTCCAGCCGGCGTCATCGTGCGGCCCGATGAGAACCATCGCGACGTTGAACTTGCCAGCCTTCACCTCCGGGATCTGGACGCCTGTGCCGGCCCCCGCGGTGCAGGCACTCGCCCCGCCTGAAGGCGCGGCGGACCCACCGGGTGTCGCCTGGCACGCCGATACCACGAGGAGCCCCGCGAAAAGGGTGCTCACGAACCGCAACCGCCGACTCACCATCGATCCGCTCCTCCTCGACGCTGGAATGGTTGGGATGCATCGCGCTGCTGCCGCTGCGGCAGCTGGCCATGGGGGCCGGCGCGGGCTGTCGCGCTTGGGACAGGAACAGGATAGATGGGACGGGAAGCACCGGTTCGCCAAAATGCGCGTCTACTCCTCGGCGGGTGTCGAATCGAGGCCCTGGAGCTCCATCTGGACGTAGCCGGATGTGTCGAACGCGAGCTGCTCCGCCTCGAACGGGGAGCCAGTCCCGTCACCGCCGGGAGTGAACTCCATGACCACGGACTCGTCGCCCTGCACGAGCGTGTAGACGAGGAGCTGGTCCGGCCGGGTCGTGAAGTCGAGGTGCTCGAAGGAGTCGACGTTGAGCGTGATCGCGATCGGCGTGAAGTACGTCGAAACGTCTGGCTGGTCGACGACGATCCGCTCGACCCAGCCGGTCCCGTGGGCCGCCACCTCGCGTCCGCGCAGGTATCGATAGGACACGGTTTGCTTGAGGAGCGGCCGCAGGAGGTTGAGCATGTCCTCGCGGCTCGTGACCACGCCCTGGTTCACGAAAAACTTCGCCGGCGGCTGGCTGGGCACGAGCTCCTCCTCCGGGGCACACGGGAGGCGAGGGACGCTGGCGATGGTAGCGCGACAGTCCACCATCGGCCGCCCGAATTTGGCCGCGTATGATCCGGCCATGCTCCTAGCGGTCGACGTCGGGAACTCGAATGTCACGATCGGGTCGTTTCGCAACGGCTCGCTCGTCGCAGTTCGGCGCGCGGCCACGCCCCGCGGCGGCACCGCGGACGAGCTGGAGCTGCTCATGGAAGGGCTTCTCCATTTGGACGATGCCGCGTTTGCCGACGTTGCCGCGGTCGTCGTCGCGTCCGTTGTCCCTGGGGTCAGTGCCGCGCTTGAGGCTGTCACTGCGCGTCGCGACCGGCCCTTGCTGCTCGCGGGAGCCGGCACGGTACCGCTCCCGATCCGCGTGGACCGGCCCGGGGAGGTGGGCGCCGACCGGCTCGTGAATGCGCTGGCGGTTTCACGGCTGTACGGCACGCCGGCCGTCGTGGTGGACCTCGGGACGGCGACCACCTTCGACTGCGTCGCAGGCGACGGCGCGTTCGTGGGCGGCGCGATCGCGCCGGGCATCGAGCTTGGGCTCGAGGTGCTCGCAATGCGGACCGCGAAGTTGCCGCGGGTGGAGCTTCGGGTGCCGGACCGGGCGATCGGCCGAGATACGACCTCGGCGATCCAGAGCGGCGCGGTGCTCGGCTACCAGGATCTCGTTGCGGGTCTGCTCGCGCGCATCGTGGGCGAGCTGGCGGATTCGGGGGACCTCGCGCCGGCCGACGTACATGTCGTCCTGACCGGCGGGCTCTCCTCGCTGCCGTGGGCGGCCTTCGTGGAGGGCGTCGAGGCGATCGACCCCGACCTCACGCTCAAGGGTCTCGCGATCCTCCACGCCGAGGTGGCGGGAGGCCAGCCGCTGAAGCTCGAGCTCGCGTGATGGCGTCGCTCGCAATCGCCGCTGGACTCGCGTGATGGCGGCGCTCGCGATGACGGCGGCGCTCGCTTGACCGCGGCGGCAGCCGGCGGCGCCCGTCGGCTCGAGGGGCGACTCGTTGCGCTGGGCGTCACGGGTTCGATTGCGGCGTACAAGGCGGTGGAGCTGCTGCGCCTCCTGACGGCCGAGGGCGCCGACGTCGTCGTCCTGCTCTCCCCTTCGGCGACGCGCTTCGTCGGTCCCCTGTCGTTCGCCGCGCTATCGCGCCACCCAGTGGAGTCCGACGTGCTCGATCTCCTGCCCGACGGCCGGATCGGACACATCGTCATCGCGGATTCAGCGGATGTCCTTGTGGTCGCGCCGGCGACGGCGCACTGGCTCGCGGCCATGGCGAACGGTTTGGCCGGAGATGTCGTCACCGCGGCGGCGCTCGCGACCAGCGCGCCGGTGGTCGTCGCGCCCGCGATGGACGGCGACATGTGGACGCATCCAGCAACGGTCACGAACGTCGCGCGGCTCCGCGAAGGTTTCGGGTACACGGTCGTCGCGCCCGAGTCCGGGCCGCTCGCGTCCGGGCACTCGGGCGTTGGGCGCCTGGCGGAGCTGCCGGCGATCGTCGATGCGGTCGTCGCGGCCGTGGTCGCGCGACCCGTGCGCCAGGCGGATCCTGCTGCGCGGCCGCCCCTGGCTGCCGCGGCTCCCCGCGAGGCGGATCTCGTGGGCCGCCGGATCGTGATCACCGCCGGGGGCACGCGCGAGCCGATCGATCCCATTCGCTACATCGGTAACCGCTCGACCGGCCGCATGGGGGTCGCGCTCGCCGAGGCCGCAGTAGCCCGTGGCGCGGCCGTGACCTTGATCGCCGCCTCCGTGGAGGTGCCGCTTCCCGAGGCGGCGGATGTCGTACGGGTCGAGACGACCGCCGAGCTCGGCGCGGCTCTCCGGACAGCGATGCGACCGGACGACGGGGCCCCGGCCGATGCGCTCGTCATGGCGGCTGCGGTCGCCGATTTCACCCCGGCCTCCCGGTCGGACCTGAAGATCGCGCGAGCCGACAGCGTGACGCTGGAGCTGTCCCCCACCCCGGACCTGCTCGCGGAGGTCGGCGCGTCGGTCGCGGCCGGCGTCGGACCGGCACCGGTGCTCGTCGGATTTGCGGCGGAGACCGGCGGCCTCGATCGTGCGCCCGCGAAGCTCCGTGCGAAGGGCATCGATCTGCTCGTCGCCAACGACGTGACCGAACCCGGCTCGGGTTTCGGCACGGACACGAACCGCGTCACGATCCTCGATCGCGCCGGTGCGGTGGATTCGCTGCCGCTCCTGTCGAAGCGCGAAGTCGCCGATCGGATTCTCGACCGGGTCGCGCGGGCGTTGGACGCCCGCGACGCGGCGGCGCAAACTGCCGACGAGAACTCCATCCGAGCCCAGGAGGGGCG
>JBDSZH010000014.1:0-7544 GCA_039925225.1 Candidatus Limnocylindrales bacterium | reverse complement strand
CTCCACTACCACTACGAGCTCAAGGGCTGGGACGAGGAGAAGATCACCCTCCGGTTCTGGATCGTGGGCATCATCGCCGGGCTGATCGGCGTGACGCTCTTCCTCGCCTCGATCAACAAGCTGTGAGCCTCGTGACCGCCGACGCCATGATCGACCCCGCCGCCCTCACACCGAGCGCCCTCGCCTCGGGCGTCGTTCGCGGCAGGCCCGTGAGCGTGCTGGGCTTCGCCCGCTCCGGGATTGCCCTCGCGCGCTTCCTCGTCGACGCGGGCGCGGATGTCACCGTGTATGACGCCCGCCCGGCGGAGGAGCTCCAGCGCGCGATCGCCGCGCTCGACGCGCGGCCGGTCAGGCTCCTCCTCGGGCCGGACGTGGACCCGACCCAGGCGCTGGAAGGCGTCGCCCTCGTGACCGCATCGCCGTCGATCAACCCTGACTACCCGACCACCGAGCCGCGCCTGCGCGCCGCGCTGGTGGACCTCGTGGCACGGCGCGCGGGTGGCGACACGGCAGTGCCGGCGATCGTCTCCGAGGTCGACCTGTTCCTGCGACTCTGTCCCGCGCCGACGATCGGGATCACGGGCACCAAGGGCAAGACCACCACCGCGGCGCTGACCCACGCCCTCCTGGCGGCGGCGATCGGCGAGCGCGCCGTGCTCGGCGGCAACATCGGGATCCCGCTGATCGAGCGACTCCCCGGGCTGACGGCTCGCCACCGGGTGGTGCTCGAGCTATCCGAGCTCCAGCTGCCCACGCTCTCTCGGGGCACGACCGTCGCGGCATATACGAACGTGACCTCGGATCACCTCGATCGCCACGGGAGCCTGGAGGCCTACCGCCGCGTCAAGCGGCGCCTCGCCGAGCTCGTCGATCCTGCCGGCGCGCTGGTCGTGAACCTGGACGACCCGATCGTCGCGGATTACGGAGGCGCCACCGGCGGGCGGGTCGTTCCCTATCGCCGGAGCGAGATGCCGGTAGGGGGGCTCGGCGTCGCGCACGGCTGGATCGTGGCGGACGCCATCGAGCCCGTGACGGCCCTCGGGGAGTCGAGCGAGGCGCCGTTCGCTGGCGGCCGCGTGCTGCCGCTCGCCGAGCTTGGCGTGCCCGGCGCGCACAACGTTTCGAATGCCCTCGCCGCGGTTGCCGTCGCGCTGCTCTTCGGCGTGCCGGCGGCGACGATCAGACGCGCCGCCGCGGCGTTCACTGGCGTGGAGCACCGCCTCGAGCGCGTGGCGGAGATCGACGGCGTTCGATTCGTGAACGATTCCCAGGGCACGCAGCCGGACGCGGTGATCGCCGCGCTCCGCGCCTTCGACGGTCCGATCGTGCTCATCGCCGGCGGCCGGGACAAGGGCGTCGACCTCACCGAGCTGGCGGCGGTCGTCGGACGACGCGCCGCCGCCGCGGTGCTGATCGGCGAATCGGGTCCGGAGCTGGAGCGCCGCTTCCGTGAGGCCGGTCTTGCGGCCACGGAGCGAGCGGACTCGCTGGATGCCGCGGTCCGGCGCGCCGATGAACTCGCCCGAGAGGCGCGAGCCTCGCTCGCTTCGAGGAACGCTGGTGCCGTGAGTGCCCCGATCGCCACCGTGCTGCTCAGCCCGGCAGCCGCGAGCTTCGACATGTTCGAGGACTACGAAGCGCGCGGCCGCGCCTTCAAGGCCGCCGTCGCTCGCCTCGTCGAGGCGCGCGGCTGATGGACCTCGCCGGCCGCCTGCCCGTCCCGCGGGCCGCACGCGGCCGTCCCGGAGCGTCAGCCCGACCGTCGGCCTCCGCGAGGCCCGCGACGCGCGCCGCGACCGACGTGCTCCGACGCGAGCGCCACCAGGCCGACTACTCGATCCTGCTCGCGGTCGTCGCGCTCGCCGCGATCGGCATCCTGATGTCTACTCGTCGTCCGCGATGTACGCGTACACCTCGCGCGACGACACGCTCGCGATCGTCGGGCCGCAGATCTTCTGGGGAGCACTCGGGCTCATGGTGATGGTCGGCGTGATGCGCATCGACTACCGCTGGCTGCGACTCGTGTCCGTTCCGGCGTACCTCGTCGCCCTCGTCCTGCTCGTCCTCGTGTTCGTGCCATCCCTCGGCCGCGTGGTGGGCGGCTCCGCTCGTTGGCTCGTCCTCGGGCCATTGCCCGCGGTCCATCCGGCCGAGATCGCCAAGCTCGCGCTCATCGTCTACCTCGCCCACTGGCTCGCCAATCGCGGGCCCCTCGTGTCCAAGTTCAAGGCCGGGATGGTGCCCTTCCTGATCATTGCCGTGCCCGTGATCGCCCTGGTGTTCAAGGAGCCGGACCTCGGAACCACGATCGTCATCACCCTCACCGCGTTCACGATGTTCTTCGTCGCCGGCGCGAGCCTGTGGCAGCTCGGCGCGATGGGCGGAATCGGGGTCCTCGGCGTCGTGCTGGTGGGGCTGAAGGATTACCAGCTGGAGCGAATCCAGACATTCCTGAATCCGTGGGCAGACCCGCTCGGGGCGGGCTTCCACACGATCCAGGGCCTGCTGGCGCTCGGACTCGGCGGGATCCTCGGCACTGGTCTCGGCGAGAGCAAGCTCGCCGGCGGGCTGTACCTGCCCAATGCCTGGAACGACTTCATCTTCGCGATCATCGGCGAGGAGTTCGGGTTCGTGGGCGCGGGCCTCGTGATCGCCCTGTTCCTGCTGCTCGCCTATGCCGGCATCCGCACCGCCCTGCGCGCGCCCGACACGTTCGGCGCGTTGCTTGCGGCGGGAATCACCGCGTGGCTGTGCTACCAGGCATTCATCAACATCGCGGTCGTGGTGGCGCTTCTGCCCGTCACCGGGATCACGCTGCCGTTCATCAGCGCCGGCGGCTCGTCGCTGCTCGTCAGCTTTGCCGCGGCAGGCGTGCTGCTCTCGATTTCGCGGGAGACGCACGAGCCGCGCGGGAAGGGAGCGAAGCCGGAGGCAGGTCCCTCGGACGCGCGCAAACTCCCGGCACGGAAGCCCGAGGAGCGACCGGTCGAGCTGCGGAGGATCGATGAGACTGCTGATCGCGGGCGGGGGCACCGGGGGACACATCTACCCGGCGCTGGCCGTCGCGAGCGCGCTCCGTCGCCGACCCGACGCGCCTGAGCTCACCTGGGTGGGCGGGCGCCGCGGGCTGGAGGACCGGCTCGTCCCGCCGTCCGGCATCCCGCTCCGCCGGCTCGTCCTGCGCTCGCTGCGGTCCGTCCAGCGTGACGTCCATCTCCTGCTCGATCCGATGCGCCTTGCCCTATCGGTGCCGCAGGCCGCGTGGTGGCTCGTGCGGCAACGCCCGGCCGCGATCTTCACGACCGGCGGCTACGTCGCGATCCCCGTCCTCCTCGCGGCCAGGCTCCTCGGGATTCCCACGCTCCTGTGGGAGGGCAATGTGGTGCCCGGCAGGAGCGTCCGCGCTACCGCGCGCCTCGCCTCCGCGCTCGCGGTGTCGTTCGAGTCGACTTGCTCCGCGCTGCCGGCTCGATCGGACTGCTTCGTGACCGGGACGCCGATCCGTGACGTCACCGGCATCGACCGCATCGCTGCGCGCGTGCGGCTCGGCATCCCGGCCGACGACCGACTCATCGTGATCTTCGGCGGGTCGCAGGCGGTGCGCCGCCTGAACGAGGCGGTCGTCGCTGCGCTCCCGACGCTGGTCGAACGCGCGCAGGTCATCCACGTGACGGGACCCGACGGTCTGGGCGCCGCCACGGCAGCGCGAGCGGCGCTTCCCGAGGCGTTCCGCGAGCGGTATCGGCCGGCTGCCTTCCTGGGCGAGGAGCTCCTGGATGCGGTCGGGGCGGCGGACCTGGTCGTGGGCCGCGCCGGCTCCTCGACGCTCGCCGAGGTGACCGCCTTCGGGCTGCCCATGGTCGTCGTGCCATATCCCCACGCCGGGGCGCACCAGCGGGCAAATGCGGTCGTCCTCGCGGATGCGGGCGCTGCCGAGCTGGTCGCTGACGAGGATTTCGACGCCGCGTCATTGCTCGCCGCGACCGCAATCCTCGATGACCCCGGGCGTCACGCGGCGATGGCCGCGGCCGCACGAGGTATGGGTCGCCCTGCAGCTGCCGACGCAGTCGCCGAGATCCTGCTGGCACTCGCCGGGCGGCGCGCACTGCCGGACCCCGCCGCTCTCGAGCGAATGGCCGCGGGTTCCACGGCTGGAGGCGTGGCATGAGCGCAGCCGCCGCGTCGCCGCTCGACCTCGTCGCGATCTCGGGCGACATCGCGCGCCGGGTGGGCGTCAAGGCGGAGCGGGGCATGCCGCTCGGCAAGCAGACGACGATGCGGGTCGGTGGTCCCGCAGACCTGTTCGCCACCGCCCACAACGCGTTCGAGCTGCGCGGGCTGGTCCGGTTCGCGCGCGCCCGCGCACTGCCCCTGCTCCTGCTCGGGCGGGGGAGCAATGTCGTGGTCTCCGACCGGGGCGTGCGCGGCCTGGTGGTCCACGTTCGCGCCGAGGGCACGCGCATCGACGGTGACGCCTACATCGCCGAGGCGGGGGTGCCCATGGCTCGCGCGGCCACCGAAACGCAGAAGGCGGGCCTCAGCGGGCTCGAGTTCGGGCTCGCCATCCCGGGCAGCACGGGTGGCGCGGTGTGGGCAAACGCCGGGGCACACGGTGCGGACGTGAAGTCCGTCCTCGAATTGGCCGATGTGGTTCTCGCGGACGGGAGCGAGGCGCGCCTCCCCGCCGCCGAGCTCGGCCTCGGGTACCGCGAGAGCCGATTCAAGCACACGCCGGACGACTCCCCGGCAGAGGTGGTCATCGGAGCGCGGTTCCGCCTCGAGCCGGCATCGGAGGAGGTAATCAAGGCTCGGCTCGACGACATTCGCCACTGGCGCCAGGCGCACCAGCCGCTCGGCATCCCGTCTGCCGGCAGCGTCTTCAGGAACCCGGTCGATGGGCCATCGGCCGGTGCCTTGATCGAGGCCGCGGGGCTCAAGGGCAGCCAGGATGGCGGCGCCACGGTTTCCCCGAAGCACGCCAACTTCATCGTCAATGACCGGAAGGGGACCGCCGCCGACGTCCGCCGCCTGATGGATCGCGTGCGGGCCACGATCCTGGCAACGACCGGCGTTGACCTCGTTCCGGAGATCATCTTCGTCGGCGACTGGACTGGCTGGCCGTGGCCCGCCGAGCAGGACGGCGGCGCGTGACGACGGCGACGTACCCGCCGATCGTCGTCCTGCTTGGCGGTCCGTCGGCGGAGCACGACGTCTCCGTCGTATCCGGTACCGCCATCGCCGATGCGCTCGTGGCCGCCGGCCTGAACGTAACTCAGGTCCTCATCGACCTCGATGGCGCGTGGTGGTGGCTTCCCGCCGGTCACCGGCGCGACGGCCGGCTGCAGGCCGACTACGACACCCCGGCGGCCCTCGGCGCCGAGGGCCCGGTGACCGTTGGAGCGGCGCTGGACCGTCTCGCCGCCGCGCGTCCAGTGCCGGTGGTCTTCATCGCGCTGCACGGTCCGTTCGGCGAGGACGGCACGGTCCAGGCGCTCCTCGAGGCGGCTGGGCTCGCGTACACCGGCGCCGGCGTCATGGCATCGGCGCTGGGGATGGACAAGGTTGCCCAGAAACAGATCTGGCGAGGCCTCGGGCTGCCGGTGATCGACTGGCTGGAGGTCAGAGGCGCCAACTGGACCGCGAATCGCGCCTCCGTGCTGACCCAGCTCGAGGCCTTCGCCGGGGGCTCCGCTGGCGCCGATCCGCGCCTGATGGTCAAGCCCGCCCGGCTGGGCTCGTCGGTCGGCATGACGCTCGCGCATTCGGCGGACGAGCGCGCGTCCGCACTCGACCTTGCCTTCCGGTACGACACCCTGGCGATCGTCGAGCACTACCTCGCGAATGCCCGCGATCTGGAGGTCTCCGTGATCGGGACCGAGGCGCCGCTCGGCGTCTACGGACCCGGCGAGGTCGTCGCCGGCCACGAGTTTTACGACTACGCCGCCAAGTACACGCCGGGGCTCTCGGAGACCTCCACGCGCGCCGAGGTGCCGGCAGCGACGCGCGAGCTGATGCGCAAGCTCGCCCGCGACGCCTATCGCGCGCTGGGCACGGAGGGGTTCGCGCGGATCGACTTCCTCGTCCGGAACGACGAGATCTACCTCTCGGAGATCAACACGATCCCGGGCTTCACGCCGATCAGCTTGTTCCCGACGATGCCGGCCGAGGCCGGGCTGGACTTCACCGCCGTGTGCCTCCGGATCATCGACCTCGCGCTCGAGCGCCAGACGACCCGGCTCCGGGATGCCCTGCGGCCGGACGACCTGCCGCGATGAGGGGCTTCGGGTCACGCTCGCGGCGCGCGACCGGCGCGCGACCGATGAAGACGGGCCGTCCGCCCGTCCCGGCGAGGTCCCCGGACGCGGCCCTCGGCCGCCAGACACGGGGGCTCGTCGGGCCAACGCGGCGCGGTCCGACCACCTCGGCGCGCGCCGCCGTCGGTCGCCTCCGAAACCCTGGCCGGATCGTCACCGCTACACGCGCGGCGGCGCTGCTGGGCATGCTCGCGGCTGGATTCCTGTTCACATTCGTCACCGGCCCGACGGCGTTCGCCCTGACCAGGACGAACCTGCCCGCGCTCGCCTGGACGGACGAGCAGACGGTCCGCGATGCGCTTGACCTGACGGAGGGCGGGAACGTCTTCCGGCTCGATACCGAACCGCTCGAGGCGGCCCTGCGCACGCTGCCCGCGGTCGCCTCGGCCGACGTGTCGGTCTCGCTGCCCAACGCCGCGATCGTCGTCACCATCGAAGAGCGCGTACCGGTCCTCGCCTGGCAGATCGGCGACGTCCGCTTCATCGCCGATCGCGACGGGACCGTCTTCGCGACGATGGCCAGGACGTCAGAGTTGCCGCCGGGCGTGACCGTCGTCGAGGATCGACGCACTGCCGGCAGCGATAGCCTGGTGGCCGTTGGCACGCGCATCGACGTGGTGGAGTTCGACGTCGCCACCCGGCTCGGCAGCGTGACGCCGGCGGACGTCGGCAGCTCCGCGGCCCGCCTGAAGGTCATCATCACAGATCTCGATGGCTTCATCGTGAACGCGCAGGGCGGCTGGATTGCGGTCTTTGGCCTGTACAGCCCCGCGACGCGCTCGACCGAGATGATCCCGGGCCAGGTGCGGCTGCTGCGCAGCCTGCTTGCCGGCCGGGAGGCCAGCCTCGCCCGGATCATCCTCGCCTCGGCGACCGATGGGACCTATGTGCCCAAGCCAACGCCGAAGGCCACCCCACGGTGATAGCCTTCCCACGAACGCACCGCAGCGAGGACGGTCCTGTTGCTCCTCCCCCTGGCAGGCCTGCTGGTGGGCGTGCTGCTCGGGCTCGTCCTCAACGTCACCATTGGCTTCGATCTCAGCCGCTATTCGGCCGTGGCGATCCTCGCCGCGCTCGATTCGGTGCTCGGAGCGGTGCGGGCCGAGCTCGATGGCGTCTACAACAATCGGATCTTCATCTCGGGCTTCGTCACCAACGCGATCGTGGCGGTGATCCTGACGTTCATCGGGGACCGGCTCGGGCTGGACCTGTACCTGGTGGCGCTGATCA
>JBDSZH010000013.1:0-4973 GCA_039925225.1 Candidatus Limnocylindrales bacterium | reverse complement strand
CGTACGCATCGACGCGAGGGGGACGATGCGGGCCCCACGCGACTTCCGACTCACGGTCGAGGATGCGCGCCGACTTGGCGGCCCGGTCGCGGTCGGTGGCTTCCTCGCGAGATTCCGCCGCGGGATGAAGGACATCGCGCCGCAGCTCGGTGCGTCGATGGCCGCGCTGGGCGTGGTTGGCCTCCTCGTTGGCTCCGTCGGATTGAGCGGTGGCGCGGCCTCGGCACCCAGCGCCGCGGGGACGGACCAGGCGGGCGCAACGGCGGCGCCGGTAGAAATGAGCGGCGCAGAGCAGCCGGGACCCAAGTCGAGCGACCGCACGACTGCGTATGGGCCCTATGCCACCGCGGTCGTCACGGAGTCCAGCAACCCGGCGACCACTGACTCCGCCGCCGTCGATTCGAATCCCGCGGTCTGGCTGCTGGGCGGATCGTTCGCGCTGCTGGTCGCCGGCCTCGTGCTGCTCGTCGTCGCGTTTCGGCGCGGCCGCACGAGTGGTTCGAGCACGCGCGATTCGTAGCGAGGGAACCATTCGGCAATCAGCGCCGTCCGACGGTCGAGATGCAGCACCCGAATCACCCGGACCACGACCTTTCTCTCATCGCCGCCCATGCGGCCGGGGATCTCATCGGCTCCGAACGCAGCCGCGGCGAGGCGCTTCTTGCCGCCTGCAAGGAGTGCGCGGACGTCCATCGCGACCTGATCACGATCGCGGCCGCGACCCGCGCCCTTCCGAATCTCGCCACCGCACCGCGCGACTACCGGCTCTCGCAGGAACAGGCCGCGCGCCTCCACCGAGGCAGCTGGTTGCGGACGATCCTCGGGCCCTTCGGCGCGACCCGGTCCGCCACGCGACCGATTGCCGCCGCGTTCACCTCGGTGGGTATCGCCGGATTGCTCGTTGCCACGATCCTTCCGGGCATGCTCGGCCAGGCCGTGTCGGCACCCACCAGCGGCGAACGTGACCAGGCGGCGATCGGTGCAGAGGCCAGTGCCGGCCCCGCGGCCGCCCCTGCCGCAACCGAGGCGGCCCTCGGGCCCGTGAGCGGCTCCGGCGGCGAGCCGGCGCCGAATCCCACCTCCGGCGATGTCGCGCTTGGTGTCAAGGACGGCACCACCGCGACGCTCGCGCCCGAATTTGGCGCTGTCGACGGCCTGAACTACGAGACACCGAGCACGCAGTCCGAAAACCTGGGCAGGCTCTCCGAGCCGACCCCGCCGAACCTCGTGGTCATCGGCTCGCTCGCGTTGCTCGCAGTCGGCGTGCTGCTGTTCGGGCTGAGGTCCGCGGGCCGCCGCCTCCGCTGACCTCGCCGGTACACTTGGGCTGACGGAATCAGCCCCTCGTCGAGCCCCGCCCAGTCGGAGCCGACGCCAGCCCGCGAGGCCTCCATGGAACGCCTGATGCTGCTCGACGGCTTCGGGCTCGTGTACCGCGGCTACTACGCGTTGCCACCGCTCACGACCTCGAAGGGTGAGCTCGTCAACGGCGTATTCGGCTTCTGCAGCATCGTGCTGCGCGGCATTGCGGACCTGAAGCCGGACTACGTCGTGGTCGCGTTTGACCTGTCCGGCCCCACCTTCCGGCACGAGCAGTACGCCGAGTACAAGGCCACCCGGACGCGGATGCCGGACGACCTCGCCGCGCAGTTCCCCAAGGTGCGCGAGGTCGTCAAGGCACTGCGCATCCCCGTCTACGAGCAGCAGGGATTCGAGGCCGACGACGTGATCGGCGCGCTGACGCTCCAGGCCGAGAAGAAGGACGTCGAGACGACGATCGTGACGGTCGATCTGGACATGCTCCAGCTGGTCACGGATCGAACCCGGGTGATGACCACGCGATCCGGCGTCGAGAACACGATCATCTATGACCCGGCACGGATCTGGGAGCGCTACGGGCTCCGGCCGGACCAGATGATCGACTACAAGGCCCTCAAGGGCGACCCCACCGACAACATACCTGGGGTGCCCGGGGTGGGGGAGAAGACGGCGGCGAAGCTGATCGCCGAGTGGGGCACGCTCGACAACATGTACGAGCGGATCGCTGAAGTGAAGCCGGACAAGCTGCGCGAGAAGCTGATCGAGCATCGGGAGCCCGTTTACCGCGGTCAGGACCTGACGACGATCGTGCGCGAGATCCCGGACATCACGCTGGACCTGGACGCGGCGCGACTTGCCGACTACGACCGCGAGACGGTCATCCGGCTGTTCCGCGAGTACGAGTTCCGCACGCTGATCGAGCGGCTGCCGGCGATGTCCGGCGAAAGCGCGGTCGAGAAGGTCCAGGCCCTACGCGAGGTGGTCTCCGGCGGCACGGTTGGGGCCGCGCGGGTGGGCACGGAACGGCCCGCGGGCTGGGGCTCGGGGCGACCGATTCGCGCCGGGTCGCTCGGCGGCGAGGGCCTCCAGCTGTCGCTGGATTTCGACACGGTATCCGGTGGCGGCCGCACGGAGGGCGGCGCCGGCGTGGGCGCGGGCGTTGCGATGGGCCTGGATAGTGGCGCGCCGCGAGCGGCGGCGGAGGCGCCCGAGCGCTTCGATGACCTCCCGACGGCCCTCGCTGCAACGATCAACAACCCGTACCTGATCGGTGTCGTGGATGCTGCGGACCTGCCGGGACTCGAGGGCTGGCTCGCCGAGCAGACCGTCGTCGGAGCGTCGATCGTGAGCGACGACCCGCGCCCCCGGCGCGGATCCGCACTAGCTTTCGCCGTGGCCGGCCGGGACGGCCGGGTCGTGGTCGGGTTCGGTCCCGAGGCGGCCGATGGCCTGCGGCACATCGTCGAGGCTCGAAACATTCCGATCGTTGCGCACGAGGCGAAGCCGATCCTGGTGCCCCGCTTTGCGGCCGATCCCTCGGCCACGGTCGCGCCACTGGACTTCGATACGCAGATCGCTGCGTACATCCTCAACGCCGCCCTGCGCGCGCAGTCGATCGCGGACGTCGTCGCCGAGCGGCTGGACCTCGTACTCCCGCCGCCCAAGGAGCTGGAGCCCGTCTACCGCGCGGGCCTCGAGGCACTGTCCGCGCTCGCCGTCCGCGACCCGCTCGCGCGATCCCTCCAGGAGGAGGGTCTGGACCGGCTGTTTCGCGAGATCGAGCTGCCACTCATTCCGGTGCTGGCCCGCATGGAGGCGTACGGGGTCGGTGTCGATCTCGATGCGCTTGCCGTGCTCGATCGCGAGTTCGGGACCGAGATCAGCCGGCTCGAGGAGGAGATCTATGCCGCGGTGGGACACCAGTTCACGATCGGATCGCCGAAGCAGCTCGGCGAGATCCTGTTCGAGGAGCTGAAGCTGCCGAAGGGCCGGAAGACGAAGACGGGCTATTCGACCGACGCCACCGTGCTGGAGGAGCTGGTCGGTGTGCATCCGGTCGTGCAACTGGTGCTCGACTGGCGGATCTACACGAAGCTCCGCTCAACGTACGTCGAGGCGCTGCCCACGCTGATCGCCGACGACGGCCGACTGCACACGACGTTCCACCAGGCCGTCGCCGCAACCGGGCGCCTGTCGTCGTCCGACCCGAACCTCCAGAACATCCCCATCCGGACGCCGCTCGGTCGTCGGATCCGCCGGGCGTTCGTTGCCGGCTCTCCGGACACGGTCCTGGTCGCCGCCGACTACTCGCAGATCGAGCTGCGGATCATCGCCCACGTCGCGGATGACGTGCACCTCAAGGCGGCGTTCGAGCGCAAGGCGGACATTCATCGCGAGACGGCCGCGACGGTGCTCAAGAAGGCCCCCGAGGATGTGACCACGGACGAGCGATCGATGGCCAAGATGGTCAACTTCGGGCTCGCCTACGGCATGAGCGACTTCGGGCTGTCGACTCGGGCCGGGATCAGCCGGCAGGAGGCGCAGGAGTTCATCAACGCCTATTTCGCGGCGTACTCCGGCATCAGCTACTACATGCTCCATATCAAGGAGACGGCACGCCGGCAGGGCTACGTCACGACGCTCCTGGGCCGGAAGCGCTCCATCCCAGAGCTCCACGCCGCAAACGGGGCACTTCGCGGCGCGGGCGAGCGGATGGCGATCAACATGCCGATCCAGGGCACCGCGGCGGACATCGTCAAGATCGCGATGATCCGCCTCGCCGATCGGCTGAAGGCCGAAGGGTTCGCGGCGCGGATGCTCCTCCAGGTCCACGACGAGTTACTTCTGGAGGTGCCGCGCGACGAGGTCGACCGCCTCATCCCTGTCCTGCGCGAGACGATGGAGAACGCCCTGCCGCTGTCCGTGCCATTGACCGTGGACGTGAAGGTCGGCACGGACTGGGAATCGATGACGCCAGTCACTCGCCAGGACGCGGCTCTCGTCGAAGCCGAGGCGTAGCGCGTGCCGGAGCTGCCCGAAGTCGAAACCGTTGCCCGCGACCTGCGCGGGCTGGTCGTCGGTGCGCGGATCACGGGCGTGCGCGTCGGCTGGCTGAAGACGCTCCGATCCGGCGATCCGGCGGCATTCGCGGCGGCTGTCGCGGGCCGCGAGATCGTGGGCACGTCGCGACGGGCGAAGCTCGTCGTGCTGGACCTGGATGATGGCTCCGCGATCACGATCCACCTCAAGATGACCGGGCAGCTGTTCGTGGTCCGCGCCGGCGTCATGGAGGACCCGTATATCCGCCTCGTCCTGATGTTCGAGGACGGGCGGGAGCTGTGGTTTCGAGACATCCGCAAGTTCGGGCGGGTGGGCGTTGCGCGCCGTCACGGGCCTGGCGGCGACCTTACGGGCGAGCTCGGCGGGCCGAAGGGGTTCAAGGGCTTCGGGCCGGAACCCCTCGAGGCTGCATTCACGGTGCGCCGCTTCCGCGAGGGGCTGCGCCGGCGCAAGGGCCGGTTGAAGCCGCTCCTGCTGGACCAGGGATTCCTCGCGGGTGTCGGCAACATCTATGCAGACGAGGCGCTGTGGGCCGCGCGACTTCACCCGTTGCGTTCCGCCGGCTCCCTGCGCCCCGCCGACGAGGGCCGGCT
>JBDSZH010000012.1:0-5917 GCA_039925225.1 Candidatus Limnocylindrales bacterium | reverse complement strand
GTCTGGGCGAGCGCCTCCACCTGGAGCACGCCGGGCATGATCGGCAGGCCTGGGAAGTGGCCCTGCGCCCACCACTCGGTCGCGGTGACGCCCTTGATCCCGACGATCCGCCGGGCCGCGGCGTCGTACTCGACGATCCTGTCGACCATGAGCATCGGCCAGCGATGCGGGATGAGCGCCTCGATCTCGCGGGTGGTGTGGATGGTTCCGGTGGACGCCAACGGGTCCGTCACGGGGCGGCCATGGGGCTCATCGCGCCGCCGCCGCGGCGAGGAAGGCTGCGCCGCCGACCCGGTCGAGCAGGTTGGTGGTCATGCGGCCTTCGAGGAACGTCTCGTTGTCGAGCAGCGCACGGTGGATCTCGATGTTGGTCGTCACGCCCTCGACGAGCAGCTCCTCCAGCGCGGCGCGGCCGCGGGCGATCGCCGTCGGACGATCCGGCCCCCAGACGATGAGCTTGCCGAGCAGCGAGTCGTAGTACGGCGGGACCTCGTAGCCCGGGTACAGGTGCGAGTCCATGCGCACGCCCGGCCCGCCCGGCGCGTGGTAACGCTCGATGACGCCCGCGCCGGGCCGAAAGTCGTGCGCGGGGTCCTCGGCGTTGATCCGGAATTCGATCGCGTGCCCCCGGGTTACCACGTCCGACTGGCGCAGCCCGAGCGGCTCCCCGGCCGCGATCCTGATCTGGAGCGCAACGAGGTCGATACCGGTGAGCAGCTCCGTGACTGGGTGCTCCACCTGGATGCGGCAGTTGATCTCGATGAAGTACGCCTTGCCTGCGCCGTCGATGAGGAACTCGAGCGTGCCCACGTTCTCGTAGCCCGCCGCCACGACGGCGCGAATCGCCGTGTCGGCGAGGGCGGCGCGCGCCTCGGCGGCGAGGGCGGGCGTGGGGCCCTCCTCGAGGATCTTCTGGTGGCGGCGCTGGACGGAGCAGTCGCGCTCGCCGAAGTGGACGCCCGCGCCGAACCGGTCCACCGCGACCTGGACCTCCACGTGGCGATTGTCGTCGAGCCACTTCTCGAGGTACAGGGAGTCGTCGCCGAACGCTGACTTCGCCTCGGAGCGGCAGATCTTGATTGAAGACTCCAGCTCCCGCGAGGTCCGGACCATGCGCATGCCCTTGCCGCCGCCGCCCGCCGACGGCTTGATGAGCACCGGGTAGCCGATCCGATCGGCCTCCGAGAGCGCGTGCTGGTCGTCGTTGATCATCGGCGAGCCGGGGATCGTGGGCAGTCCGAAGCCGCCGAGGAGGCGCCGCGTGGCCTCCTTCGAGGCGAATCGGTCGAGCACGTCGGGCGGCGGCCCGATGAACGTCAGGTCGTGGGCCCGCACCACCTCGGCAAAGGTCTCGTCCTCGGACAGGAAGCCGTAACCCGGGTGGATCGCATCGCAGCCGGTCACGAGCGCCGCGGAGATGACCGCGGGCGCGGACAGATACGAGCGGCGCGCGTCAGGCGGCCCGATGCAGATCGCCTCGTCCGCGAGCTGCGCCGGGAGGCTGTCGCGATCTGCTTCGCTGTAGGCGACGACGGCCTCGACCCCGAGCGTTCGACATGCGCGCAGGATCCGCAGCGCGATCTCGCCGCGGTTGGCAATCAGGATCCGGCGGAACATCAGCGAGGCTCCGTGGGAGTCGCTGGCGCGGTCAGCTCGAGGCGGATCAGCTCCTGCCCGTACTCCACGGCCATGCCGGCCTCGACGAGCGTCTGGCCAACGATCCCGTCGGCCGGAGCCGGGATCTCCTGCGGCACGCCGAGCATGTCCACCATGCCGAGGCTGTCACCGGCGCGCACGCGCGTGCCGGATGCGGCACGAGGACCGGGCTTGAACGTCCCGACTGCGGGCGATGTTGCGATCACGCGGGATCGATCGGAGCCGTCGCCGTCACGCGCGCCACCGGAGCGTGCGCCGCCGCCGCTGCCATTCGTCGAGGCACTTGCGGCACCACTCCCAGCGGTGACGCCGGAGGCTCCGCCGGAGCCCCCCGAGCCGCTCGCGGAACCGGAGGACCCGGAGGACCTGCTGGGCCGGTGGCCCTCGACGGCCGCGCGGCCGTGGCCATGACCCTCGTGGCCGGGCTGCGAGCGAGACGCCTTGTCGCTTGCGCGGCGGCCCTCGCCTGGCCCATTGCCGTACGGCCTGCGAAGCCGGACGTGCCAATCGCCCTCGCGGACCTCCAGCTCGCCCAGCTGGGATGTGGAGAGCTTCGCGATCAGCGCGGGCAGGAGTTCCTCGGTGAGGCGTGCGATCCCGGCGTGGTCTGACGCGCGGCTCGAATCCGAGCCGCCGTCCTGACGTTCGCGCTGGCGGCCGGCCTCGGGCACCGATCAGACCTCCTCGTGGGTCGGCGCTTCGTCGCGGCGCGACGAGGCCGGCGGGGGCGTACCCATCGACCAGCGGGTCGGGTCCAGCAGGTCGCGGAGGCGATCGGCCAGCCCCCGGCTGGGCAGTGGCGCCACGGTTGGCGCGGCAACCTCAGTGTACGGGCCGAGGGCGCGGTAGCGCCGGTAGCGAGCCTCCACGAGCTCGTCCGGCGTGAGCGCTGATAGCCGATCCAACTCGCCGATGATCACGGAGCGCAGGCGCCTCGCGGTCTCGCGCGGATCCGCGTGGGCGCCCTCGCCGGGTTCCGGCACGACCAGATCGACGACCCCGAGCTCCAGCTGGTCCTGGGCGGACATGCGCATCGCGAGCGCCGCCGTCGGCGCCTCGTCGGCCGTGCGCCACAGGATCGAGGCGCAGCCCTCCGGGCTGATCACGGAATAGACCGCGTTCTCGAGCGCGATCACGACATCGCCGACAGCGATCGCGAGCGCGCCACCGGACCCGCCCTCGCCGGTGATGATCGCAACGATCGGCGTGCGCAGGCGGCTCATGAGCCCGATCGAGCGGGCGATGGCCTCGGCGATGCCGCGTTCCTCAGATTCGGGACCGGGGTGTGCGCCGGGTACGTCGACGAAGGTCACGATCGGCAAGTTGAAGCGCTCGGCGAGCTCGAAGACGCGCATCGCCTTGCGGTAGCCCTCCGGATGCGGCATCCCGAAGTTGCGCCGGATGTTCTCGTCCGTGTCGGCGCCCTTCTGCTGGCCGGCGAACGCGATTCGGCGGCCATCGATGCGCGCGAAGCCGGCGGCCATTGCCGGGTCGTCTCCGAACCCGCGATCGCCGTGCATCTCGATCACCTCGTCGGCCATCTCGCCGAGGAGGTCCAGCGTCCGCGGCCGGGCCAGGTTGCGCGCGAGCTGGACTTTGCGCCACATGGCGGCCTTCGGGTCGGTGGGAAGCTCGGCGCCCTTGCCGGCGGCCTTGGGCTCCTGGCGTCCGAGCAGGCGGTCAACCATGGGCCGCACCGTCCCTTTCGCTGGCTCTCTCGACGGCGCCGTTGTCGTCGTCACCGTTGCTTCCGTGGCCGTTGCCGCCGTTGCCGTTCCCGGCACCCGTGACGGCGCCCGCCGCGGCGCCGACGATCCCGCCGGCCGCGCCGGCGATGCCACCTGCCGCGCCGGCAAGGCCGCCCGCGGCGCCGCTCGCCACTCCAACGACTGATGACAGGAGCGTGCTCATCGGGCTGGCGGCGGGGCGCGTCTCGGACAGGGCCTCGGCGGAGGCCGGGGCGCGCATGAACCGCAGCAGGCTCGAAAGCTCGCCGCGGAGCGCGCGCCGGTGGACGATCCGGTCGATGAACCCGTGCTCGTACAGGAACTCGCTGCGCTGGAAGCCGGCGGGGAGCTCCTGCGCGATCGTGCCCGCGGCGACGCGGGCGCCGGCGAATCCGATCAGCGCGTTCGGCTCGGCCAGGTTGATATCGCCGAGGACCGCGTAGGAGGCGAACACGCCGCCTGTCGTCGGGTCGCTCATGACGCTGAGGTACGGGACCCGTGCGACTCGGAGGCGCTCCAGGATCGCGCACGTCTTCGCGAGCTGCATCAGCGCGAGCGTGCCCTCCTGCATCCGTGCGCCACCCGACGCGGACACGATGATCAGCGCGATTCGCTCGGCAAGCGCGTCCTCGGCGGCGCGGGTCACCTTCTCGCCGACTACTGCACCCATGGAGCCGCCCATGAAGCCGAAGTCCATGACGCAGATGGAGACCGGCTGGTCCTCGATGGCGCCGAGGCCGCGCACCGCGGCGTCCCGGAGGCCCGTCTGGGCCTGCGCGGTCGCGACGCGATCCGGATATGCCTTCTGGTCCACGAAACCGAGCGGATCGACCGACTGGAGGCCCGCATCGCGCTCCAGGAACGTGCCGGCATCGACGAGCATTCCGAGGCGAGCGGTCGCCGACAGCCGGAAGTGGTGATCGCAGGTGGGGCAGACCCGATCCGCCTTCTCCAGTTGCTTGTTGAACAGCATCTCGGAGCACGACGGGCACTTCGTCCACAGGTCCGGCGGGTAGACGTCGCGGCGGGGGCGGAACGAGGGCAGCTTGATCGGCATTCGATCAGAGCTCCACTTGGCGGATCGCGTGGGCGGCCCGAATGGCCCGGGCCATCGGCGAGGTCCGGCGGCGCCAGGCCAGCCACGCCCCGGCAAGGCTCAGTGCGGACGCGGCGACCGCGCCGCTGATCAGCAGCGGACGTGAGTCCAGCCGGCCGTCGAGGTCCGCATCATCGACGACCACGAGCGGGTCGCGGGCGGCGGCCGGTCCGATGCGGCGGATGGCCATCGACTGGCCCTCGCCGCCGGCCGCGATCGGCAGCCGCATCGACGAGGCCACCTCGGCGAGACGCAGGGCGAGGCGCTCTTCGAACCGGAACGAGGGGTGGAAGCGCGGCAGGTCCATGGACAGGCGACGCGAGACGGCACGGACGGCCGAACTGACCGTGAAGCCGGGGCCGCCCAGCAGCCCGTCGTCGTTCCCGGGCTGGACGGCAAGCAGCGAATCGAGGTACCGGTCCGTGATCAGGGCTTCGATCTCGCCGACGTCCCGGCGATGGACCGTCACGAGGGGCGACCGCGCTCGCCGCTGCCCCGCTCGCCGCCCTTGAGTTCCTTCGCCACGCTCCGAAGCGCGCGGTGGATCAGCACCCGCACCGCGCCTTCCGACCGACCGAGCACGCCGGCGATCTCCGCCGTGCTGAGCTCATCGACGAAGCGGAGGACCATCGCCTGCCGGCGCTCACCGGGCAGCCGCCCGACCGCGCGCCATGCTTCCCGAGCCTGGTCCCGCCGCACCGCCTCGTCCTCGACGTTGAGCGGGTCCGCGACGATCGTCTCGCCAATCGGCTCGGTGGGCCGGCGGCGTGCGCGTCGCCGCTCGCCGGCGACCTCGTTGCGGGCGATCTGGAACAGCCAGACGCGGAACGTGGAGGCGCCATCGCCGTCCGCCGGCCGGGCGCGCTCCTGGAAGCGCGACAGTTTCGTCAGGGCGGCGACGAAGGTCGCCTCAGTGGCGTCCTCCGCGGCGTGATGGTCGCCGAGCTCGTAGTAGGCAAAGGAATACACGCGAGCGAGGTACCTGCGATACAGGGCGTCGAATCGGGCCGGATCACGCTGCGCGGCCAGCACCAGCGGTCGGTCCTGGTCCAGATGCGCGAGCCGGGGGACAGCGTCCTTCGCCGCTCCCACTCTCCACAATGCCCGGCGCGCCACTTCGTTACACCTCGGCCAGGCGAAGGTGCCGAATCTCGCCCATGGTGACGGCCTGTGCCGGGCCCTCGCCGAGCAGCGGTTCGATCATCAGGGCGCCAGATTCGGGGTCGACGTCGATGGCCCGGACATGCTCGCTTGAGCCATCCGGGCGTTCGAGCCGAACCACGGCGCCGTTGGTCAGCTGACGTGCGCGCCAGGGCTCGACCGGGAAAGTGCCGGCGCGAAGGCCGTCGAGGAGCGGGCCGAGGCGCGCCAGGAAGACGTCCAGCAGGGCAGCCGGCCGGACGCCACGGGATGGCGCGAGCTCCGCAACCGAGGTCAT
>JBDSZH010000011.1:0-8973 GCA_039925225.1 Candidatus Limnocylindrales bacterium | reverse complement strand
GCGGCCGGCGAGCGCCAGCACTTCGGCGAGGGCGGCGTGCGTGTCGCCCTGCTCGTCGAGCATGTCGGTCTGCTCTCCAATGTCGACCGCCTCGCGCGCGAGCTGTTCGGCTTTGGCGAAATCCCCGCCGCGCGCCAGCACCTTCGCCCGGACCTGACGCCAGAGCATCTGCGTGTACATGTCATCGCTTGCGCCGAGGTCCGCCGCGCGACCGGCCCAGGCGTCCGCTTCTTCAAGCTGGTCGAGGGCGTAGAGCGCCTTCGCCAGCCCCCCTGCGGCGGTCGACAGGTAGCTTTTTTCCCCCAGGTCGTCGAGCAGCCTGCACCCTTCCCGTCCGAACGCGACCGCCGCCTCGGGATCGCCGGCCAGGAGCTCGACGTCGGCGCTCGACATGCCGGTCAATGTCGCGAGCCCGATCCCTCCGCCGCGGTCCGCCAGCTCGGCACGCGCCTTGCTGAGCGTCGCCCGCGCCTCGTCAAAGCGACCGAGCATCGCGAGCGCATGGGCCCGGTGTCCACGACGGCTGAAATTCGGTGCCCCTCGTCCTTCCTGGGCGTCGATCCACGTGAGGATCTCCGAAACGGGGGTCGTGCCGAACAGGCGCATGGCAGAGCGCCAGCCAAGGAGCTCGTCCGGCAGGCCCGCCAGCTGAGCGTGGTCCGCGGCGCGCTCATATGCCTTCAGGCTCGCGTCGATGTGCGCGCGCATGTTTTCGACCTGACCGAGCGCAAGGTAGGCCGTATACAGGGCGACCTGGTCGCCCGCGGCCTCGAACACCGGCAGCGCCTGCTCCACGAGCGCTGCCAGCTGCTCGGTGGCGCCTTCTGGATCGAACCATGTGCGCAGGGTTCCTTCCTTGATCCTGCCGCACAGCTCATCGATGCGATCGCCCGCAGCCGCGGCCCGCTCGGCGAGGGAGGTTGCGCGCCGATGCGCCTCCGGACCGTTGCCGCCTTCGAATAAGACGTCGACGAGGTCCAACTCGAGCGCCATGTCGATCTCGGAGGAGGGCACAAGCAGTGCGGCGCGCTCGAGCAGGTTTACCGCAGCGGCGTTGTCCTGGCGCACCTTCGCTCGGCGGCCGGCGGAGGTGAGGCGCATACGCGCCGCGGCGGCCAGCGTCGGGTCGTCCGGCAGCCCCAGCTGGGCAAGGTAGCGAACGGCCTGCTCGAGGTGGTATCCCAGCAGCTCGTCCAACTCGACCAGGCCAGCCCCGTGCTGCTCCAGCCAGGCTGCGAAGCGCGCGTGAAGGTCTGCGCGGACCGCCTTGGGTAACGCCTCATAGGCGGCGTCGCGGATCAGCAGGTGACGGAACCGGAAGCCATCCTCGCCGAGGAGCTGCGTCTTGTCCGGGCGGACGAGCTGCTTGCGCACGAGCGCCGCCAGGCGCGGGGTGACCTGGGACTCGCCGGGGGCCAGGGCCTGGACCGCACCGCGGTGGAAGACTTCGCCCTCGATCGCACCCCGCTCCAGGACGCTTCGCTCGCCGGTGTCAAGCTGATCCAGGCGCGCCGCCAGCAGGGCCTGCAGGGTGGGCGGCACCAGCACCTCGCCCTCGGCCTGCGCAGCCATCGCGACCATCTCCTCGATGAACAGCGGGTTGCCGCCGGCTGCGCGCGCGATCCGGTCGCGGACGTTGTTCGGAATGCGATCGGCCATGAGCGCTTCCACATCCGGTCCGCCCAGGGGCTCGAGCCGAAGCGTCACCGGCCAGCCGGGCTGACGCTCGGTGAGGTCCGGACGCGCCGTGCAGATGAGCAGGATGGCCGCGCCCGAGGAGAGCAGCGCAACGTGCTCGATCAGGTCGCGGAAGGTCTGCTCGGCCCACTGGATGTCATCGAACACGACCGCCAGCGGCTGCTGCGCCGCAGCGTGCTCCAGCGTCTTGCGAACTGCCCACGCGATCTCGTCCGAGGATGTCGTCGCCTCGCTTTCGCCGAGCAGCGAGCGAATGGCTCTGGCAGCGGCCTCGTCTGGCGGCAGGATGCCGAGCTGGTGCAACACTTCGATCACCGGAAAGTAGGTGATGCCGTCGCCATACGGCAGACAGTGCCCGCGCACGACCGTGGCCTGGATCGTGGCCAGCGCCTCCGCCACCAGCCGTGACTTGCCCACGCCAGCATCGCCGATGATGGTCAGCAGCTCGCAGCGCTCCTCGGCCTGCACCCGCTGCCAGGCATCCCGGACCGTTTGGAGCTCTCGTTCCCGGCCGACGAACCGAGCGCCGTGCCGCCGCTCGGGCGCGTCATGCACGCCCACGAGCCGGTAGGCGGGAACCGGATTGGCCTTGCCCTTCAGCGTGAGCGGCTCAACCGCTTCGACTTCGGCCGCGTCACGAACCAACGCCAGCGTCGGATCCCCGATCAGCACCTCGCCAGGCTGCGCGGCCGCCTCGAGCCGTGCCGCCACGTTAACCGCATCGCCGGTGACGAGACGCTCCGCCGTCCCCGTCACGACATCGCCGGTCATGACCCCGATCCGCCCCTGCAACCCCAGCTCGGGAATGGCATCGCGCATCTCGATGGCGGCGCGCACTGCACGCAGCGCGTCGTCCTCGTGCAGCAGCGGCACCCCGAACACGGCCATCACCGCATCGCCGATGAACTTCTCAACAGTGCCGCCGTGCTTCTCGACGATTGCCTGCATCCGTTCGAAGTAGCCCGCCAGAAGCGCACGCAGTCGCTCGGGGTCCAGCGTCTCGCCCAGGGCGGTGGAGCCGGTCAGGTCGCAGAACAGAACCGTCACCCGCTTGCGCTGTTCGCGCGACTCAAGGGCGTTGGCGAACGCCGCGCCGCACTGCGGACAGAACTTGACTGCTCCCGCTGGCTTGAAACCGCAGTTCGCACAGGCTGGCACCCGAGCAGTCTACGGTTCCCAAATCGCGGCCCGGCCAGCCACAACGATGGTCCCCGGGTTCATCAGCCTCAGCGGCGAACCTAGCGGCCGAAGCCGGACCGATCTCGCGTGAGCAGGACCAGGCCGAACACGACGAGCAGGATCGGCAGCACGAGGCCCGCCGCATCGGGCAGGGCCAACTGGGAGCCGCCAAGTGCGACCAGCAGCATCCCGATCAAGACCTGCCAGCCGATCCCGCCGCTTCGCGTGAACCGGACGAGCCCGATAAACAGCAGCGCCACGCCGTAGCACAGCGTCCCAAACCCCTCGCCAAGGTTGTAGCCGGCGCTTCCGACGAGGCCCGGGATCGTGGACGCCGTCAGGAACGCACCCGCGTACAACGGGAACGTCCCGCGCCGCAACAGCCAGACGATCATGAAGGCAAGGCCTGCGGCGAGCACCAGGAGGTTCGTCGCGACCAGGTACTGCGACGCAAGCCGATTCACGAGGAGCAGGACGCCGTAGATCAGGATGAACAGGCCGATCCACGGAAGCTGCGGCCGGCGATCTTCCTCGCGGCCCCACTCCCAGCCGATCGGATGAACGGTGCCGGCCTCCGGTGGTGCCGGCGGGACCGTGTCCTTCATCGGTTCCGGTTCGTGGTCCGAGGTGTCCATGCGTGACCTCCCTTGCGCTCAGAGAGTCCTGATGGTGCGGGTCGTGCCCGATGCCGCGACTACGCCGTGGCCGGTGCGGATTCCTGTGGCTCGTGATGGTGGCCTCCGCGGGCCGCGGAGGCAAGGTCTTCCTCGTCTTCGACGTGGCTGAAACCGAACCGCTCGGCGAGGCGGCCCAGCGGCCCCGGCGCCCACCAGTTCCAGCTCCCGAGCAGGCGCATCGTGGCCGGAACGAGCAGCACGCGAACGATGGTCGCGTCCAATGCCACCGCCAGCGCCATGCCAACGCCGATGCTCTTGATCGTCACCGTGTCCGCAAGGGCGAATGCCGAGAACACGGTGACCATGATCAGCGCCGCTCCCGTGATGACCCCTGCGGTCTTGGCGAGACCGTCCGCGACGGCCGCGGTGTTGTCCCCCGTGCGCCGGTACGACTCCTGGATTCGGGAGAGAAGCAGGACTTCGTAGTCCATCGATAGCCCGATCAAGACCGCAAACATGATGATCGGGTTGCCGGCGATCGTGTAGCCCAGCGGCTCGAAGTTCAGCAGCTCGTGAAGGTTGCCCTCCTGGAAGATCCAGACGAGGGCGCCGAAGCTCGCGGTGAGGCTCAACAGGGTCATGATCACCGCCTTGATCGGGATCGCGAGCGATCCGAACAGCAGGAACAGGATGATCGCGGAGGCCAGCAGCGTGGTGCCGACGGCCCACGGGATTCGCTCGGCTTGGCTGAGCAGGAAGTCCTCGCCGAGCGCCGCGCCGCCACCGACCTGCATGCGCGTGATCGCCGCGTCGAGTTGGATTGCCCGGACGCGCGAGATCACGGCGGTGCCAGCAGGCTCGGACGATTTCAACGGGCTGATGGCGTCGATCCGGACCGTCGTGGCCCGGAGGTATGCAGTTCGAAGGCGCGCGAGACCCGCCTCCAGGTCCGGCGGGAGCGAGCCGGGCGCCGCGGCGTAGAGCTGGGCAACCTGCGCGGCAGACATCCGGGCGCCCGTCGCGGGATCGGGGATCGCGAACGGACCCTCGACACGATCGATGCCGTCGAGCGCCGTGAGCCGGTCCGAGGCCGCAAGGACGGCGGCGATGGACGCCTCGCTCGTCGGCGTGTCCTTCGTGTCGAGGAGGATCACGATCGGGGTCGTCTCGCCCGCGTTGAACTCCGTCTGGAGGGCGACCCAGGCGTCGCGGCTCGGGACGCCCTCGGGATACACGGTCGCGTCGGGGACGCCCTGCTGGAGCCTGAGATACGGCGAGCCGACGAGGAGCAGGAGGGCAAGCACGGGCAGCAGGACAACGAGCGGCCGGCGCATCACGGCGAACGCGACCTGTTCCCAGCGGGACCGCCGCACGGCGTCCGGGCGATCGCGGCGAAGTCCGAGCCGGCGCAGCAGGCCGTTGACGGACAGCGAGTTCACCCGCGGCCCGAGCATGCCCAGGATGGCCGGCAGGAACGTGAGGCTGTAGAAGACCGAGGCGAGCACGACGATCGCCCCACCGAGACCGATCGAGGACAACCCGCTCGCCTTGAACCAGAGCAAACCGGAGAGCCCGATCGCGACCGCCACGCCGGAGAACAGGACGGCCTTGCCGGCCGTGGCCACGGCGCGCTCCACCGCCTGCTCCACTGTTCGGCCGCGGGCGAGCTCCTCCCGGAATCTGCTCGTGAGGAACAGGGAGTAGTCGATCGCGAGGGCGAGCCCGAGCATCGTGGCGATGTTGAGGACGTAGATGCTCATCTCGGTTTGCTTCGCCACGATCCCGATGAGCCCGATCGAGGACGGGATCGCGAACCCGGCCACGAGCAGCGGCATCCCGGCTGCGATCAGCGAGCCGAAGACGAGGATGAGCACGAGCGCCGCGATCGGCAGCGAGACGGTCTCAGCGCGGAGCAGGTCCGCCTCGGACAGGCGCTGCGAATCGAGCTGGATCGGGCCGAATCCTGTGAGTGCCACCGTGTACCCCGCCGGGAGCGCGAGCGCCTTCTCCACGGGCTCCACGAGCGCGATCGAGCGGTCCTCGTCGACGTCCAGGCCAATCAGGACGTACGCGGCGTCACCCGCCTTGCTGATGAATCGATCGTCGAGCGTCTGCGCGTAGCCGGTGACGCTCGTCACGCCCTCCACGTCCAGCGCGGGCGCGAGCGTCGTGGCGATGGCTGCCTGGAACGCTGCGGAGGTGGCGTCCGCCCCGGGCTCGGTTGATCGGAAGAGGGCCACGAAGGCGGTGCGGCCGCCGCCATATTCGGCTTCCAGCCTGTCCCCGACCTGCGCGGATTCCGAGGTGGGATCCAGCCAGCCTCCGCTCGAGAGCTCAGACGAGGTGCTGCCCGCCAGGGAACCCAGGCCGCCGGCGATGACGAGGGCGAACGCGACCAGCCAGCGACGGCGCCGATAGACGAAGGCGCCCCAGCGCGTGAACACCAGCGGTCAGGCCGCGAGGGTGGCGTCGACGATCAACTCGACGTTGCCTTTCAGGGCGCCCGAGATCGGGCAGTTCTCCTTGGCATCCTCGGCGATCGTTCGGAACGTAGCCAGGTCGATACCCGGCACGTCACCCACGACGGTGATCCGGCTCGTCGTGACCTTCCAGCCCCCGGACGCGTTGTCAAACGAGACCTCGGCTCGGACGTTCAGGGTCGTGGCCGGCGTCTCGTTCTTGGCCAGGCGGGCGGAGAAGGCCATCGAGAAGCACGCCGCGTGTGCCGCCGCGAGCAGCTCCTCCGGCGAGGTCTTGCCGTTGTGCGGGCCGGTCCGGGCGGCCCACGAAACCGGCATCCGGCTGAACACGCCGCTGGACACGTAATCGATCGTGCCGCCGCCGGTGAGCAGGTCGCCGTTCCAGGTCACGTCGGCCGAACGAACCTCTGCCATCGATTGCCTCCAGTGCGCGTCGCGGCAAGGTGCGCGCTCGCGTGCATGACCTTGTGTTGCTGTCCACGACATGGTCCCACAAGCCGCGAGTTGACCGGCACGTCCATCCTCGCGGATCATCGACTCGCATCCCGATTGGCTATGCGAAGGGAGCGAGAAATCCAAATGGCAGTCGAACCAGGGACCGGAATGCCGCAGCGGAGCGCGGATGCCTTCGTTGGGCGCCTGTTCGAGGCGGGCATCGGCATGTTCGAGGTCATGTCGGTCTATGTGGGTGACCGACTCGGGCTCTACCGGGCTCTCCACGCGGACGGCGCGGCGACGGCCGACGAGCTCGCCACCCGGGCGGGGATCGATGCTCGCTACGCCCGGGAGTGGCTCGAGCAGCAGGCAGTCAGCGACATCCTCGAGGTCGACGACGTCGCATTGGGGGCGGCAGAGCGGCGCTACGCCCTGCCGGACGCGTACGTCGAGCCGCTGCTGAACCCTGACAGTCCGTATTCGATAGCGCCGTTCGGCCGATCGATCGTCGCCTGCGCCAAGGTGCTGCCGCAGCTCCTCGAGGGATATCGCACGGGCGGGGGCGTCAACTGGGCCGACTACGGGCCGGACATGATCGAGGCGCAGGGGGATTTCAACCGGCCCTGGCTGCGTGGGTCGTTCGGCAGCGACATTCTCCCTGCCATTCCGGATATCCATGCCCGGCTGGTCGCTGACCCGCCCGCGCGCGTGGCCGATGTCGCCTGCGGGGTGGGTTGGGCCGCGATTGCCATCGCTGGTGCCTACCCCGAGGTCCACGTGGACGGCTTCGACCTCGACGCCTCGTCGATCGCGCTCGCGCGCCTAAACGCTCGAGAGGCGGGCGTGGCCGACCGCGTGACCTTCGAAACGCGCGACGTCGCCGATGTCAGCGCAGGAACCTATGACTTCGTCGTCGTCATCGAGGCGATCCACGACATGACGCAGCCGGTCGCGGTATTGGCATCGATCCGCCGGATGCTCAAGCCCGGCGCGCTCGCGTTGATCGCCGACGAGCGGACCGAGGACGTCTTCACCGCCCCGGCGGGCCCTGCCGAACGGCTGTACTACGGCTTCAGCGTCTTCACCTGTCTCCCTGCGGCCATGACCGAGCGGCCGACTGCGGCAACCGGAACCGTCATGCGCGAGGACACCATGCGGCGCCTCGGGATGGAGGCCGGGTTCCAGCGTGTCGATCGCCTGGACGAACCGGCGCTCGACATGCTCCGCTTCTACCGGCTAGCGACCTAGGATCGCTCGCACCAGGGTCACGAACGGCCGATGGGCGGTGGTGCGCGGGAAGGCCACGCGCTCCAGCCCGCCGAAGTCGCGGTGCGCGACGACGGCCGCCGCAAACGCCGGCGCGAAGCCGGGGTCGGCAAGTGGGTCGAAACCCGGCTCCCACCACAGCCCGACGAGGTTGAGCGTCTTCGCGCGCCTGTCCAGCCGTGGCTCAATTCGGCCCACGAAACGGTCGCCATACACAATCGGCAGGACGTAGTAGCCCCAGCGCCGCTTCTGCTGCGGGACGTACACCTCCCAGATGTAGTCGAAGTCGAAGAGCCTGCGGAGCAGGTCGCGGTCCCAGCACAGTGGGTCCAGCGGGGCGACGAAGGCGGCGGTCGGCTCAGCGTTCCCGGGCGGAGTGCCGTCGAGAATCTCGAGCTCCGCTTGCGCCAGGAAGCCCACGTCCTCCGCGACGACGAATCGGTCTCCGCGGAACCCTTCGACCTGTACCGGGGTGAGGCGACCCGCCGCCACGAGCTGGTCCCGGACGGCCGCGCGATCTGCGGCATAGCCGGTGCCGCCGACCCAGAGCTCCTGGTTGCCCGAGGCCCCGAGGAGGCCGTTGGCCCTGTACCGAGACAACAGCCGATGCGCCTCTTGTTCTGCTTCCGAGCGGCGGTCGGCGAGGATCTCGGGCGGGAACAGCCGCTCCGCCAGGTCGTACACCCGGATATTGCCCTCGCGACGGGCAATGCCGAGCGTTCCGGATTCGGCGAGGGCCTCGAGGATGGCGCGGACCTGGTTCGTGGGGCGCCAGTACCAGTCGATCGAGGCTCTGGCCTTGACGTCGCGCGAGATGAGCGTGCCCAGGTCGCGAATGCGACCGAGCAGCTCTTCGACGAGGGGTGCGTGCTCGTCGAACGCGCCCGCTTCGTGGCGCGCGTGCATCCGATCCCACGTCAAGCGATACAGGGGGAGCTCCGCGACGGGCACGATCTGGAGACTCTTGTTGTACGTCTCGTAAAGCCGTCGGTCCTCGTATAGCCAGTGGTCGGTCCACTCGCGCCGGTAGCCGGCGACGCGCGCGAGCAGGGTGAGGTCGTGGTTGCGCCCCGCGACCTCCAGGGGGTCGAACTGGAGCGACCCAAGGCGATCGATGACGCGGAGGACGCTCGCCGGCTCGGCGGGTAGGGATCGCGCTGGTGCGAGCAGGTGGCGCAGGACGAAGAAGCGACGGGCGACCGCCGCGGATACCTCGCGAATCTCGCTCACGACCCCGGCGACCCCGCCGATTCGAGTTGGGTCTCCAGCCGGTCGACGAACGCCGCCTGCGCGGGATG
>JBDSZH010000010.1:0-16291 GCA_039925225.1 Candidatus Limnocylindrales bacterium | reverse complement strand
TCGATCGGGACCGGCGCACTTTGGCCAGGCTGGATCAACATCGAACGTGGCATCAGCCGCACCTCCACGGGGCACCGGCGTCGACGAATCGGAGGCTGCGGGTAGCGACTCGCTTGGGGCCGAGCTTGAAGGCAGTGGCCCGCCTGCGCCGGAACAGCCAGCCAGAGTCAACGCCGCTAGGACGAAGCCGACCGCCAGTGACGCGCGATCCGGCGATGATCGTTGCGGGCTCAAGCGCACCGGCCGTACCTCCTCCGCTAGGTCTCGATCGCGCCGCCCCGCTCGAGGAGGTGCTGGCGGAGCGTATAGCCGGGCACCGTTGCGCGCCGCGCGAGGTAGCCGGCGAAGTCGAGCTGCCCTCGCAGCGACGTGCCGCGGGCGATCATGTCAGCCTGCCGGCCCTCGTCCGCGGCGATCTTCGTTGCGATGGATTCCACCTCCGGCCAGCGTTCGCCCTCGACGAAGACCACGCCGTCGTCATCCGCGACGACGACGTCCGACCTCGTCACCACGATGTCACCGACCCTCGCCTTGGCGAAGGGGTCACCGTCCTTCGTGCGCGGCGCGCGCGGGCCTGCGGGCAAGGCGCCAAGGGACCACACCGACAACCCGATCCCCGGCAGCGCCGCGGAATCGCGGTGGTAGCCCCAAAGCACGATGCCCGTGAGGCCGGCAAGGCGCGCCTCGGCAACTGTCAGGTCGCCAATGCAGGCCTCGTCCACACGCCCCTCGTTGTCGATCACGAGGATGCCACCGGGCGGAGCAGCCTCGTACGCCTCGAGGAACACGTCCACGCTGCCGAAGTGGCGCACGGGGACGGCCGGACCAGCGATCGGATCGCCGAGCACCGCGCGCCGAATCGTTGCCGGCGCGAGCCGCACCGGCAGCCCGAGCCGGACGAGCGCGTCGGCGACCGCCGCCGCGGGAAGTGCCGCCATTTGTTGCGCTGCTAGAGGATGCCGCGCTCCGCGAAGGCGGCTTCGGCTGCGGCCTCCTCGCCCGGGTAGAGCGCCGCGACGCGGTCGACGATTCGCTGCGCCAGCTCCGGCATGTCCGTGCCGGTCCAGTCAAACTGGGCCTGCAGGATCGCCGTGTCGGCGTGCGTCGCACCAATGGCGCCACGCAGGTTCCAAAGGGCATGCGACCAGATCTGACCGTCGCGGTGGACCCGGCCGGTGATGTCGTCCGGGTACATCAGGTCGCGATCGAGGCGGCGTAGGCAGTGCACCGGACCCGGCGTGTAGGAGATGGAGTCCCACTCTGCGATGCACTCGGGATCGGGCTCGCCGCCCGTCGCCCACTCGGAGACGGTGGCCGCCCAGTAGTCGCCGAATCCTTCGCTGATGCCGCCCGCCTCGGTAGTCGAGAAGAACGTCGACGACTGGCTGAAGTGGATCTGGTGGCCGAGCTCGTGGAGGATGACCTCTCCGTCCTCGGCGTCGTCGACACCACCCTTGCCGAAGCGCATCTCGTCCTTCGGGTGGGTGGTGGCGAACGAGTTGTCGACGCCGTACTGGTTGATCCGCACGCGCTGCTGGTCGGCGTTGATCTCGCGCCACAAGCCGGAGCCAGCGGTGAAGCCAAGGCCTCGGGTGTACGCCTGCGACTCGGTCACCCAGTAGTAGGCCATGACCTGCTCGAAGCGGTCGTCGTGGCGGGTGTAGTTGAACGTGCAATCGGCGGAGTACGCCGAATCGCCGGTCGCCCCGACTACGGTCGAGTAGGTGCCGCGCAGGTAGCCGCTGCCGTCCAGGCCAGTCAGTGTCACCTGCACGCGCTCGGCGTTGAGGGCGGCGGAGTCGGCGTCCTTGAGGTCCTCGAGGCCGGCGTAGCTGCCGCTCGACACGACCGGATTCGGCATGAAGACCAGGCCGGTGCCGGACGTGCAGCCAGTCGGCTGCTTCGCGCTGGCGATGGCGGGGGCGCCGAGGGCGAGTGTGGCGGCCAGCATAGCCACGAGGGCGCGACGATTCGATCGGATCACTGGGGCTCCTTCAAGCGCGTCGAGGGAAGGGCACCGCGACCAAGGTGCCGTGTTTCCGCCACCGTACGCTCGGGGCTCCGGTGCGTCAAACCCCCCATCCGAGCGAGTTGCGCCGAGACACCACCCGTGCCAGGCAACCCGGCACGCCACCGGCATAGGATTCGGACGTGCAGCTGATCGACGGCCGCCCCGTCTACGCCGCGACCGACCTCGTCGGCTTCCTCGCCTGCAGCCACCGGTTCGCGCTCGAACGAGCGGCGCTGGCGGGACTCGCGAAGAAGCCGATCCGGAGCGATCCGGCGATCGAGCTCGTGGCAAAGCGTGGCGATGCGCACGAGCAGCGCTACCTCGCCGACCTGAAGGCCGAGGGCCGGACGGTCGTCGAGATCGCACGCCCCGCCGACGATGACCCACGCCCGTACGGCGAGCGCCTGCGTGCCCAGGCGGCCGCGACGGAAGCGGCCATGCGCGAGGGCCCCGAGGTCATCTACCAGGCGACGTTCTTCGACGGCGCGTGGCTCGGCTTCGCGGACTTCCTGATGCGCGTGGACAGCCCTAGCGACCTCGGCGCGTGGTCGTACGAGGTTGCCGACACGAAGCTCGCTCGCTCGGCGAAGGCGTCGGCGATCCTCCAGGTCTGCTCGTACGTGGAGCAGCTCCACCGCGTGCAGGGCCTCGAGCCGAAGGCGCTCCACCTCGTCCTCGGCGGGAGCGCCCGTGAGACGAAGACCTTCCCGGTGTCGGACTTCATGGCCTACTACCGAACGGTGAAGACTGGGTTCGAAGCGGCCGTCGCCGCCGGCGAGGCGGTATACCCGGTCACCGCGACATACCCCGAGCCGGTCGAGCACTGCGACGTCTGCAACTGGGCGATCAACTGCAAGGCACAGCGGAAGGCGGACGACGACCTGTCGCGGGTGGCGGGCATCAGCGCCAAGCAACGGAAGGCACTCAAGGCGCGCGGGGTCAGGCAGCGCCGCCAGCTCGCGGTCCTCGACGTTCCCACGCTGACGCCCAAGCTCGAAGGCGTGAGCCTTGAGGCGCTGGACCGCGTCTGGCGACAGGCGCAGATCCAGGTCCGCGGCGAGGACGCCCACGAGCCGTTGCACGAGCTGCTCGACCCTGAGCTCGACGTCGAGGGCAACCTCGTGCCCGACCGCGGCTTCCTCGTCCTCCCCTCCCCGTCCGAGCACGACCTCTTCTTCGACATGGAGGGCGACCCGTTCGCGCTCGACGACGGGGTCGAGTACCTGTTCGGCGTGCTCGAGCCCAAGTTGCCGGACCCGGCCCGGCCCGGCGCGCCCATGTTCCACGAGATCTGGAGTCGCGAGACCCAGGGCGGGCATGCAGGCGACGTCACCCGGCCGGCCGAGAAGGTGGCATTCGAGCGCTTGGTGGACCTCCTCATCGACCGGCTCGATGCCGACCCGACGATGCACGTCTACCACTACGCGGCTTACGAGAAGACAGCGCTCGGGAAGCTCGCGCAGCGGCACGCGACGCGCGAGGAGGAGGTGGATCGGCTGCTCCGGGGTCGTGTGCTCGTTGACCTGTACCGGGTCGTGCGTCAGGGCATTCGCGCGAGCGTGGAGAGCTACTCCATCAAGCGGCTCGAGCCGCTGTACGGCCTCGTCCGTGAGGAAGACCTCAAGAGCGCGGGCTCCAGCATCGTCGCATTCGAGGCGTGGCTGGAGGGCCAGACTACCGAAAACGGCGAGATGGGCGAGGACATCCTCCGTTCCATCGCCGAGTACAACCGCGACGACGTCCTCTCCAACTGGAAGCTTCGCGACTGGCTGGAGGAGCGGCGCTCCGACCTGGCGAGGCAGCTCGGCCGGGTGATCCCGCGGCCGCCGATGGAACCCGAGGCGAAGGACCCGGAGCCCCTCGACGAAGCCCAGCAGCGAGTTGCGGACCTCGTGGCAGCGCTCACTGCTGACGTTCCGGCAGATGCGGCCGACCGATCGAAGGAGCAGCGCGGCCGGTGGCTGCTCGCGCAACTTCTCGACTGGCATCGACGCGAGGACAAGGCCTTCTGGTGGCGCTTCTTCGAGCTCACGGGCATGACCGACGAGGAGCTCGTCGACGAGCGTGAGGCGCTGGGAAAGATCGAGTTCGACGCCGACCTCGGCCCGGACAAGAAGAGCGTTCTAGAGCGCTACCGCTTTCCGATCCAGGACCACGGCCTCAAGGTCGGTCGCGAGGTCGTCAACCCGGAAAGCGTCAAGCCCGGCGAGGGCAGGAAGATGTCGTGGAGCGCGTGCGGGATTGTGACCGCGGTCGACGAGATCGGTCTGACCGTCACGATCCGGCGAGGCCCGGCCGGTCAGAGGATGGGCCGGCCCAAGGCGCTGATTCCGTATGACAACGTTCGGACCAAGGAGCAGCGGGCCGCGCTCCTGCGGGTGGGGGCATGGGTGCTGGAGCGGGGCATCGATGGGAACGGCTTGGATGGTGGTCCAGGTGCCTTCCGCGCTGCGCGAGATCTGCTGCTGCGGCTCGGACCCCGAGGGTTCGTCGATTTGGGCCTGCTGCAACGCGAGGGTGAATCTCAGCTCGATGCGGCCGTGCGGCTCGGCATGGCCATCGAGCACGGAGCCCTCGCGATCCAGGGCCCGCCAGGCAGCGGCAAGACGTTCACAGGCGCGCGGATGATCGTTGAGCTGATCCGGCAGGGCCGCCGTGTTGGGGTCACGGCGAACAGTCACAAGGTCATCGGCAACATGCTCGACGCGATCGAAAAGGCCGCTCGCAAGGCCGACGTCCCTGTTCGGATTGGCCAGAAGCCGGGACAGAACGAGGACCCAACGTCACCGGCCGCAGCGGAATTGGGGACGAACGCGGCGGTGAAGCACGTGCTCGCGAACCGCGACGTCGACGTCGTTGGGGGCACGGCTTGGCTGTGGTCCGATGACGAGCTCGAGGGATCGCTCGACGTCCTTTTTGTCGATGAGGCAGGCCAGTTCTCGCTTGCCAATACGATCGCGGTCTCGGCGGCCGCCCATTCGATCGTGCTGCTTGGCGATCCTCAGCAGCTCGAGCAGCCGCTCCACGGATCGCACCCACCTGGCGCGGAGCGAAGCGCCCTCGGGCACGTCCTGGGCACGGATCCGGTGATCGACCCGGACCGTGGGCTGTTCCTGGCCGACACCTGGCGCCTTCACCCGGATATCGCCGCCTATACCTCGGAGGTCTTCTACGCAGGTCAGCTCGGCACCGAGACCACACTCGCCCGACAGGACCTCGACGGCGTAGCGCCCGCGGACGGCACCGGGCTGCGTTGGGCGCCCGTCGTCCACGCCGGCGACCCACGCGAATCGATCGACGAGGCAAGGGAGATCGCCCAGCTGATCGGGGACCTGCTTGACGGTGGCGCGACCTGGACGAATCGCGATGGCGAGACCGCGCTGATCAAGCTCAGCGATATCGTGATCGTGGCGCCGTACAACGCCCACGTGGAGCGGATCCAGAAGACGCTCGCAGCCGCTGGGCTCTTCACAGATCGGGTCGGCACCGTGGACAAGTTCCAGGGGCAGGAGGCGCCGATTTCCATCTATTCGATGGCGACGCCAACGCCCGAAGAGGCCCCTCGCGGCATGGAGTTTCTGTACTCACTGAACCGGCTGAACGTGGCGACATCGCGCGCTCGGTGCGTCGCGATCGTCGTTGCTTCACCGGAGCTGATCCACGTGAACTGCCACACGCCGCGCCAGATGCAGCTCGCGAATGCGCTTTGCCGGTTCGTGGAGGTTGCGGAGCGCCAAACCGGGCAATCGCCGCCTCGCGAACCCGGGCCGCCGGCGTCGGGACCGCGCCATACACCCGACCCCTCGCCGGCGAAACGCCCGACGGACGGGCAGCAGATCAGCTGGCTGGACGGAAGTTCGTGACCGTGTAGCCGAACTCGTCGTCGATCGCGTTGGCGATCGAGTCGACCTGGATGTTGGACGGAAAGCCGAACTCCGGATCCCACTCCACCGTGAGGCTGGCGGCCTTCGCTTGCGCGGCGACCACGACGAAAAGCTCGATCGCGGTCTTTGGCAGGCCCTGGACCTCGTTCGGGGCGACGGGCTCGCCTGCCTTGGTCACCGAGGTAACGACGCCATTCGCGACCGTGATGTCGATCGGCTCGTTCAACGGACAGAAGCATTGGGCCGTGAGGGTGAAGGTGTAGTCGTCGATCTGCTTCGACGCCCACTGCGCCTGATGGTCGGCGAGGGCCTGGAGTGCGGCGTCCCTCGGGGATTGACTCGCGCCTGGGAGGAGGCTGCAGGCGCTCAGGAGGAGCGTCATACCGAGGAGCTTCAAACCGAGGAGCAGGAGCGGTGGGTGCTTCATGAGCGCCGAGACGCCGCCGACGAGCAATTGGTGCCCAAGAGAAAACCGGTGGCCGAGCGATGCCGGAGAAAAGGCGGCGCCGACCACGCCGGCGCTGGTGGGTCGCTCACCAACGTTGCGACGTGGCCGGCGCCATGGAAACGGCGCGAGCCCGAGGGGGCCCGCGCCGTGGACGAGGGTGTGAGGCCCAGGCGTGGAGTTGCCTAGACGGGCTCCCGTCGGAGCAGGTTCACTGCCCAGATCACGATGAGCTCGAGGATGGTCCAGCCGACGAGGGCCGCGATCGCGGCGACGTCGAGGACCGAACCGCTCGAACGCAGCGCATCGGCGTTGAAGATCCCGATGAACGGGGCGACGAACAGCTGGCTCACGTCGAGGATGAACGACACGATGGCGTTGCCCTCTCGGGCGTTCAGGAGCAGCAGCACGATGCGCAGCCCGATGAAGATCTGGATGATCCCGAAGATCAGCACGACCGCACGGCGCATGAACTCGCCGCCGCTCGGCTGCATCTCGGTCCGCTCGACGACGGACTGCGTGCGGACCGCCGGCTGGACGGCCGGGTCGACCGCCGGGTCGACGTAGACCGGGGTGTCAGTCTCGTTGACTACGGTGCGACGTTCGACTGTCATGGTCAATTCCCTCCTTGAGGATGCCCCAACTGTGACCCGCGAGGGGTGCACGGCAGGCGGCACCGACCGCCCGAAGCCCTTGCAGTCGTGGTGCAGGTCTTCGGCGGCGACTGGGCCCCGCGACGATCACATCTGCCCTTCCGGGACCTCCACGTTCGGGAGCACGTCCGGCTCACCTGTCGCGATGCCCGAAGGGCCTCCCTCGATGCGCTCACCCAACCGCTGGGGCAAGTCGTCCTGCGGGTCTACCTGGGGACCCTCGCGCTCGGCTCCGGGCAGGTCCATGTCGGGGCGGCCTTCGGGCTGATCGGAATCTGTACGCATGAGATTGACCTCTGTTGACGCGTTGGTTGGCTTGGTCAGTCGGTTGTGCTCAATGCACCTGGCCGAGGAGAAACGCGGTGACGATTGCCACCAAGGCGAGCCCGCCCTCGAGGAGGCGCATCGAGCTCCCACGCAGGAGCACCGCGAGCTCCGGCGGTCGTACCGCGGTGAGGTCGCTGCCGATGCCGGGTTGCACGCTCACGGCTGGTTCCCCTTCACTCCCATTTGGACCGAAATGACGTTGGTGACGCTGTGGCAACCACGATCGCCGCAAGGCTGCTTCGCGCGCACCAGCAGGGCTGGGCCAGGTCTCGCATCTCGGTAACAGGGCAAAGGAAAAGGCGGTCCGAACTGCGTGTCCGGACCGCCAGAGTGGTGGTACTAGCTGGTCGCGCGGCGATCCCGCGCGTGGATCAGACCGCCTCGACGCCCACTGGTGTGTTGAGCTCGCCATAGGCGGGCGTCTCGCTGTAGCCGTTGGTGCTGTCGCCGTAACCCGGGGTGGTCGTCGCATCGTCGTCAAGGTCGGTGTCGACGACGTCGATCGGGCGGCGCATCCAGAAATAGGTGGCGATCGCGCCGATGATGGCGATCAGGCCGAGCCCGGTCGCGATCCACGCCCAGGTCGGCGTGCGGGAGCGGCCGAGCAGGCGATCGATCGTCTGATCGGCATTCCGGCCGACGACCTGGAGCTTGGGCAGGTCGAGGGCCGACAGATCGGGCATCCGGTCCTTGAGTCGGGCCAGATCGCCGCTGTCAACATGGATGGGGCTTGTCGCGTTCATGGAGTTCTCCTGTTGCGTGTTCTCCGATGGTCGGGGTTGCATGCGAGCCAGAGGACAACGCGCGGCGGGCAGGATGTTGCAGCGGCGTGTCGCCGCCGCGACGTCGTGCGCAATCCCTCACGGCGCGGAGGTCGCCTCCGGCGGCGGCGGCGGCGGCTCCGTGGGCTTTGGTGGCCCGTTGCCGTTGCCGTTGCCGTTGCCGTTGCCGTTGCCGTTGCCGGGGTTGTCCGGCTTGGGCGCGCATGGCCCGATCAACGGGCCGCCCCACGATGAAGCGCCGAACCAGTAGGCGGTCCGGGAACCGTACGGCCCCATGACGCCCCTGCCGCGGCGGGCGCGCGCCAGCCAGCCAGCGACATCGTCGTTCCAGCGATCCGGGCCGAGCTCCGCGGCCACGGGATCAACCATCCAGGTACCGCAGGCGCGCTCGTACAGGAGCCCCGGCTCGTCAACTGCACCCTTCGCACCTGGCTGTGTGCCCTTGATGAACCACTCCTTGATCGTCGCGCGCGTCCAGGGTCCGGGCTGGCCGCCCGACCACCGGTCGATCGTCACGCGCACCACGTCCTTCGGAGTGTCGAACTTCGCGATCGGCAGGTTTTTTGTGTAGTCGCGCATGAAGGCGTGCCAGACCTGGCCTGCCGCCGTGAGCGACGTCGCGGCTGGACCCGTGAACTTCGGGGCGGAATGGTCGCTGTTGCCCATCCAGACGCCCGCCGCTATCGCGGGCGCATCGGGATCGTCCGGCGGTGCGACGTAGCCGTAGGTCGAGAAGTCGCGCCGGTCGTCGGCGGTGCCGGTTTTCGCGGCCGCGGGGCGACGCTCGCCGTCGGGGCCATTGCGGAGGGCCAGCGTTGCCGCCCAGAACCGGTTCTGCTGCGGATCCGTATTGCCGGCCAGGATGTCGGTGACAAGGAACGCGCTCTGGGGCGACACCGCCTTGGTGCCCTCCGGGGTGGGCGAGCGGAAGACCTCGGAGCCGTCAGGCCCGTCGATCGCCAGAATCATTCGCGTGGGCACGTGGACACCGCCGTTGCCGAGGGTCCCGAAGGCGGCGGTGAAGTCGATCGGCCGCGTCTCGACCGTCCCGATCGCGCCCGCGAGCCCGGCTTGCAGGAATGCCGTGCGGCCACCGAGGAACTGGATGCCCATCTTCGCCGAGACATCCGCCACCGAATCGTTCCCGACCCGCTCGAGCGCGCGTATCGCCGGCAGGTTGAGTGACTGCTGGAACGCGTTCCGAACGAGGACGGGACCGCGCTCCATCTCGTCGGCGTTGTGGGGCGCCCAGCCGCCGCCGAAGTCCGTCGAGATGTCGAGGAGGAGGCTCCCGGGCGTCAGCACGCGCTGATCGAATGCCGTCGCGTAGACCATGACCTTGAATGCCGAGCCGGGCTGGCGGCCGGCCGCTGCGGCGTCGTGCTGGGGCTGGAATTCGGGACTGGTGAGGTCGCTGCGGTAATAACCCGCGCTCCCGGCGTAGGCGAGGACGTCGCCATGTCGGTAGTCGATTGCGACGAGCGCTCCGTTGTGGATGTCCTTCCCACGCAGCGCGGCGACCCAGCGCCGGTCCGTCTTCGAGAGCTTCATCGCGTCCATCGCAGCGTCGGCCATCGTTTTTGACAAGTTGGGCAGGATCGCGCCGGCGGCGAGATATCGCTCCGCGATCTGCTGGGCCTTCCAGTCGAGGGTCGTGATGACGCGGAACCCACCCGTCTCGACCGCGTCGCGCCCACCGAGGAGTGCCTCGAGCTGGCTGCGCACGGCCCAGGCGAAGTGCGGCGCGCGCATGAACGTCGGTTGCTCGCCGGCGAGGACGACCGGCTCGGCGAGCGCCGCTTCCAGCTCGTCCGGTGTGAGCCGCGTCCAGCGCGATTCGGCAAGGCTGCGAAGGATGTAGTCGCGCCGAACGACCGGCTGAGCGTGGCTGGGTACGACGAGCTTGCCTTCGGCATCCGCGGCCGCGAACCGATACGGGTCGTACACCGACGGCGCCTTGGGCAGGCCCGCGAGGAGCGCCGCCTGGGCCGGCGTCAGGTCCCCGAGGTCATCGACGCCGAAATAGATCTTCGCGGCGGCCGCGATGCCGTATGCCTCGTGGCCGTAGTAGATCTCGTTGAGGTAGGCGGTGATGATTTTCTGCTTGCCTGCCTCGCCCGGAAACGCCGCTGTCAGCCGTCCGGCCTGGATGACCTCGAGCGCCTTGCGCAGGTAGCGATCGCCGCTTTCGAGGATGTCATCGGGCAAGAGGCGGGCGCGGACCAGCTGCTGCGTGATCGTTGACGCGCCGCGCTCACCCGCTCCTTCCCCGGAGGCGTTTTGGACGGCCGCGGCCGCGATCGCTGCCGGGTCATAGCCGTCGTTCGACCAGAAGGTCCGATCCTCGGCGGTGGTGGTCGCATCGAGGATGAGCGTTGGCACGTCGTCGAAGCCGATCACCCGGCGCTTCTCGCGTTCGAAGCGAGCGAGCTCCACGGTGCCCGTCCGGTCGTAGACGATTGTCGGCTGACTGAAGGCGAGGGTGTCCAGGGTCGTGGGATCGGGCAGCCCCTGGGCGAGCGTGTTCACGACGCCCATGCCCGCCACGAGTCCGATACCCGTCAGGGCTCCGACGCCCAGGATCGCACTCAGGGCGACGGTCAGGAGCACGCGCCCGATTGGCATGCGGCCGGGAGGGCGACGGTTCACCCGCCGCGAGCGCAGTGCGACACGTAGACGCGCTGTGTGTGGCGTAGCGGGACGACCGCGGGTTGGTCGTGCGGAATCGAGGTCCATCGGGGGTTTGGAGCTCCGTGGTGACTGGCGTCGCTTCGTCGCGGGCGCGGGAACGCACCTTTGAGCCTAGGGAGGCGCCGTCGCACCCGGGCCTGCGGCGAGGCGAGCGGCCCTTGCATTTGGGCGGCAATGCGCAGGGCGGCAGAGACAGTCTCGGTCGGCCGGAGCATCATGGGAGCCGTGGCCATCCCCACCGTTGATCGCGCAGGCGGCGTGCCGCCGGCGCTGATCCAGCTTCCGCCGCCACAGCCGACGATCGTCCCCGCGACCGATCTCGGCGGAGTTGGCGTGCTCAAGCACGGCAACCTCTACCTGCTGTCCGACCCGTTCGGCGACGTCCACCCGGATTCGCGCGGCCTCGGGTTGTACGACCTGGACACGCGCGTGCTCTCGTGCGCGATCCTCCGGATCAATGGGGTCCGCCCCACGCTGCTGCGCGCTCAGTCCGCGTCGAGCCACACGAGCACGATCCAGCTCACCAATCCCGAGCAGCGACGGGACCCGGCGACCAAGCAGACCGCCGGCGAGGCGCTCGCCATGCGGGCGATCTCAATCATGCGTCGGCGCTGGATCGCGGGCGGGCTCGCGGAGCGGATCGAAGTCACCAACTACAGCGCCGCGAAGCAGCAGGTCACCCTCGAGCTCGACCTGGACGTTGATGACGCCGACATCTTCGAAGTTCGCGGCCGCGTGCGCGAGCGGCGCGGCTCCTATCGATCGATCGAGGCCACGCCGGAGTCACTCGTGTTCGCCTACGAAGGCCTCGACGGCCTCGTGCGCCGCACCCTCGTGTCGTTCTCGCCGGGCGAGGTCATCTCGACGCACGGTGCCGGCGCGCCCGCCGGCGAGGGATCCGTGCGGGTTCGGTGGGTGCTCGAGGTGGAGTCGGGCGCCAAGGCCGACGTGCACTGGGAGGTCGCAACCAACCTCACGCCGATGCCAGAGCACGCGCTCCCCGCGGACGCGACACCCGAGCGGCTTGCCCGATCCGTCACCTCGGCCCACGCGACCGACGATGCCGCGCGCGAGGTCGACGAGCCGGAAGTTGCGGAGGCGGAATACGGGAGTTGGCACGACCGGTGCGCCCGGATCCGATCCGACGGCGAGCTCCTGGACCTCGCGATCGGGCGCAGCATCGCCGACCTGCGCCTGCTCCGGAACGACGGCCCGATGCACGGCGAGCACTACGTCGCCGCGGGGGTTCCATGGTTCGCGACCCTGTTCGGGAGGGACAGCATCATCACCTCCCTCCAGGTCCTCCCGTTCATGCCGGACGTCGCGCGCGAGACGCTGCGCGTCCTCGCGGACTGGCAGGCGACCGAGGACGACCCGGAGCGGGACATGGAGCCCGGCAAGATTCTCCACGAGCTGCGGGTCGGCGAGCTCGCCCGAACCGGCGAGCTGCCTCATCGGCCGTACTACGGGAGTATCGACTCGACGCCGCTGTGGTTGATCCTGCTCGACGAGACGTACCGCTGGACCGGAGACCTGGAGCTCGTCCGATCGCTCTGGCCGAACGCGCTGGCCGCGCTGACCTGGATCGACAAGTACGGCGATCGCGACGGGGATGGGTTCGTCGAGTACGAGCGGCGGACACCGGCCGGGCTCCTTAACCAGGGCTGGAAGGATTCGGGCGACGCAATCCGGCATCGCGACGGCACGCCCGCGGTCGCGCCGATCGCCCTCGTCGAGCTGCAGGGCTACGTGTACGACGCCAAGCGCCGTGTGGCGTCACTCGCGGATCGCCTCGGTGACGCGGCCCTCGCCACGCGACTCAACGACGAGGCCGAAAGGCTCCGGCGCCGCTTCGACGAGTCGTTCTGGATGCCGGACGCCAACTTCTACGCGATCGCCCTCGACCGCGACAAGCGCCAGGTCGGGACGATCAGCTCGAATCCGGGGCACTGCCTGTGGAGCGGCATCGTGCCGCCGGAGCGCGTCGACGCGGTCGTCGACCGGCTGCTCGATCCGTCCATGGACTGCGGCTGGGGCATCCGGACCTACGCCACCGGCCAGCCCGGCTACAACCCCGTTGGCTACCACACAGGCTCGGTCTGGCCGCATGACAACGCGCTGATTGCCGCGGGCATGAAGCGGGTCGGCCGGCACGATGCCGCCGACCGGATCGCGTCGCGAATCTTCGAGGCGGCCCAGCACTCGCCGGACTTCCGGCTACCGGAGCTGTTCTGTGGCTTCGATCGGGCGGTTGCCGACATGCCCGTCCCCTACCCCGTCGCGTGCTCTCCGCAGGCGTGGTCCGCCGCGACGCCGCTTTCCCTGCTCCAGACGATGCTGGGCATGCACGCGGACGCGGCCAACGGGCTCCTGGAGCTGGATCGCCCGCACCTGCCCGCGTGGCTCGGCAAGGTGACGGTCCACGAACTCCGTGTTGGCGAGCGCACCGTGGACCTCCTGTTCCATCGCTGGCGCGGCAACACGACCAGTGCCGAAGTCCTGCGCCGCGATGGACCCCTGGAGCTGATCATCCGGGTCTAGGCGCCGCCATGGCGACGAAACGCCGGCGCATGCAGCGAACATGGAGAGACGCCCACCGAAATCGGTGGGCGTCTCGGTTACTGGGCGAGGTGCGTTACACGACGCCGCGGCCGGCCCTGGTGCGGCCCGTGAGGGCGTTCCAGCCAACGACGGCGATCACGGCACCGATCGTGGAGGTATGCGTCTGACGGGCCAAACGAACTGGATGGTGGGCTAGGCGGCGCTCGTCGCGCGGGCGCGCCGCGCGCGCCGGTCCCCGAGGACCAGCGCCATCGCGGCCACGGGCGCGAGCGCGAGCAGGACGAGGATTCGCGGCGCCCCGCCGAGGAGCATGCCGACGGCGAGGCCCAGGGATAGCGTGACGCCGGCCTGCGTCCGGTCGTCGGAGCCCGTCTCCATTGCCTTGACCATGTCGTCGAAGGCACCGCGCGAAGCGCGCGCGACTTCGGGCACGGTCCGACGGACGCCGTCAACGGCGCCGCGCACTTCGGTCATCGCGGTCTGGAGCATGTCCTTTCCGCCGCGGCTGCTCGCGCTGGAGCTCGTGGCGGTCTTCGTGGTAGGGACCTTCGTGGTCGTCTCGCTGGTCATGGCGTTACCTCCTGGCTGGTGCGGTCATGCCGCTGTGATTGGGCTGCAACTCCCTGGGCAGTTCCCAGAGCGCATCGAGCAGCTGTCGATGGGTAGTGTCAAGTGAAGCGCGGCGCACGCCGTGCACCACGGAGGACACCCAATGAGTGACCTGAAGGGAAAGGCCCGAGACCTCGCGGCGGACGTCAAGGAGGGCGCGCGCAAGATTGACGGCGACGAGTCGCTGGGCGACAAGGCCGCGAACGTCGGCGATCGGATTGGCAACGCGGTCAAGGACGTCGGCGACGCTGTTCACAAGGAGGCCGATGAGCTTTCTCGTGACGCGGCGTACGAGGCCGGCCGCAAGGACGAGATGATGCGCCGCTGAGGCATCGCCACGATGGCCGCCGCGGGCGTTTCGCTTGCGGCGGCCTTCTCATGTGTGGGGATCGAGCGCGGCGTCGTCCTGCCGGCCTCGCTGCCGCAGTACGGGCACGCTTCGAGGTCGGGCGCCGACGAGACGCCGCATTTGGAGCAGGGCGCTGCCAGCCACGCCGCGCACGCCGGGCAGCGCAGCCAGCTCGAGTCGATGATCGCGCTGCAGGCCGGGCAGGCCGGGGCGGCGCCAGACTCGCTCAGGGCGCGGACGAGCCCGATGGCCCTTGTATCCGCGGCCGTCTGCTGGGGACGCGCGAGCCGATAGATCGCAAGCGCAAACGGCAGGGTTAACGGGGTCGAGATCAGGATCCACCCGGCCGCCATATAGGCCACAAGGCCGGAATCTGACCGCATCCCGGCGTCGGTATACGCCCACCACGCGGCGGCCAGCCAGAGCCCGATCGCCACGATGACGATCGCGGTCGCGGCGGCGCCCACCAGGGGGTTGGCGAGGATGTCGGAAAGCACGTCAGGCATGTTCATCAAGTGTGGGAACGGGCCGTCTCGCCGATGCCGGTCCAGCGCGGTGGTTGGTTGCAGTTCCGTGACGGCAATGCGCGGCGGGTCGACCTGGGCTAGTCCGAGCCTCGCGTCAGGCCACGGCCATTGCCGCCGCGGCGCCGGTTGTCGAGCGCCGCCCAGCCGGCCAGCAGCAGGTCGCCCAGTGTCAATGCCGCAAGGGCCAGCCCGATCGCCGAGCCGAGCGAGATCCGCCGCGGCCGGTCGTCGGCCGGCGGCGCAGGCTCTTCCGTGGTTCGCACATCGAGCGCCGGCGCGACGGCGAGCTGGAGCCGTCGGCGGTAGAGCACCTCGAAGGTGTCCTGGTCGACCGTCAGGTCGAGCAGACGGCGGTCCAGCGCGGGCAGCTCAGCCTCCCGCGTGGCCGGATCGGCAGCCTCGAGGGCGGCCATCCGGTCCTCGACCTGCTGCGCCTCCTTGGAGGTCGTGAACCAGGCGTCACGCGACGGGATGTCGCGGACCACCAGCGCCCGTGCCTTCGCCACGGCCTCCTTCGAGCCGGTCAAGGCGATGTCCGCCGGATAGATCGACAGCGCGACCTGCGGCCCGTGCAGCTCTACCAGGCGATCCGGCACGAGCCGCCCAATGCCGCGACCGGCGATCTTGGCGAGCATCCGGGCCGGGACTGTCAGTACGGACGAACCGGCGCGCCGCGAATCGACAAGCTCCCCGCCGCGCAGCGTCTCCTCGAGGGTCCCGACGAGGGCGTCGTAGTGGCCGGGCCGGACGACGATCGGAATGTGCGCGTCCTCCCGTCGGTGGAAAGCGGCGTTCAGCTTCCGAACGGTGCCGGCAACGGCGAGGACCACGAGCGTCACCGCGAGCGCGGGAACAAGCAGGTATCCGCGCGCGACCTGCTGGAGCAGGGCCAGCCCAGCGGGCCGGTCCTCGGGATCGAAGAGCAGGAGCGAAACACCGCCGAGGACGGCGGGCAGCACGAGCGCGACCCCTAGCATCGCCAGCCGGACGACGTCCTCCGGAATCCAGCTGGGACGCGGGAATGCCGTGAGCAGCACCGCACCGACATCTGGCACGAGGACGCCTGTGACCGCCGCTACCCAGATAAGCGACCCGAAGGTGAGCGCGGCAAGCCAGATCTGGCGGTCTTGAGGTACGCGCCCGAAGAGCAGGACGGACGCCCAGCCCAGGGTCGTCGTCAGGATCTTCCCGACGAATCGGCCGACGAGGGCGAACAGCGGCGCAAGGATGGCCATGGCCATACAACCTATCTGGCGAGACGCCTCGGCTGTTGCGGCACCCGCCGCCCCGAGACTTGCGACATTGTTGCAGTGCGACCAGCGGCGGTCGTGTCGTCAGGCGCGGTGGCGTCGCTATGCGGTGGTCGCAAACCGCATGCCCGCGGGATCAGCCATGCGGGCGTAGAGGTCCTCGTAGCGGTCGGCCATGCGGGCGGCGGAGAAGGCGTCGAT
>JBDSZH010000009.1:0-3387 GCA_039925225.1 Candidatus Limnocylindrales bacterium | reverse complement strand
AACGCTCGTCTGGATGGTGGGCCGCTGGTCGTTCCCGGTGCTGCTGTTCAGCGGCGCGGTCGCGCTGGAGCTGTACCTCGGGCAGATCGACGTGTTCATTGCCGCCGCCGTCGTGATTGGCTTCCGCTACCCGGCGGTGTGGGCGTTCCCGCTGCTGACGAAGGTCGCCCCTGGGATCGGGCTGCTGTGGTTCGTCGTCCGCCGGGAGTGGCGGAATCTCGCCATCGCGCTTGCCGCAACGGTCGCCATCGCGGCCGTATCCGCCGTGTTCGCGCCGCAGCTCTGGCACGACTGGTATGACCTGCTGCGCCGAAGCATGCTGGACAAGCAAGTGGTGGAGGGCGCGTACCTCGCGATCCCGATCTGGGCGCGCCTGCCCTTCGCCGTGGCGATCATTGTCTGGGGAGCCCGGACCGATCGACACTGGACCGTCCCGATCGGCATCCTCCTCGCCATGCCAATCCTGTGGGTCAACGTCTTCACCCTGCTCGTGGCGGTGATCCCCCTCCGCGAAGAGCCTGGCCTCACCCCCGCCCGCGCGTGGCTCCTCCGAGAGCGCCTCCTGCCGCAAGTCCTGCGCCCCAAGCCCGCGGTGGCACCGCAGGCTGGCTGACCGGCAAGAGCCGACGAATTGTATAGTTGGCAGGCGACGAATGTGATAGTACGATGGCGCCGCATTGTCAGGTAGCCAGCCATTCGCACCACTCGCGGCGGTCGACAAATACCTGCCGCGCGTCATCGATCGCGAGTTGGATGCGCTGTCCAATCTGCCCGCGATCTCCATCACGGGCGCACGCGCGATCGGCAAGACCGCGACCGCATCGCGTCGCGCCGCGACGATCCATCGCCTTGACGCCCCCGATGAGCGGCGAATCCTCACTGCGGATCCGTCAAGGCTGGTCCAGGGCCCGCGACCGATCCTGATCGATGAATGGCAACGCCTGCCGGAGTCCTGGGATGTCGTCCGTCGGGCGGTGGACGACGACCGTGAAGGCAGTCGCTTCCTCCTCACCGGCTCGGCGGCGCCGACCGAGTGGCCGCTGCACTCCGGGGCCGGGCGGATCGTGAATCTCCACATGCGGCCACTGTCCCTCGCAGAGCGAGGCCTCGCGACACCCAGTGTGAGTCTCTCCGGCCTCCTCTCGGGCGCGCGGCTTGAGCTCTCAGGGGACACCGACGTAACGCTGGCCGACTACGCCGGCGAAATTGTCCGCTCTGGCCTGCCGGGCATCCGAGGGTCTTCAGATCGTGAAGTCCGGGCGCAGCTGGACGGGTACATCGCGCAAGTCGTTGAACACGATGTTCCCGAGGGTGGCGGCTTGCGGATCCGAAATCCGGCCAGGTTGACTGACTGGCTGACGGCGTACGCCGCCGCCACGAGCTCGACCGCAAGCCGGGAGACGATCCGCGTTGCAGCCACCGGGACAACCGGGGATCGGCCGGCGCGTCCGACGATCGACCAGTACGAGGACGTGCTCCAACGCCTGTGGCTTCTCGAGCCTCTGGCTGCCTGGTTACCGACGCGCAACCGGATCAGTCGGCTCTCCCAACCTCGGAAGCACCACCTCGTGGACCCGGCGCTGGCGGCGCGGCTCATGGGTCTCTCTGTCGACACCTTGCTTGCAGGAACGCCGGCGGGGCCGGCGGTTCCGCGAGAAGGCCCAATTCTCGGCGCGCTCTTCGAGTCGTTGGCGGTCATGAGCGTGCGAACACTTGCGCAGGCAGCCGAGGCTCGCGTGTTCCATCTTCGGACCAAGGGCGGCGAACGCGAAATCGACCTCATCGTCGAACGCAAGGACGGGCGCGTGCTGGCGATCGAGGTCAAACTTGGCGGGACAGCGGACGACCGCGACGTCCGACACCTTGCATGGCTCGAGCGCGAGATCGGTCCGGACCTCATCGACAAGCTCGTCATCACGACTGGGAAACAGGCGTATCGACGCCGTGACGGCGTCGGCGTCGTTCCGGCCGTCCTCCTCGGCTCATGACGAACCGGACCAACGACCAGGCGCGGTGGCCGAGCCTCGGGGAGCTGTGGACGTTCCTCGGGATCGCGCTGCCGACGCTCGCCGCGCTCCTCGTCCCGATGCCCGCCGTGGACCTCGCGTACCACCTCCGCGCCGGTGCCTCGATCCTCGCCGGCGAGGGCATCCCCGCGGTCGACACATGGACCTTCACCGCCGCGGGCGCGCCGTGGCTGGACCAGCAATGGGGCGCCCAGGTGCTCCTCGCCGGCGTGTTCCAGGTGGGCGGATGGACGGGACTCGCGATCCTCAGGGCGGGCCTGGTCGCGCTGACGTTCGGGCTCGTCCTGTCGGCGCTCCGGGCGGCCTGGTCGCTCGCGTCCGTCCGCGCCGGCGGCTCGGCGATCGCAAGCTCGTCGCGAACCGCGACGCTGATCGTGCTGGGCTCGTTCGTCGTTGCCGCGCCCGCGCTTGCGCTCAGGCCGCAGCTATTCGCGATCCTCCTGTTCGCCGCGACACTCCTCATCCTCGTGCAGCGGGCCGCGCACCCGCGGCGCCTCTGGCTGATCCCGTTGATTGCCGTCGCCTGGGCGAACCTCCACGGCAGCTTCCCGCTCGTGGTCGTGCTGGTGGGCCTCGCCTGGGTGGACGAGGTTGCCCTCCTCCGCGAGCCGACCCCACCTGGGCAGCCCCAGCGCCGCCTCCCCGAGCGCCTTCTCGGGTCGACCGGGCTCGCCCTCATCGGCGCTATCTCGGCAATCGCGACGCTCGTTACGCCGTTCGGGATCGAGACGTGGCGGTACATCGAGAATCTCGCCCGCAACCCGGCCATCACGAGCGAGGTGTCGGAGTGGCGTCCGCCGTCCCCGTTCGATCCCGCGGGCCTGATCTTCTACGTCTCGCTCGCGATCGTGATCGGCGTGATCGCCTTCCGGCTGCGCAGCGATGGCCGCCGCCCACCGGCGCGCCTCCTCACCCCGATCCTCACCGTGGGCCTCTTCGCGGTCCTCGCCGTATTTACCGGCCGAGGACTCGCCTGGTGGGCGCTCATCGCGCCCGTGGCGATGGTCAAGCTCCAGCCTGGCCTCCGGTTACAGGACGTCAAGGTCACCGGCCTGCCGGTAATCCGTGCCCGCACGGCGCGCGAGGCGTCGATGAACGAAGGCCGCCGAAACCCGCTCAATGCGCTGGTCGTCGTCGTGCTCCTCTTCGCGGCGATCGCGCTCCTGCCAGTGTGGCGCCCGCTCGGCCCCGCCGGCGTTCCCGTGGCGACGCTCATCCACGCACCGCAGGGGATCGCGATGGACCTTCGCAAGCTCGCCTCCGATCGCGCCGCGGCACAGTTGCCGGCACCTCGCGCGTGGAACCCCCAGACGTGGGGCTCCTGGCTGGAGTGGGCCGTCCCGGAGGTGCAAGTCGCAAC
>JBDSZH010000008.1:0-4620 GCA_039925225.1 Candidatus Limnocylindrales bacterium | reverse complement strand
CCGCCGGCGCGAACGAGCGCCTCGGCGCGGCGGAATTCGATGGGTGTGAGGTCGAGGGGGTGGTCGCCGATGCGAGCCTCGTGTCGTCCGAGATCGAGGACGAGGCCGCCCGACTGGAGCGACGAGGCGCCCGGATCGCCCTCCGCGCCCGATGGCGGCGGCGCGGGCATCCGCTCGGCGCGGCGCATGACCGCGGCGATTCGGGCCAGCAGCTCCGCGCGCCCGAACGGCTTCACGAGGTAGTCATCCGCGCCGATGCCGAGGGCGCGGACCTTCGCCTCCTCGGAATTCTCGCCGGAGACGACGACGATCGGGGCGTCGCCCTCGGCACGAATGCGGCCGGCAACTGTGAACCCATCCGGACCGGGCATCGCGAGATCCAGCAGCACGATGTCCGGCCGCTCCTCGCGGTACCGACGAACGGCGGTGAGGCCGTCGTAGGCGGTGATGACCTGGTGTCCCTCCGTGCCCACAAGCGCGGTGATCGCCCCGACCATCGCCGGGTCGTCGTCGACGACGAGGATGCGCAGCGACCGCGCCATCAGACCGCGGCTGCCGCTGGCAGGGCAATCACGAATCTGGCGCCGTGCCCCTTGGCCGGCTCGCACCACAGTCGGGCGCCAACGGAGTCGGCGAGCCGCCGCGCCGCGTACAGCCCGATGCCGGAGCCGCGCGCGGTGTGGGTATCGCGCCGCGCATACGGCTCGAAGATCCGCTCGCGCCATTCCTCGGGGATGCCCGGCCCCTCGTCCGCGACACCGATTCGCACGCTCCCGTCGGCCATCTGCCAGTCGAGCCTGATCGTCGTGTCCGGCGGGGCGTACTTCACGGCGTTCTCGACGAGGTGCTCCAGGATCTGGCGCAGGCGGCTCGGGTCCGTCAAGGCGAACAGGCGGATGCCGGACTTGAGCTCGAGGCGGTGACGGGCCAGCAGCGGCGCGAGCTCCGTCGCTGCCTCGCTCACGACCACGCCGATATCCGTGGGCACGAGGTCCGCGGCGGGCTCGGAATCGACCCGCACGGAGGCGAGAATCGAGTCGACCAGCCGGTCCATCCGCGCGACTTGGTCCATCGTGGAGCGGTACCAGCCGGATCGTCGATCGCGGCGCTCCGTGTCGCGCGACTCGCGGCCGTCGAGAGGCGGCTCCTCGGCCAGGAGCTCCGTGTACGCGCGCACCACCGCGAGCGGCGTCCGGAGCTCGTGGGTGACCATCGCGATGAGCTCGGCACGCGCTTCGTCGATCGCCTTCAGCTCCGTCGCTCGCGCCTCGGCCTCCTTCTGGATTCTGCCCTTCTCGACGATCCCGGCGAGGAGGTCCGCGATTGCGCGCAGGTGGGCGACGTCCGACGGATTGAAGTCGCGCGGCTGCTCGGTCTGGACGTTGAGGACGCCCACGATCCGATCGTTCCACACGAGCGGCACGGAGAGCATCGAGGCGATGAACCGGCGCTGGTCGATGCCCCGAACCCAGAGGAAGCGGTCGTCCCGGCTGACGTCCGGGATGACGAGCGGCTCTCGCGTGGCCGCGACGCGACCCGTGACGCCGCCGCCGAACGGCACCTGCGCCCGCCCGATCTGGAACCGATCCAGGCCGTTGGTCGCGACGAGGGTCAGGTTCTCCGAGTCGCGATCCAGGAGGTACAGCGAGGAGACGGTGGCACGCAGCGCGTCGCGCGTCTCGTCGACGACCGTCTCGAGGAGCTCCTCCCACGTGCCCGCCGTCGTTGCCATCCGCGCCACGCGATGCAGGAACCGCAGCTGGTCAAGCTGCTCCTCGGCGGTATCGCGCGACCCGGCGTCGCGCGACGCGGCGTCGTGCGAGATGGTTGGCTGGACGGTCTCGGTCACCCCGCCACGATAGCCGAGGTGCCACGCGCCGCCGTTCGGGAGAGGCCGCGGCGGACGAGCGCGTCCGCGAGCCGCTCGTAGTCGGGGGGCTCGTTGTAGCGCTGAGCGGACAGGCGCAGCAGGGCGTGCGTCGGCGCTGCGCCGGGCTCGCGGGCGGCCCGCACCGGGAACGGCCCGACAGGAACCTCGATGCGATCCTCGGCCGCGAGCGAGTTCGTCAGCGCCTCGGTCGTCGCCTCATCGGGTGTGATCGGGAGGGCAATCGCCGCCATCGACCCGACCATCGAATCCGGCGCGATCGGTTCGAGGTCGAGTCGCTCCAGCAGGAGATCGCGGCCTGCGAGGACCATCGCCCGATTCGCGGCCAAGTGCGCCGGCCAGCCGCCCGGCTGGAGACTCCCAACCAGCCCGATCGCATCTGGCAGAACGAGGAACGGCGTCGGGTTGCCGGTGCCCTGCCAATCGAACTCCTTCCACAGGATCGGCCGATCCGACCGCGGGTCGTTGCGGCCGTGGCTGGTGACAAGAGGCAGGACGCCGGAGCGCCGGCCCTCGCGCACGTGCAGCACGCCCGCGCCCTTGGGGCCGCACAGCCACTTGTGCCCGTTGCCGGTCCAGTAGGCCGCGCCGAGAGCCCGCACGTCGACCGGAACCTGGCCCGGCGCGTGTGCAGCGTCTACCAGCGTGTCGACACCGAGGCGGTCCAGCTCGCGCACGATCGTCTCGATCGGAAAGATGAGACCGCTGGGACTCGTCACGTGGCTGATGAGCGCCACCCGAGTCCTCGGTGTGACGCCCGCGAGGATCGCCTCGACGACCTCTTCCGGATGGCGGATCGGCATTGGAATCGAGACGCGGACGACACGGCCGCGGGCGCGCTCGGCGACGGCGGTAAGCCCGTTGATCGTCGCGTTGTATTCGTGGTCGTTCGTGAGGAGCTCGTCCCCGGGCCGGAGTCGAAGCGACTCGAGCACGGTCGCGACACCGGTGGAGGCGTTCGGCACGACGACGAGCCCCTCGGGATCGGCGTTGAGGAAGGTAGCGACGGCCTCGCGCGCCGAGTCAAGCCGGCCCTCGAGCTCCCGCGTCAGGAACCGGAGCGGATTGGCCTCCAGCTGGGCGACGAGCGCCTGCTGCGCCTCGAGGATCGGGCGCGGGCAGGCGCCGTAGGTGCCGTGGGTGAGGTAGGTGATGGCCGGGTCGAAATCCCAAGGGCTGTCCGGGGCGTACGGGCGCATCGCCCGGAGCATAACGATGGGCGGGCCCCCAGAGCCCGCCCATCGTGGTTGCGATTCGGTTCGTGATCAGGTCCTCGGGGATCAGGTCTTCGGGACGACGACCAGGATCCGCTTCGCGAGCGTTGTGCCGCCGTTGATGCGGCTCTGGACGAAGACCTCCGCGCCGACCTTGACGTCACCGAGGGTGCCGGCCTGGCGCCCGAGGTGCACCTTCGTGGCATCGCCGGTCGAGACGGTCACCGTGCCGCCACCGGCCTCCGCGATCGTGATCGAACCGCTGCCGATCGACTGGACAGTCCCGTGGTCGAATTGCAGGGTGACCAGATTGCCGTCGCGATCCGTCACGGTGACCACGCCGTGGACGAGATGCCTGCCGGCCTTGAGCAGCCGCAGGCCGCGCGCACCGTCGCGGGCCGTGGGCTTGTCGCCCTTGACGCGCGGAGATGCGTCGGGACCCTTTGTCGGGTCCGCGGCCGCCACGTTCGCGGCCGGTGCGACCGTGGCGCTGGACGCCGCAACGAAGCCGATGCCCGCGACAGCGAGGATGGTGATGGCGCCGCCGGTCAGGACGAGTCGCCAGGTGGGAATGTGCATGTGCGTTCGTACTCCTCGGTTGCCGGGCCTCGCCGGCGTTGTGGATACCATCGACGCGCGGCGTGCGCCGGGCGATGGCCCGATGTCAGGGCAATGTAAGGGCGACGGCGTGGATCGTGGCGCGTCCAGCCCTCACGTGCTCGGCTTTTGACCGAATCCCCGATTTCAGCTACAGTAGAATGCCTTCGCGGGGTGGAGCAGCGGCAGCTCGTCGGGCTCATAACCCGAAGGTCGGAGGTTCGAATCCTTCCCCCGCAACCAATCGAATACACCTGAGAACCCCGGGTCCCGACCACCCGGGGTTCTTCTTTTCCGGCGGAATCGCGCCGGCCTGCCCGCGGGACGGCTTCTTTTTCGGTGCGGTTCCGGCTACGGAGCGGCGGGCGCGATCGGGTTGTCGCCCGCCCCCTCGTGGACGTTCAGGTTGGTGGCGTACTTGGCGATCTCCCGGCGGTCGGCGTCGGAGTAGCCGGTGACCGCGCGCGCGGCCTTCACGCCCGCCGCGTCCATGGCCGCGGTGACCTGCTCGATCGTCTTCGCGGCGAGGATCCCGTCGATCATCGCGAGGCTCGACTGCATCTCCGTGTCGAGCGGTGCGGGCTGTCGCGTGCCGATCAGGTCCAGGTTGGACCGATCGATCGTGTCCGGGAGGATGCCGCCGCGGAGCTCGTCGAAATAGGCGATGGTCGTGCACGCCTCGAACAGCCAGACCCGGTACTTCTCCTTGTCGAACGCGCCACTCTTCGTCATCTGCTCGAGGTCGTTCTGCTTCTCGGTGACGTAATGCGCCTGCTCGACCTTCGTCGGCGCGACGGCACGGCCCGCGGCGTGCAGCGCCGAGTTGATCCCGATCACGAAGTTCTCCTGGGCCGATTTGTCCTTGTCGAAGTCCGGGCCGATGCCGCGGCGGGCATGGCCGGTGTAGATCGCGATCTCCGA
>JBDSZH010000007.1:0-6252 GCA_039925225.1 Candidatus Limnocylindrales bacterium | reverse complement strand
ACGCAGCGGGACCGCTATCGTGAGCGCGTGGATCGTGAGGCCGCGGCGATCATCCTTCAGGATGAGCTCGACGCTCGACGCGACTCGGGGCGCCAGCCCGGGTGACGGTTCGGAACGGCCGCGCCCCGCGCGAGCCGGAGATGCCGTCGTGGCGGGCGTCTGACGGCCGCGGGAATCCACCGGTTTCCCCGCGTCGCCGCAACGGCAACGGCAACGGCGGTGGCGGCTTTCGATTGCCCGGCTTCATCCGGTTCCTGCTGTTCGCCGGCATCCTGGCGGCGCTCGTCCTGCTGGTCCTGCTCACCGCCCTGCGGCCGCTCGTCCGCGCCGGGATCGTCGGGTGGGCGTGGGACAACCCGAGCTCGATCACGCAGTTCCCGTTCATCGCTGATCTCGTTGAGGAGGATCTCGGGGGCGCGCTGAAGGCGCCCGCGAGCGCGGACGGCATGGAGCAGACGTTCACCGTGAACCCAGGTGACGACATCGCCGTGCTCGCGCCGCGCCTCAAGGAGGCGGGCCTGATCGGGAGCGAACGGGCCTTCTTCTTTATCGCCCTGCAGACCGATCTCAACGCGGAGTTGAAGTCCGGAAACTACGTCCTGCGCGCCGACATGACGCCCGCGGAGGTTGCAGACGCGCTCGTTCGGGCGCGGGTCGTGGTGACGACCCTGGACATCACCTTCCGCGAGGGTTTGCGGATCGAGCAGATGACGGCCCTGCTCCAGACGATCGATTCGGGCATCGACCCGGCGGAGTTCTACGAGCTCGCGAAGCGTCCGGAGTCGTTGCTCGCCGACTACCCGTGGCTCGAGACGATCCTGCCGAAGGAGTCCAGCCTGGAGGGCTTCCTCTATCCGGACACGTACCAGGTCGTCGTCGCGACCAACGGCGGCGCGACCCCGGTCACGAACGCGGAGGCGCTGATCCGGCGTCTACTGGACCGGTTCTACGAGAAGGTCGGCGAGGAGCGCATCAACGTGCCCGAAGCGCGCGGCCTGACCTTCTACCAGATCGTCACGCTCGCCTCGATCGTGGAGCACGAGGCGGTGGTGGAGAACGAGCGCGCGCTCATCGCCGGCGTGTACCAGAACCGGATTGACGGCCTGGGCGGCCGCGCCAAGATCCTGAACGCCGACCCCACCGTCACCTTTGCGACGGACACGATGGCGCTCGGGAAGCTGCCGTTCGCGGACTGGAAGACCTACTTCTTCTGGAAGGTCCCCGCCGGCCCGCTTGCGGATGTCAAGGTTGACGACAACCTGAAGGGCTACCAGACCTACCAGCGCGGCGGCCTCATCCCAGGTCCAATCTCCACCCCGAGCCTGGCTTCGATCGACGCCGCGCTCGCGCCGGACCAGGCGGACGGCTACTTCTACTTCGTGGCGATCCCGGACACCAAGACGCACGCCTTCGCCAAGACACTCGCGCAACACAACGCGAACCTCCGCAAGTACGGCTACCTGTGAGTCGGATCGGACCCGCCAACTGGCCCCATCCGGCTGACTTCCCGGCGCCGCCCACGGCGTCGGATCGGGCGCGCTGGGCCGACGCGGATCGGGCGGCGCGGCCCGAACGCCTGACGCGGTTGCGGAAGCGCATGGTCGTGGAGGGGGTCGACGGCTACTTCGGCCTGCGCTGGGAGCACATGCGCTACCTCACCGGCCTGCCATTCGACGAGTCCGAGGTCAGCGGCTCGGGCGACTCGGGCAAGTTCATGGTTGGGCTGGAGGACGTGTGGGTCCTCGCGGACAGCCGGTATACGATCGCGGTCGAGCGTGACTGCCCGGATGCGAAGCTGTTCGAGATCGAGCTCCAGCTAACCGACACGTGGGCGGAGGTGGTCGCGCGGACCGGTGTCCACCGCGTCGCGATCGAGGCGATGACGATTCCCCACCTCACCTGGGAGCGCCTGAAGTCGGCTGCACCCGATGTAGAGCTGATTCCGGTCGAGGGCTGGGTTGAGGCGGACCGGCAGCGCAAGGAGCCCTCCGAGCTTGAGCGCGTCGCGGCCGCGTGCGCGATCTCCGACCGGGCGCTCGCCGCGCTCCTGCCGTCGATCCGCCCGGGTGTCACCGAGAAGGACCTCGCGCTGGACCTGGAGTGGAAGATCCGCACCGGCGGCGCAGACCGGCTCGCCTTTGACGTCGCCTGCCTCGCGGGCGCGGAGGCGGCCCTCCCGCACGGGGCTCCCGGATTGCGGCCGGTCGAGTCCGGCGCCGTGCTCCTGTTCGACTTCGGGGCGCAGGTCGAGGGCTATCGCAGCGACATGACGCGGACGCTGTTCGTCGGGGAGCCACGGGAGCGAGATCTCGAGGTGTACCGGGTCGTCGCGGCGGCGCAGGACATCGTCTTCGAGAGCCTGTGGGAGGCGGTCTCGTCCGCCCAGCGTGGCGTCCCGCTGCCGATGGGCCGCGTCTACGACCAGATGGCCCGCGACGTCATCACCGCCGACGGCCGCTTCCCGGTGTACGGCCACGGACTGGGGCACGGGATCGGGCTGGCGACGCACGAGCTCCCGGGCCTGGGCCGCCGCAGCCCCGAGGTGCCGCTCCCTGATCGCACGGTCTTCTCGGTGGAGCCCGGCATCTACATTGAGGGCGAGACCGGCGTCCGAATCGAAGACCTGGTGATCGTCGACGTCGAGGCCGGCAAGGTTGAGCGCATCACCAACTTCCCGCGCGACGAGGTCGTCGTCGGGGTCTGACGACCTGCTACCGTCCGCGCCATCATGCGTGCGCGCTGGTTGATCCTGGGTGCCCTTGCTATCGCGGCCATGGGCATCGGGGCGTTCGCGGTACTGGGCGGCGGACCCGCGGACGAGGAGGGTGACTACGTCCTGATCGGCGGCCGGGACGACTTCTTCAAGCCCGAGATTGTCAGGGTCCCGGTCGGAACGACGGTCGAGTGGCGGAACGTCGGGCGCAATCCGCACACCGTCACCGCGGTCGATGGGTCCTTCGATAGCGGCATCATGGATGTTGGCGCCGAGTACGAACACACCTACGCGACACCCGGTATCTATCCCTTCTGGTGCACGCTCCACGGCACGAAGGACGGCGCGGGCATGGCCGGTACGATCGTCGTCGGTGATGTGCCGCTCGCTGCGGCAGGCGGCGGCGACGTCGGGCCCGGGCGCGAGCCGGTGCCGGTGGCCCCGACCGGCACAACCATCCGAGTCCCCTCTGACCGGCCCACGATCCAGGAGGCCGTAGACAATGCGACCCCCGGCGACCTCGTCCTGGTCGCACCCGGCCTCTACACGGAAAGCGTCCTCGTAGTCACCCCATACGTGACGATCCGTGGCGAGGATCGGAACACGACGATCCTCGACGGCGAGTTCAAGAAGACCAACGGAATCCACGTCGCCGAGGCGGACGGCGTGGCGGTCGAGAACATGACCGCTCGCCACTACCTCGTCAACGGCTTTTACTGGACGGGCGTGAACGGCTATCGCGGCTCGTACCTGACCGCGTACGCGAACGGCGACTACGGGATTTACGCGTTCCGCTCGGTCTGGGGGCGGTTCGAGCACTCGTTCGCATCTGGCAGCCCGGATTCCGGGTTTTACATCGGCGAGTGCTACCCGTGCCACGCCGTCATCGACGACGTGATCGCCGTCGGCAGCGCCCTCGGTTACTCCGGCACGAACGCGGGCGGAGACCTGTGGGTCATCAACAGCGAGTGGGCCTACAACGGCGCCGGGGTCGCGCCGAACACGCTCGATTCGGAGGGGCTCGCGCCGCAGCGCGAGGCAACATTTGCGGGCAACTCGATCCACGACAACGGGTTGACCGCGGTGCCGACCAAACGCCTCCTGGTGCCGACGTACGGGACCGGCATCCTGGTCGCCGGCGGACGCGGCAACGTGATTGAGGGTAACGTCGTGACGGACAACTCGATCTACGGCATCGCGGTCCTGCCGAACGTCGACGACACGATGTGGTTGACCCGCGATAACGTCATTCGCCACAACCTGGTGCGCAACTCGGGCCAGGCCGACCTCGCCCTTGGCGGGCCGTCGCGGCGGGGCGACTGCTTCGAGGCAAACGAATTTCAGACCAGCCTCCCTCCGGCGATCGAGACGCTAGCCGGCTGCTCGTCGCGAGTCGCCGCCGTCGGCGACATGGCGCCTTCGTTGACGCTACTCGCGAAAGTCATCGGCGCCCTCGGCGGGAACTACAACCCGGGGGATTGGCAGACCGCGCCGGCAGCACCGCCCCAGCCGCAGATGCCGGACGCGGGGACGGCACCGGTCGTTCTCGCCGTTCCTGAAATTGCGGTCCCGGGTCCCCACGTGGTCCGCTCATTGGCGGCCACGCTCGCCGCAACGTCGTCGTCCGGTTCCGTGCAGAAGGAGTTCACGATCATGGGTATCCCGCTCGGGCCCATCGGCTCGACGCTCCTGGGGCTCTACGCCTACGTGCTGCCGGTTGCGCTGTATGCGGCTTGGATCTCGATCGCGATGTGGGATCTGATCCGGCGCGAGCTGTCCGATCGGCGGCGCATCGGCTGGATGGCGCTCGTGCTGGCGGTGCCGGTCATCGGGCCGGTGGCGTACTACGGGCTCGGCAAGTCGCCCATCCCGGCGTCCGTGCGTTGGTTCCTCGTCGTCGGCGGCATCTCGATCTACCTGATCGTCGCCGTGCTCGCGATGGCCGTCCAGATCCTGTAGCCATGCCACCCGACTTCGGCGGCTTCATGGACGGCGTGTTCCTGATCACGATAGTGAGCGTGATCGCGAGCCTGGCGATCCCGATCGTGATCGTCGGCGTCGTGATCTGGGCGATCCGCCGCAACGGGCCTGCCCGGCGCGACCCGGCCGAGGAAGCCCTGCGCGAGCGACTCGCCCGCGGCGAGATCGACCAGGCCGAGTTTCTGGTCCGCATGCGTGCCCTGCACGACGGAGACGACGACAGCGTCACCTGATCGTCCCCGTCTACAATTTCCACATGATCAGCACTGGCGAGTTGCGCAAGGGCGTGACAATCGAGCTTGACAACGAGCTCTGGCAGATCCTCGACTACCACCACATCAAGATGGGCCGCGGCTCGGCGCAGGTCCGGATCACGCTCCGGAACGTCCGCCGCGGACAGACCGTCGAGCGATCGTTCCAGGCAGGGACCAAGTGGCCGCGCGCCCAGATGGAGCAGCGACCCGTCCAGTTCCTGTATCGCGACGGCGACGACTACCACTTCATGGACAACGACACCTACGACCAGTTCATGCTCCGCGGCGAGCAGCTCGGCACGGCCACGACCTACCTCAAGGACGGCATGACGCTCGACCGCACCAGCTACCAGGGCGAGACGATCGGCGTCGAGCTGCCGGTGACCGTCGACCTGAAGATCGAGACGAGTGAGCCGGGCTTCGCGGGCGACACCGCCCAGGGCGCCCGCAAGCCGGCGACCACTGAGACCGGCCTCGTGGTGCAGGTGCCGCTGTTCGTCCAGAAAGGCGACACGATCCGCGTCGACACCCGGACTGGCGAGTACCAGACCCGCCTGTAGCTCCGCTTCTGCTCGCGCTCGCGCACGCCCCGCCCACGGCCGCCCAGGATCCGCCCCGGCCACATTGGTGCCCACCGTGCCCTTGTTCCCTCAGCGGCCGTCTTTGAAGTGGTTCCAAGGAAGCGGAACTATCGCCCGAACGCCGCGAATCGCCGAAGTCGGTAGCGCGCCAATGCCCGCCTGCCAAGCGTGAAATTCGCTCCGTCTCGCGCCGATGGCGCTTGGCGTGCATTCAGGGGTTTTGGGCTCGCCACATGGGTGTCCCAGGGCGCGGAGCCGGGACGGCAAGCCAGCAGATGGCAGCGACTCCGCATCGGCGAATCCGAGCACGATCGACTACGGCAGCCAGCCTCGCAGGTTTGCCCTGCACGGCGATGCGCCGATTCGGCCCTATGCCTCGATGGTTCCGCTTCAGTGGAACCATCTGCAAATGGGCGCCGAGGGGCATGACCCGAGGGTCCTGGATGCAAGCTCACGACGGCGGGCGCCACGGTCCGCGCGTCGCATCGGCGGGCATGGGCCACGGATGAAACTGGCGGACGGCAGTTGGCAGCTCGCGTTGCCGGCGCCCGGGGTCGCGACACGCGGGCGTGGAGCCTAGGCGCCATCCGTGGCGGCTTGGGGCCAGGCGGCGCTTGGCTCGCGGTCTGTGGTGCGCCCTTCGGCCAGGCGCTGCACGACGCGCCGGACGCCCTCGTACATCTCGTCGGCCTCCGCGGGGGTGCGCGCGATTGCCGTCACCCCG
>JBDSZH010000006.1:0-25122 GCA_039925225.1 Candidatus Limnocylindrales bacterium | reverse complement strand
GCTGGGGTGGCCTATGGGGGTCGAACCCATAACCTGCGGAACCACAATCCGCTGCTCTGCCAGTTGAGCTAAGGCCACCGCGGGACACGTCTCCACCGAGTGCGCATTGCCCTCGGGAGGCCGTGGGTGCCGCAGTGTAATGCGGATGGCCGCGATCCGGCTCGACGCGGTCCCGCTCGACGCGCCGGAACGCTCAGCCGGCGTCCACTGGTTTGCGACCGCTCGTCCGGAAGCTGGGCTGCGGCTCACGCGCTCGGATCGCAAAGCGGTTGTCGGGCGGGGCAAGCTCGCCGGCGAGCGCAGCGTCGCCGGTGACGAGCGCGGCGAGGTACTCGCCGATGACCGGGCCGTGCTTGAAGGCGTGGCCCGTCCCGCCGCCTGCGATCCAGGCGTTGGCAAGCCCCGGGTGCCGATCGATCACGAAGTGGGCGTCCGGCGTGACCTCGTAGAAGCAGGTCCATGTCTTCACGACGGCTTGCTCCGCGACGGCTGGGAAGCGGCGCCGGAGGATCACGCGCGATTCGTCGATGCTCGATTCCGCGACGACCAGCGCGGAATCGTCCGGTCTCTCGATCGGCCCGAGCCAGTCCGGGCAGGCCTTCAGCCCGACGCCGTCGAACGACGGGAAGCCGTAGAACGACCGCTCGAAGTCAATCCACACCGGCATCGAACCCGGCGCGTAGCGTGGGTCCCCCGCGGGGACGGCGAACTGGAGCACGTCCTGACGATGTGGCTCGATCATCTCGCCCAGCAGTGCCGGAAAGAGGTCCGGCAGCCACGGCCCGCACGCGAACACGAACGCGTCCGCCTCCAGTGTGCGACCGTCACGGAGCCGAACCTGGTCGAGGCGACCGGCGCCGGACCCGCCCGTCGCCACGCCCGGCGGCTCCATGGGCTCCACGCGACCGGTGATGACCGTCCCGCCGTCCGCCGCGAACGCATCGATCGTCGCCGTCACCGCCGGCAGCGCCATCAGCGCGCCACCCTCCGGCTCGAACAGCGCCCACGGGACGCCCGCCGGGTTCATGACCGGGACGCGCGCCGCAAGCTGCTCCTGGGTCCAGCGCTCGACCGGGATCCCGAGCGCCGTCAGGGACGCGAGCGATTCCGCCTCGAACGACTGGCCGTCGCTGGCGAGCCACACGACGCCCGTCGGCACGAAGAGTTGGCGACCCGAAGCGCGCTCCAGCTCCAGCCACTGGGCGAGCGCTCGGCGTTGCCAGAGCGGGTAGTGCCGGTCCGGCCCGTGACTGCTCCGAGTGATCCGCGATTCGTCACCGGACGAGCCAAGCCGGTTCCCCGGCCCGTGGCGATCCACGAGCGTGACCCCATGCCCGCCGCGTCGCAGCCAGCGTGCCGTCCATGCGCCCATAACCCCAGCCCCGACGACGACGACGTCCACGGCGCGGATCGTAATCGGTGCGGTCTGGTGGGGTTACGTGAGGCACGTGGTACGCATGGTCGGAGCGGTCGGGACCATGGGGCGGGAGCGTGGAGCGGGGGCCCAGGGCGACAGTCGTCCCAGATCTGGTCAGCGGCTGCCCGACAGATCCGTTCCCCGAATCCGAGCAGGAGCCAATGCCCCAAAACCCGCACTCCCGGCGGACCGCCCGCCGCGCGCCGCTCGGCATCGCGCTGGTCGTCGCTTCGCTCGTCGCCCTGAGCGCACCGACCGCCGCCCTCGCCTGGACGAACTACACGTTCTCGTCCACAGACGAGAACACGACCATCGCGAAGATCAATCAGGCGCGTGCGAACGCAGGCCTACCCGCCCTCGTCGAGAACTCCGCACTCAACGACGTCGCCCGCTGGCGCGCCAAGGACATGTGGGACCGCAACTACTTCAGCCACACCATCCCGAGCCCCCCCGGCGGGAAAGTCTTCGACGAGCTCCATCGCCGTGGCATCTGCTACACGGTCGCCGGCGAGAACATCGGCCGGAACAACTATCCGGACGATCAGACGACGCAGGTCAACTTCGATGGCTGGATGAACTCATCCACGCACAAGGCCCTGATCCTTGGCAGTGGGTTCAATCGGATCGGCGTCGGCGCCTTCAAGGGCACAGGCTCTACGTATCCGCAGCACTACTTCGTCGCCCTATTCTCGCACTCCTGCTCCAGCGCGACCCCGACGCCGGCGCCCACGCCGACGCCCGTACCGACGCCGACGCCGACCCCGGGCCCCACCAAGACGCCCGGCCCCACCAAGACGCCGGGTCCGGTCCCGACCGCCACGCCCACCCATACGGCGACACTCACGCCGAAGCCGACCCCGAAACCGACACCAAAGCCGACGGGTACGCCGGGCAACGGCACCCCCAGGCCCGACCCCACCGACGAGCCGACGCCGGAGGTCACCCCGGAGGTGACCGCCGAGCCGGTCCTCACGCCGAACCCGGTTGACTTGCTCCTCGGCGGCGCCGTGTACGCCATGTGGCGTGACGACACGCTCCACGGTACCGGCGGATTCTGGCCGACCTGGCCCGAGGGCATGATCGCGACCGACCCGCCACCGCCACTCGAAACGGGGGAACCGCCCATGAGCCTGCCACCGGATGAGGGCGGAATCGTCACCGACGGTGACGGCGGCAGCCTACAGGTGCTCGATCCGCCGGCATCGCTGGGCCTGCTCGACACCATCGTGGGGGGCGTCGTCGCCTCCTTCCTGGGGAAGTGATGGCCGGCCTGCTTCGTCGTCGCGTCGCACCCATGCCGTTTGTCGCCACACTGGAGCGTGAGCGGCTCGAGGAGCGCCCGACCTGGTCCGCTCTCCGTCCCAGCAACCCGCAGCCCACGAGTGGAGTCCGCATGCCCCCGATCCTCGAGGCCCGTGACGTCACGAAGACGTACGCGCTCGGCAAGACAACCGTCGAGGCGCTCCGCGGCGTGAGCATGTCCGTGGAGCCGGGCGAGTTCGTCGCGCTGATGGGCCCGTCGGGCTCCGGCAAGAGCACCCTCCTGCAGCTGCTCGGCGGGCTGGACCGGCCCACGACCGGCTCAGTGGTGTTCGAGGGTCGTGACATCAGCGGCCTGTCCGACGGCCAGGCGACGCGCCTCCGCCGCGAGCGCACGGGGTATATTTTCCAGGCGTTCAACCTGATCCCGCTCCTGAACGTCCGCGAGAACATCGCGCTGCCGTTCACGATCGCGGGCGGGACCAAGGACCAGAACGAGCGGGTCCGCCAGGTCATCGACCTCGTCGAGCTGACCGGCAAGGAGCGCCACCGCCCGGACCAGCTCTCGGCCGGCGAGCAGCAGCGTGTCGCCGTGGCGCGCGCCCTCGTGACGCGACCGTCCGTGCTTCTCGCCGACGAGCCCACGGGCAACCTGGACTACACGAACAGTGGCGAGCTGCTCGACGCCCTATGGCGCTCCTGTGACCAGGGTGGGCAAACGATCGTCCTCGTCACCCACGACGCGCGTGCCGCTGCCTATGCGGACCACGTGCTCGTGATCGGCGACGGTCACATCCAGGAAGAGATCGTCCTCGGCCGGCGCCCGGATCACTCCGCCGCCGGCCTCATTGCGCGGCTGGCCAAGGTCGGCCTCTAGCCCGGTGGGCCTCGACAGGCTGGCGTGGCGGACCGTCGCCGCGCGGCCCCTTCGCTCGTTCCTCACGATCATCGGCATCGCGCTGGGCATCGCCGTCCTGTCGGCGTCGCTGGCGCTCGGCGCGGCGCTGGACCAAGCAGTTGATCGCACGGTCCGGGACATGGTCGGCCAGGCCGACCTGCGGGTCTCCGGCTTCCTCGAGACGGGCCTGTCGAAGATCTCCGTCGAGTCGATCAGCACCAGCCAGGGCGTGCTTGACGCGGCGCCGGTCATCGAACATCGGACGTTCCCGCTGTCCTCGCCGAAGGGCACGCCTGCGGACGCGGTCACCGTGCTCGGCATCGATCCCGCCACGTACGCGCGCCTCCATGAGCTGCCGATCGCCGCGGGCACCACGCTCGACGGCAGCGCCAACCCGGTGGCCCTCATCACCGAAGAGCTCGCCGCGGAAGACGGCTACGCACTCGGCGGCAAGCTGACGCTGGGCGGCGCCGCCGGCCTTGTCGAGCTGCGCATCGTCGGCGTCGTGCCCGGTTTCGGGCCGATCCCGGGTTCGGGCCGCACCGTCATCGTTCCGATCGAGGTCGCTCGGTCCACGTTCAGCATCCAGGGGGCGACGCGGGTGGACCTGCATTTGGCACCAGGGTCCCTCACCTCCGTCGCCAGCCACCTCGAGACGAGCATGGTGGAGCCATACGTGCTCGCCTCCCCGGCCGACCTCGCCGCCGGTCTGCGCGCATCGTCTGCCTCGTTCCAGGGCACGGCGGCCCTCGTCGCCGCGATCGTTCTGTTCGTCGGTGCATTCCTGATCGTCAACACGCTGTCGATGACCGTCGGCGAGCGGGCCCGCGAGGTCGGGCTGCTGCGCGCGGCCGGCGCGACACGCGCCCAGCTGGGCAGATTCGTGTTCAGCGGCGCGCTGCTCCTCGGCGTCGTCGGGGCGGCCTTTGGTGCGCTGCTCGGGTCCTTCTTTGCCGTGGTGATGGCCGACGCCGTGAGCGAGGCGACCGGCCTTGCCGCTGACGTCTCGAGGATCGACGTGTCGGGCATGCTGACCGCCGCCGCCGTGGGCGTCGGGATCACGATCCTGGCGGCCATCGAGCCGGCATTCGCCGCCGCGCAGATCTCGCCCGTGGAGGCGCTCCGGGCCCGCCTGGACCTGCCCGGCCTCCGGCGTGGGCGCCTGTCGTGGATCGCCCTGATCTTCCTGGTGGTGGCGGCCCTGGCGATGCTCGCCTGGCCGCCCGTGATCGCGGCGTCCGGCGCCGAGCGCGCCCTCGCGGTCTATTCGGTCCTCCTGCTCGCCACGCTCCTCTCGCCGTTCATCCTGCGCCCGATGGCCCGCCTGCTCGGCCTGCCTCTCGCGCTCTTTCTGCGGATCGAGGAGCGCCTCGCACGCGGCTCGCTCGCTCGCGATCGCAGCCGAACGACCCTCACCCTCGGCTCGCTCGTGATCGGCCTTGCGATGGTGGTCGCGCTCGGCTGGTCCGCGCAGGCCGCCCGTTCGTCCGCCTTCGCCTGGCTCAACGACGTGGTCCCCGGTGACGAGCTCGTCAGCTCGATCAGGCCCGTCGCCGCGGACGAGGGCGTCCAGGAGGTCCTCGCGGCCGTGCCCGGCGTCACTCGGGTCACCCCGATTGCGTCCTTCGACCTCGCGTTCCGGGGCATGCGCGTGGACGCGGCTGCCGTCGTCGGTGCCGACTTCCTCGCCGACGGCAGGCTCACCGTCGTGTCCGGCGATCGAACCGCGGCCCTTACCGCGCTCGACGCCGGCGGTGCTGCGATCCTGCCCGCGACCCTCGCCGGCCGCCTGGGGCTGCACGTCGGTGACGCGATGCGCATCCCGATCGACTCGGAACACCAGCTCGAGCTGACCGTCGCCGCTATCGTCGAGCGGTCCATGCCCGGCACCAGCGGCGAGGCCATCCTCGTCGGCTGGAAGGACGCCACCGAGAACCTTGGTGTGCTTGGCGCGGACGCGTTCGCAGTTCGCTTTGCCCCAGGTGCCGCCGCGACGACCTCGCCGGTGCTCGCCTCGACCGCGCAGAAACTTGCCCTCGAGGCCAACCCGATCGCTCGCGTGCAGGGAGCCATCGCCGACGCCCTGGCTCGCGTCTTCAGCGTCTTCGATGCCCTGGCGATCGTCGCCGTGATTGTCGCCGCGATGGGCATCGTGAACACGCTGACGATGGGCGTCTTCGAGCGGATCCGGGAGATCGGCGTCCTCCGCGCGATCGGCATGAGCCGTCGCCAGGTCATGCGCATGGTCGTCGTGGAGGCCACGATCCTGGGCATCGTGGGCGTCGTAATCGGCTCGATCGCCGGGATCGGAGCCGGCGCACTCCTCCTCGAGCTCGGCGGCGGGTTCGGGTCGCCCGGCGGGATTCCGTGGGTGCCGATCGGCATCGCGGCAGTCCTGGGCCTTGTGCTGCCGACCCTCGCGGCCCTCTATCCGGCGCTCGCCGCATCAAGGATCTCGATCGTTCAGTCTCTGCACTACGACTGACCCGCGCGCGGCCGAATCGGTCGCAGCGCCACTTCGAATCAGCCCGCAGGACACCCGGAAGCGCGAGACCCTCTGCTAGACTCGCGCCTCGATGACGATCGGCATGCCCCGCCTCGATCGCCTGCCTGCCCAGGAACGTGGCCTCACGATCGGTGACTTCCTCGTCCCGATTCGTGTTTCGGAACGGCTCCACACCCGGGCCCGGCACCTCGCGCTGATCCTGATCGGCACGGCGCTGATTGCGCTGTCGGCGCGGGTCTACATCGTGATTCCCGGCAATCCGGTGCCGTTCACCGGCCAGACGTTCGGGGTGCTGCTGTCCGCCGGCGCGCTCGGCTTCCGGCGTGGCCTCGCGGCGTCCCTCCTGTACGTCCTGATCGGCGTCATCGGTCTGCCGGTGTTCGCCGAGGGCAAGCATGGCGTGGCGATCCTGTTGGGACCATCCGGCGGCTATCTCGTCGGGTTCGTGCTCGCGTCGGGCCTCGTCGGTCGGCTGGCCGAGCTGGGCTGGGACCGCAGCCTGCTCGGCGGCATCGGCGCGATGCTCATCGGCAGCGTCGCGATCTATGCGGTCGGCGTGCCGTGGCTCGCCTACACCTACTTCGGCGGTGACCTGTACCAGGGTTACCTCAACGGGCTCCTGCCGTACCTCCTGTGGGACGCGGTCAAGCTCGTGCTCGCCGCCGCGGCATTTCCGGCGGCGTGGTGGTTCGTCGGACGTCGGCCGGGAGACCGCTGACGAGCATCGTCGACGGCGGGTTCTACGGACCCGGCAGTGAGGCTTGGCGGCTCAATCGCGAGGCAATGCTGTTGCTCGGCGCGGGACCGCGGGCACTCTTGCTCCAGATCGCGCACCCGCTGGTCGCAGCCGGCGTTGCTGAGCACTCGGATTTCCAGGCGGACCCGTGGACGCGGCTTTCGGGCACGCTCCGTTCCTACCTGCGCATCGTGTACGGCAGCGCAGAGACCGCACGCGGCGAGATCCGGCGCCTGGGCGACCTCCACCGCGGCATTCGGGGCGACGTCCTCGATCCCATCGCGCGCGAGCGGCACGGGCGCCGCTACAGCGCCCTGGACCCGCAGCTGGCCCTGTGGGTGCACGCCACGCTCGTGGACTCCACGATCGCTGCCTACGACGCCTGGCTGGAGCCGCTGACCCGGGCGCAGCGCGCCCGCTATTACGCGGAGACACTGCCTGTCGGGCGGGCGTTTGGCATTCCGGAGGCGATCCTGCCGCCGGATCTCGACGCGTTCGATTCGTACCTCGCGGAGATGCTCGCCCCTGGTGGCCCGATCGAGGTCGGCCCTGAGGCTCGCGAGCTGGCCAACGCCATTACGCACCCGCCGCTGGGGCCTGCGGCCATCGCGGCAGGCCCGATCCTGGCCCGCCTCGCGCCGATGCTCGACGGCATCCCCAGCAGGGCATATTCGTGGCTGTTCTGGCCGTCGATCGGCCTCCTGCCGGCCCGCGTCCGTGAGGGCTACGGTCTCCCCTGGGGTCTGCGCCAGCGCATCGTGGCGACCTGGCTCGTGTCAACCTGGCAGGCCTGGCGCCCGATGCTCCCACAGACCTTCCGGCAGATGCCCCAGGCCATCCGGGCCGATCGCCGCGTGGGCGCAGGGACGCCGCTCCTGCCGGCCTGAGGGCGCCCTGCCTCAGTAGAGATTTGGGAAGCGCGGCCGGATCAGCGGCATGAGGTCGACCGGACTGGCCGCCCTGAGCGTCTCCAGGAGCTTGCGCGTCCCACCGAGCCCATACCGGTTGGTCTCGAGGTACGAGCCCATCGCCGCCCAGAACCTGTTCGTCCCCATGCGCCGGCGAATGTCGTCCAGCAGGCGTCCGCCCTGCACCAGCACGACCTCGTAGTAGCAGGCGCCCCGGTACGCGGCGATGGACCGGTCCAGCGCGGCTCGGGCGCAGCGCGTCGCTCGCATGGTCCCGAGGGATGTCCGGGCCAGCAGGTCCGACGGCGCCTCGTCCGCGAATGGCTCGGCCCGCTGGTTGTTGCCGACCAGGCCGTAGAACCACTGGTGAGCGACCCCGTGGTAGAGCGAGTAAGTCCGGTTGCTCACGTCCTGGTGTCGCGGAATCCAGATCAGGCCCGGTGACTCCAGGTTGACGCCGCCCGGCGTCTCGACGACGGTCAGCGTCGTCCACGGATAGGCCACGCCCAGCAGGTCCGCCGCGTTCCCGATCGCGTCCACCGCCTGCTGAACCAGCTTGGGACCGGACAGGCCGCCAGGTCGCGTGTAGGCGCGGATCGGGATCCCACTGACCTTGCCGGTCGCCACGCTGAAGTCCGGCGCGAGGATCACTGAGACGTCGCGCACGTTTTCGAGGAAGAACGACCAGTCGTTGCCGGCGCCCGCCGCGAAAGCATCGACATGGGCCGCCGGTGCCGCCAGCACCATCGGCGCGTCGGTCAGGATCTCCACGTCCACCCGCGGGCTCGTTGGCGTCACGAACGGCTCGCCACTGTTGGGCCGGCTGAACGGCTCGACCGAACTGATCCACGGGATCCAGCGGTACAGCGCAAGCGTGCCGCCGCTGCGGCTGAACATCCAGGCGCCGTCGGCCGTGCCCCTCTGAAGCGTCGCCTTGTAGCTGAGCCGCACCGTTGCGGCCTTGCCGTCGGGGAGAATGCCGCCGAGCGGCACGATCAGCGTCTGGTCCTTGATCGCGACCTTGACGGGCACGTCGTCGACCGTCGCGGAAATCACACGAATTCCGCCGAGCCGTGCTGCGATCGTGTTCAGCTCCAGCCGATCGATGCCCTCGCCGGACATGTTGGTCGCCACGATCCGGGTGCTCACGTCGAGTGCGCCCGTCTTGACCGTGATCGTGGCGTTCACCCGGTACGTGGCACTGATCTCGAGGCTCGCCCGATCCACCGTCCCGGGCAGGATGGCGGTCGAGAACGCGGGTGCGCCCGTCGGGTCCGGATCTTCCGGCGGGGTGGTTTCGACAGGATCGATGATCGGCTCCGGCCCCGGGTCCGAGGACACGTCTGGCGAGGCCACCGCGATGGCCGGCGGCGCGTCGGTCAAGCCGGCGACGAGCAGCGTCTGCGCCGGCCTGGTGTCACTTGGCGAGCATGCCGCGGCGAGGACCACTGCGGCGGCGATGCCTGCCAGCCAACGAAACGCGAGCGTGAAGCACCCTCCTGTCGATGCCAAGGCGCGGATGGTAGACCACCGCCCGCTACGATCCGCGCGTGGGGATCGAATTTGACGCCGTTTCGCCACGCGTCGCGTTGGTGCCGCCGGGCGCGATCGGCGGGCTCCTCGATGGCCTCCAGCGGGAGCTGCCCGAGCTGCGCGTGCTCACGGACGCGCTGGATCGCGAGTCGTACCGGCTCGACGAGACGGCATATCTGGCCGCCGGCCTGCCTGGCGCGGTCGTGTTCCCGGGGGATACGGCGGAGGTTGGGACGATCCTTCGGCTGGCTTCGGAGCACCGCGTGCCGGTCGTGCCGCGCGGCGCGGGGACGGGCCTGTCCGGCGGCGCCGCAGGTATCGAGGGCGCACTGACGATCGTGCTCACGCGGATGAATCGGATCCTCGAGATCGACGCCGACAACCTGTGCGTCATCACCCAGCCCGGCGTGATCAACGCGGAGCTCAAGGCCGCCGTCGCCCACGAGGGCCTGTTCTATCCACCGGATCCGGCGAGCTACGAGACCTGTTCCATCGGCGGAAACCTGGGCACGAACGCGGGCGGTCTGTGCTGCGTGAAGTACGGGCAGACGCGCGACTGGGTGCTCGGGCTGGAGGTCGTGCTCGCGGACGGAACGGTCATCCGGACCGGCGGCAAGACCGTCAAGGACACCGCCGGCTACTCGCTGACCCACCTGTTCGTCGGTTCGCAGGGGACGCTCGGGATCATCACCGAGGCCACGCTCCGGCTCCGGCCCGCGCCCGGTCCGCGAGCCACGATGCTCGCCTTTTTCGCGTCGGTCGTGGCCGCGGGCGAGGCGGTCGCGGCGATGACCCGCGCCGGGCTCGTGCCAGTGACCCTGGAGCTGCTTGACCGCGAGACGATCCTCGCCGTCGACGATGCCCATCGGCTCGGGCTGGACCGGGATGCCGCCGCGATGCTCCTGGTGGAGAGCGACGCGCCGGGGACGGCTGCCGCCGCCGAGCTGGACGCCGCGGAAGCGGCGACTCTCGACTCCGGTGCGACCTCGGTCGTCCGCGCAGCCGATGCGACGGAGGCGGACTGGCTTCGCCAGGCGCGACGCCTCGCGCTGCGTGCCCTGGAGATGAAGGGCACCGTCCGGATGGAAGACGTAGGCGTGCCGCGCTCGCGGGTTCCGGAGCTGCTCGCGGGGATCGAACGGATCACGGCGGCGCACGGGGTCCGTTGCGCGACGTTCGGTCACGCAGGCGACGGCAATCTCCACCCGAACCTGATCTTCGACCGCGACGATCCCGAGGCCGCCCGGCTGACCCATGTCGTCCGCGACGAGATCTTCCGACTCGCGCTGGACCTCGGCGGCACGGTCACGGCGGAGCACGGCATCGGGTCCGCACGGCGCGAGTGGCTGCCAATCCAGCGCGGCGAGGGCGCGGTCGCGGCGATGCGTGCAATCAAGGGCGCGCTCGATCCCCTCGGCATCCTGAACCCCGGGCGCGTGCTTTAGGAAGCTGCGGACCAGGCCGGCCGCAGGGCAGGGCGGCGTGGGCCAGCGGAAATTGCCCGAATCGGCGATACTGATCGGCCCCGACGTCGTGCCCCCGACACGGTGCACCCGATGCGGCCAACGTGCCCAGGAGCTCTCCCTTGAACGGTCGTCCCCTCTCCCTTTCCCGACCCACCAACCGGACCGGTGAGCCCGAGCCCCTCCGTCACGTCATCGACCAGTACAAGCACCGCGAGCAGACGATCACCTGCGTCTGCGGCTGGCACGGGAGCTGCGCGACGAACGCCACCGGCGGCTCCGACTGGACCACGCACCTCAACCAGTTCCGCACCAAGCGCAAGTAGCCGCGCGCTGATCCGACGCCATCGCGGCGTTGGCGGCTCCGCGCCTCGGCTCACGCACCTTGGGGTGCGCTCGCCTCACCTGCTCGCCACCGCCTTGCGCTGGCATCGGCTGAGCGCGCGACTGGCTGGCTCTTCCGACGCCATCGCGGCGTTGGCGGCTCCGCGCCTCGGCTCACGAACCTTGGGGTGCGCTCGGGGGTGCGCTCGCCTCACCTGCTCCCCGCCGCCACCGGCTGAGCGCGCGGACTCGGCCGCGGACTCGGCAGGGCATCTGACGCCATCGCGGCGCCCATCAGGGCGTTAGGGGACGAGGACGAGTGTCCCTCGACGCCACATCGCCAGTTGACGCGAAAAGGCGAGCCGGCGACCGACCGGCTTCGCGGTTTGCGCGGGCTTGACCGGTTTGGCGGATGGCCGCATCAATTTGTTCATGCGGACACCCTGCTCCGGGTGCGGTTTAGGGGCCCTAACCGTCGCTGACCGCGGGATTGCAGCCGCACATCAATCGCGCGTCAATCGTGCGCTTCAGCCCGTGCGGGTCCTTCCAGGCGGCGGCCGCGGACCCAGGCGGCACGGACCATGTCCGGGTGGGCGCGGAAGATCAGCCGGCTCATGACCTCGTCGGCCTCAACGCGACCGGCATCGTATGGAAGGTCGCGGCGGGCCGCGGTGAGGCGCGGGTCGACAGCGATCAGGTCGGCTTCCTTGCCGGCCTCCAGGGAGCCGATCCGGTCGTCGAGGCCGAGCGCGTGCGCGCCGTCGAGGGTGCCCAGGCGCAGCCAGTCGAGCGGCGCAAGTGAGGGCCGGGTCTCGCCCACGACCGTCCGCAGCGCCGCCTGCGCGTATGCCCCCACTTGCATCACGGAGAAGATCGAGGGATCCGGCCCGCCTGCGACATCGGACCCAAGGCCCACGCCGAGCCCAGCTTCGCGGTAGCGCGCGAGGGGCATGATCCCCGATGCGAGGAACAGGTTCGACGACGGGCAGTGGGCGACCCGGGTGTCCGTCTCGATGAGTCGCGCCAGCTCCGCGTCCGACAGGTGGATCGCGTGGGCGAGGATCGTGCGCGTCCCGAGGCCGCCGGCGCGGTCGTAGACGTCGACGTAGTCGCGCGCTTCGGGAAATAGCCGGGCCACCTCGGCGATCTCGCCCGGATCCTCCGAGATGTGCGTCTGCCACCACGTGCCGGTGCGCGCGGCGAGTGCCGCCGATTCGCGCAGCAGCTCGGCGGTGCACGAGATGGCGAAGCGCGGGGTAACGGCGTAGCCGAGGCGGCCATCGTCGGCGCCGTGCCAGGTCGCGATCAGCTCCTCGGATTCGCGGACGGAGCGCTCGAGGATGGTCGATGGATCGATCGTCTCGTCGTAGGTGATCCGATCCATCATCACCTTGCCCAGGATCGCCCGGATGCCGTGCTCCTCGGCCGCGCGGAAGGCGCCGTCCATCGACGCCTTGTACACGGCGCCGTAGGCGAGGAGGGTCGTTGTCCCGGCTGCCGCGAACGTGCGGTACGCGGCGGGCGCGAGGCGGGCGGCGTCCTCCGCGGCGTCGAACCGGCGCTCCAGCGGAAAGATGTACCGGTCCAGCCAGGTCAGCAGGTCCAGGCCGGCGCCCAAACCCGCATTCGGGAGCTGCGGCAGGTGCGCGTGCAGGTCGACCATGCCGGGCAGCAGGACCCACGGCCGGAGGTCGATCGCCTCGCCGATGTCGTCGCGGCGATCGAGCGGAGTCTCATCGGCCGCGCGCCCCCGTGCGAACCACTCGAGCGCCTCGCCGACCCACTCGATGCGCCCGGCAGCATCGATGGCGACGACCCCGTCGGTGAAGTCGGCAACGCCTCCGGCGGCGAGTGGGGTGAGCACCCGCGCGCGCAGGGCGAACGGTGGTCGGTCCGGCAACAGCATCGGCGGGAGGCTAGCACCCGGCGTGCGGTGCGAAAATGCGCTGGCCATGACCACAGGTGACGGACGCCGCTACGAGGCCCTGATCGTCGACGGGACGATCGTCGATGGCACCGGTGCGCCGGGCTACGCGGGCGCCGTCGGTGTCACCCGCGAGATGGCCGGCGGTAGCGCGCGCCTCGTCGTGCTCCGCGATGCGGCGGCGATCGGCGACGCCGTCGGACGATCGGCGCGCCTGGTTCACGCGCGCGGCAAGGTCGTTTCGCCGGGGTTCATCGACCTGCACAGCCACTCCGGGCTCATGATCCTCGCGGAGCCGCGCCACGAGCCCAAAGTTCGCCAGGGCGTGACGACGGAGGTAGTGGGCATCGACGGCCTGTCCTATGCACCGATCCCGGAGCCCTCACTCCTTGCCGAGCTGGTCGAGATGAATGCCGGCCTCGACGGCCACCCGGACCTCGCCTACGACTGGGATTCGGTTGCGAGCTACCTCGATCGGTTTGATGCGGGCATGGGCGTCAACGTCGCCTTCCTCGTGGGCAACTCCGCGCTCCGGCTCGGGACGAGCGGCTGGGACGAGCGCGACCCGAGTGCCGCCGAGCAGGCGTCCATGCGCTCCGTGCTGCGCGAAGCCATGGAAGAGGGCGCGTACGGCATCTCGTCGGGGCTCGATTACCCGCCGGGATCGTACGCGTCGACGGCAGAGCTGGCGGATCTCGCCGCCGTGGCCGCAAGGCTCGGCGGTTTCTATCACTCGCATGTGCGGTACGCGCTCGGAGACCGGTTCCTGGACCCGTTCCGCGAGGCGATCGACATCGGGCGACGCGGTGACTCGCCCTCGCACATCACGCACTTCTACCACCGGGCGACGTTCCCGGGGACGCCGGACGAGATGCTCGCGCTCGTGGACGACGCACGTGCCGAAGGCCTGGACGTCACGTTCGACGCGTATCCGTATGAGTGGGCGAGCACGCGGCTGCTCATCACCGTGCCGCCATGGGTCCAGGCCGGTGGCCCCGGGCCGACCAAGGAACGGCTCGCGGACCGCGCCATTCGCGAGCGAATCCGGGGAGAGCTCAGGGAGCGCGGCGTGCTCTACGCCGGAGCCGGCGGGATCGCGGATATCCGGCTCGGCTATTTCGGGCGAGCGGAGAATCTCGCCTACGAGGGACGGACCCTCGGCGACGTCGGGCGGGAGATCGGTGGCGATCTCGTCGACGTGCTGTGCGATTTGCTGCTGTCCGAGGGCCTGCGCATCAACCAGGTCACGCCCGGCCCGCACGTCGACGGCATTCGGACCTTCTACCGGCACGAGGCGTCCATGGTCGGTACGGATTCGACGTTCATCGGTGCCAAGCCAAGCCCTCGCAGCTACGGCTCGTACCCGCGGATCCTTGGCCAGTTCGTGCGCGACGAGGCCCTCCTCAGCCTCGAGGGCGCGGTCGCGAAGATGACGTCGATGCCGGCGGCCCGCCTCGGGCTCAAGGATCGCGGCAGGATCGCTGACGGCCTCGTCGCTGATCTCGTGGTCTTCGATCCCGCCACGGTGCGCGCGAACGCCACGTATGACGAACCAAAGCAGTTCCCCGACGGCATCGACCAGGTGATCGTCAACGGCACGCTCGTCGTCGACCACGGCACTCACACGGGCGCACTTCCGGGCCGGGCCCTGCGCCGCGGCCGCGACTGACGGCCCACAAGACATGCGCGTTCTGTTCACGTCGTTACCCGCCACCGGCCACTTCAACTCGATCATGCCGACCGCGCGCGCGCTCGCAGCGGCCGGCCACGATGTCGCGGTCTGCTGCGCCGACGCCTTCGGGAGCGAGGTCACGCTCAGCGACCTGCAGCACCTTCCGGGCGGTGCGCCGACGCTCGAAGCATTGACCTATGGCGGGCCGCCGATCGGAGACCCCGGCAGGCCGCGGTTCATGCAGCTCGAGGTCTTCGCCGGGCGAGCGGCGCTGGCCATGCTTCCGGACCTGATGCGACATATCGAGGCTTGGGAGCCTGACCTGATCGTTCGCGAGAGCTCCGAGTTTGCCGGCTGCCTCGCCGCCGAGGCCCGGGGCCTGCCCCACGCCTCGATCGGGACCGGCTCCCATAGCTCGCTCGGTGATCGACGCGCGGTCTTCCGGGAGGCCCTCACACTGCGGCGCCAGGAGCTTGGCCTTCCATCTGACCCCGGCGCCGAGATGATGTTCCGATACCTCCAACTGGCGTTCGTGCCGCCCCGTTGGGACGGCGACGTCGTGCATCCCCCATCGGTCCACTTCATCTGCTACGACAACCCGGATCGCCCAGCTGAGACGCGACCCGATTGGCTCGATGCCTCGCGCGATCGACCGTTGGTCCTTGCAAGCCTGGGGACGCTCATGTACGGCCAGCCTGGCCTCTTCGAAGCGATCATCGAGGCGGTTGCCGGCGAACCGTTCGAGGTCGTGGCGGCCATTGGTCGAGATCAGGACCCCGCCCGCTTTGGAGTGCCGCCGGCGAACGTCCGCATCGTTCCCTATGTGCCGCAAATCCAGGTGCTCGAGGCATGCGCGATGTTCATTACGCACGGTGGCTTCAACGGGACCAAGGAGGCGCTCCGCCTGGGCATCCCCCTGGTCGTCCTTCCGATCGGCGCGGACCAGCTGTACACAGCGGAACGCGTCGAGGCGCTGGGCCTCGGCCGGCGGGTTGCGGCGGACGAGCGCGATGCGGCGACGATTCGATCCCGGAGCCGCGAGGTCATGGCTGACGGACGCTTCGCGAACAACGCACGCAAGTTCGCCATCGACATGGAGGCGCTGCCGCCCATGGAGCACGCCGTCGGGCTGCTCGAGCGACTTGCCTCGGAGCGTCAGCCAATCCATCGACCGGCGTAGCGCGAGGTCTCATGCGCCAGGGGATCGCCTCGCCGCTTACCGACTTGTCCGACGACGGCCTGAAGGCCGCGATCGAGGCGGATCAGATCGCGACGCGCGTCCTCCTACCCGAGGTGCCGGTCGAGATTCACGATGATCCGGACGCGACCTGGGGGATCGCCGCGTACGCGGATCCGTTTCGGAGCACCGTGGTCTCGGCGCGGTTCGCCAGCGACGACGCCGACCGGAGAATCCGCGAGATCAGCGCGGCGCTTGCCGCGCGCGGGACCGGGTTCCTGTGGTGGGTCGCACCATTCCACGCTCCGGACGACCTCGGCGAACGCCTGCTCCGTGCCGGCCTGCGCTTCGAGGGCACGGCGCCCGCGATGGCCATGGACCTCGAGGCACTCCCGCGCGACGAGGCAACCCCACAGGGCCTGGAGATCGTCCCGGTCCTCGACGAGGGGACCCTGCTCGAGTTCGTCGGCGTGCTCGCCCTCGAGATGGGCGTTCCGGAAGGCAGCCCGAACCCGGCTGCGCGCCACCACGCGGCGTTGCTCCAGGCAATTCCCCCGACCCTCGCCGGAGAGCGAATTCCGCTGCGCTACCTGGGCCGGCTCGACGGACGGGCCGTGGCGACGGCGCGGATCTCGATCGGCGGCGGCGTGGCGGGCCTGTATGCCGTCGCAACGCTGCCCGATGTCCGTGGGCGCGGATTCGGTCGCGCGATGACTATCGCGGCGCTCGATGCCGGCCGCGCACTCGGCTACCGAATTGGCGTCCTCCAGGCGTCGGACGAGGGCTTCCGCGTGTATCGGCGACTCGGCTTCCGAACGATCTTCGACTACGCCGTCTACCAAGCCTGATCGTCGGGCTGCGAATGGTAGTCTCCGAGTCGATGCCGACTCGCACCCTCACGTCCGGCGTGGAGACGATCGAGCGGGCCCTCGTCGTTGATCCGGGTCAGCGCGTGCCCGGTCGCGCGGCGGGCTTTCCGCTCCGCCGCGAGGGTCCCGCGAAGCTGACCGGCGCGGCCAAGTACACGGATGACCTCGTGTTTCCCGGCGCCTGGCACGGCATCACGATCCGCTCGACGGAAGCCCACGCGAAGCTGATTGCGATCGAGCTGGACCCCGAGGTGGACTGGTCGAAGGTCGTCGTGGCGACCGCGGCGGACATCCCGGGCGACAACATCGTCGCCTCGATCAAGGACGACCAGCCCGTGCTCGTGCCGATCGGCGGCGAGATCCGGCATCACGCGGAGCCGGTGGCGCTCCTCGCCGCGCAGGACAAGGAGACGATTCGACGGCTGAAGGGCCACATCAAGCTCATCACCGAGCCGCTCCCGCCGGTGTTCGACCCGGAGCAGTCCGACCACGTCTTCGCAAAGTACGAGGTCGCCCAGGGCGACATCGCGCTTGGCTTCGCCGGGGCCGACCTGATCATCGAGGGCACGTATCGGGTGGGGCACCAGGAGCAGCTGTACATCGAGAATAACGCGATGATCGCCGTGCCCGGCGAGGACGGCGGCATCGTGATCCACGGGTCGCTCCAGTGCCCGTACTACGTCAACAAGGCACTCAAGCGGGCGCTGCGCATGACCTCTGTCCAGGCGCGAGTCATCGCGGAGGAGACGGGCGGCGGGTTCGGAGGCAAGGAGGAATACCCCTCCATGCTCGCCCTGCACGCGTCGCTGCTGGCGCTCAAGGCGAAGCGCCCGGTTCGGATGATCTACGAGCGGCACGAGGACATCAGCGCCACGACCAAGCGCCACCCGGCGATCGTGCGCCACCGCAGCGGCGTGACCAAGGACGGCGTGCTCGTCGCGCAGGACGTCGAGGTGATCATGGACGGCGGGGCATATTGCACGCTCACGCCCGTCGTGCTGTCGCGCGGCCTGCTCCATGCCGGTGGGCCGTATCGCTGCCCGAACGTGCGGTTGCGCGCGCGTGCCACCCGCACCAACACGCCGCCCAACGGTGCATTCCGCGGCTTCGGCGCGCCGCAGACGGAGTTCGCCGCGGAGATGCAGCTCAATCGGATCGCGGAACGCCTCGAGATAAGCCCCGCGGAGCTCCGCCGGCGGAACATCTACCACCTGAATGACACGACCCCAACCGGCCAGGTCTTGCGCGAGAGCGTCGCGGCGGAGGAGGTGCTGGAGCAGGCGCTCGGCGCCAGCCACTTCGAACGGATTCGGGAGCGGACAGCGCACGAATCCGCGGAGCGACGCGGCTCTGGGACGGTGCCTGCCGGCCGGCTGCGGAGCGGCGAGCGGCGGGTCGCGAACGGCATCGGGCTGGCGCTGGCATGGCATGGCGCCGGCTTCACGGGTTCGGGCGAGGTGTATCTCGCCTCGGTGGCTTCGGTGGAGCTGACGGCAGATGGCAGGCTCCGCGTCCTCACCGCGAACACGGAGATGGGCCAGGGCACGAAGACCGTGTTCCCGCAGATGGTTGCAACGGAGCTCGGCGTGCCGGTCGACTGGGTGGAATACGCGGCCCAGGACACCGCCGAGGTCCTCGATTCCGGCCCGACGGTCGCCTCGCGCACCGTGATGGTGGTCGGCGGACTCGTGATCCTTGCTGCACGCAAGCTCAAGGCCGCCGTCGAGGAGCGCAGCGCTGGCGTGCCGTTCCACGAAGCCTTCCGCGACGACGCCAAGGCGAACGGCGCCACGCGCATCGACCAGCAGTTCGAGGCCTACCCGGGCGTCGTGTTCGACGACGCCACGTACATGGGCGATGCCTACCCGGCCTACGGCTGGGCGGCCGCGGTGGCGAGCGTCGAGGTGGACCTCGACACGGCCGAGGTGTTCGTCCGCGACGTGATCGCGGTCGACGATGTCGGCAAGGTGATCCACCCGATCCTGTGCGAGGGCCAGGTGGAGGGAGGCACGCTCCAGGCGGTCGGCTACGCGACCATCGAGGAGATGAAGGTCCGCGACGGGAAATATCTCAACGATCGCCTCGCCACGTACCTGATCCCCACGGCCCTGGACGCGCCGCACATCCGGACGATCCTCGTGGAGGCGCCGTTCAGCGGCGCGCCGCACGGCGCCAAAGGTGTCGGTGAGCTGCCGATGGACGTGGCGGCGCCTGCGGTCGTCGCGGCCATCCACGACGCAACCGGCGTCTGGATCCACGACCTGCCCGCGACGCCGGAGCGGATCCTCGCGGCGATGCACGGGGCCGGCCCGGCCGGCCGGCTGGTGGGCGTGATGGACGAGCCCGCCGCGTGAGCGCGTACCGGTTCCTCGTGAACGGCGCGCCCGCCCAGGTGGAGGTGCCCGGCATGCGCCGGCTGCTCGACGTCCTGCGCGAAGACCTCGGGCTCACCGGGACCAAGGAGGGCTGCGGGGAAGGGGAGTGCGGCGCGTGCTCAGTCCTGCTCGATGGCCAGGTGGTCGACGCCTGCCTGGTGCCGGTCTGCCAGGTCGATGGCCGAATCGTCCGGACGGTCGAGGGTCTCTCGCTCGCGGCACGGGAGCGCGGCTCGCTCGACACCCTCCAGGAGGCCTTTCTGGAGCACGGCGCCGCGCAGTGCGGGATCTGCACGCCGGGGATGCTGATGGCCGCGCGCGCCTATCTCGACGCCGGCGGCGGCCCCGACGACGGGTCGATCCGCGAGGCCATCGCCGGTAACCTGTGCCGCTGCACCGGCTACACGAAGATCGTCGATGCCATCGCCGCCGTAGCGAGCCCAGCGACATGACGAGGCCCGTGATCCCCGAGCGGCCCGAGGCGGACATCAACATCGCGTTTAGCCCGCGGACGATCCTGGGTGGGTTCGCGCTGATCGCCGCGCTGATCATGCTGCTGGTCCGCCGTCGGCGCTCCGGCAAGTCGTCGGGCCCCTGATGCCTGCCGAGCCGCTGATCGACACGCCGAAGCATCTCTTCGAGGCGTACGAGCGCCTCGCCGCGGGCCTGACGCGGCCGATTGCGGGCGGCACGGACGTGATGGTCGCGATCACCGGCGAGCTCGGGCCGATCCCCGAGCGGATGCTGGACCTGTCGCGCATCGACGAGCTCCGCGGGATCCAGCTCGAGGCCGGGAGCCTGGTGCTGGGCGCGCGCACGACCTACACGGAGATTCGCCGTTCGGCCCTGTGCCGTGAGCACCTGCCGGCCCTGGTCGAGGCCTCGGCGACGATCGGCGCGGCGCAGATCCAGAACCGGGGCACGCTCGGAGGCAACATCGCCAATGCCTCTCCCGCCGGCGACACCCTGCCGATCCTGCTCGCCGCCGATGCGGTGATCCTCCTCGGCGGGCAGCGAGGCGAGCGCGAGGTCGCAGCGAAGGACTTCTTCATCGCCTACCGCAAGACGGCGCTCGCGCCGGACGAGCTGATCCTCCAGGTCCGATTTCCGCTCCCGCCGGGCCGCGAGGTCCGCTTCCGGAAGGTGGGGACGCGGCGCGCGCAGGCGATCTCCAAGGTCATGATGGCCCTGGCCTGGGAGGACTTCGGGTCAACCGGGTGGCAGAACGTCCGCGTTGCACTGGGCTCCGTCGCCGCGACGCCCATCCGCGCCCGCGCCACCGAGCAGGTCCTGGAGGGCGCCCGCCCCACGCCGGAAGTGGCGGATCTCGCCGCCGAGACACTCGCCGGGGAGCTCAACCCGATCGACGACGTTCGCTCGACCGCCGACTATCGTCGGACGGTCTCCGCCCGGATCCTGCACCGGCTCCTGCGCGATGCCGGCGGCTGGTGACGCTGGAAAGGAGCCCAGAGATGCCGTTCACGAACCAGGCCGTCGTCTTCGTCAGCCACTTTGAGGTGAAGCCGGGCCACCTCCCCGCGTTCCGGGCGATGTGGGATTCAATCGTCCTCCACCTCGAACAATCGAAGCCGCGCACGGCGTCGTACCTCGGCTACCTGACCGAGGGCGGCGGCGACCTCACCATCGTCCACGTCTTCCCGGACGGCGAGGCGCTTACCACGCATGTGTTCGGCGCCGACGAACGATCACGGGCCGCCTACGAGCACATCCAGCCCGCGGGCTGGGAGGTCTACGGACCCGCGCCGGAGGAGTTCCTCACGCAGCTCGGCGAGTCCGCTCTGGCGGCCGGCGTGGATCTCGTCATCCAGCCCAAGGCCCTCGGTGGGTTCCTGCGCACCACCGTGCACTGACATCGTCGATCCTGCGTTCCCGCCCGACGCCGACACGGAAGCCGCCGACGCGTTCTCGGCGCGCGTGGCGCCCCTGTTCGAGGGCGCGCCCGGATTCCTCGCGAGGCTGGCGGCGGCCCGGCCATTCGGATCGTGGGCGGTGCTGTTCGACGCGGCGCGATCGATTGCCCACGGGATGCCAGAGCCCGAGCAGATCGAGCTCGTCGACGCGCATCCGCGCCTCGGGGCGCCACCCGCGTCCGTGTCGAAGCTGTCCTTTGGCGAGCAGGGCTATGACCGCGACGTTGCCGCGACCCGGGCCGCCGATGCCGCCCGCGAGCACGACCGGCTCGCGACCGAGCTGGAGCGGCTGAACCACGCCTACGAGGCGCGCTTTGGCTTCCGCTACTGTGTCTTCGTGGCTGGTCGATCGCGCTCCGAGCTCCTCCCCGGGATGAACGAGGCGCTGGCACGGGAGCGCGATTCGGAGCTCCATCGGGCGCTCGATGCGGTCGTTGATATCGCCATGGATCGCCAGCGCCACTTCGCCGAGTCGGAGACGCCGCGTGACTGAGGACTCCGGATTGGACCCGGAACTCGACCCGGCCCTCGAGGCGTACGAGCTCGGCGAGAACCGCTACGGCAAGTCGCGAATCCGGCTCGTCACGGTCCGCCGTGGCCCAACGCAGCACGACCTCCGCGACCTGACCGTCGCCGTCTCGCTGGAGGGCGAGTTCGAGGCTGTCCACACCCGCGGCGACAACGCCGGCGTCATCGCCACCGACACGATGAAGAACACGGTGTACGCGTTCGCCCGCGACCGACTCACGGGGTCGCCCGAGGCATTCGGACTTAAGCTCGCCCGCCACTTCGCCGGTTACGAGGTCTGCCGCCGCGCCACGATCGAGATCGTCGAGCACCAGTGGCGGAGGATCCGGATCAGTGACGGCGAGGCGCCCGACGCGTTCGTACGCCACGGCCATTACTCGCGCCTGGCGTCAGCGAGTGTCGATCGATCCGGGGTCACGGAAGTCATCGCCGGGATCGACGACCTGACCGTGATGAAGACGACCAAGTCGGCGTTCACGGGCTTCGATCGGGACAGGTACACGACGCTGCCCGATGTGGACGATCGGCTGATGGCGACGAAGGTGCGCGCGACCTGGGGCTACCAGTCCGACCTCGCCAAGGGCGATTCGTTCGACTTCGATGCCACCTGGAAGCATGCGACGGTCGTGCTCATGGACTCGCTAGCCGAGCATTTCAGCAGGTCAGTCCAGGAATCGATCTGGATCATGGCCACGGCGATGATGAATGCCGAGCCATCGATCGAATGGGTTCGGATGGTGCTGCCAAACCTTCACCACTGGAAGGTCGACCTCTCGCCAGCCGGGTTGGACAACCCGGGCGAGGTGTTCGTCTCGACCACCGAGCCGCATGGGCTGATCGACGCCACGGTGCGCCGGCGCCCTGCCGGCTGATCCGGTCGGTCGACGGGGAGCTGCGCCATGACCGCGCGCCAACAGCTGCCCCATGGCGTTTCGATCGTCGGACCGCGGGTCGATGGCTCGGAATCGATCCTCACGCCGGACGCGCTGGCCTTCCTCGCCCAGCTCCATCGGTCGTTCAACCCGGTCCGGCTTGCCCTGCTGGAGCGACGGGCGGAGCGGCAGGCGGAGATCGACGGCGGGGCAACGCCGGGCCTCCTGCCGGAGACTGCGGCGATCCGGCTGGACCGCACGTGGCGGGCGGCGGAGGCGCCGCCGGACCTGCTCGACCGGCGGGTCGAGATCACCGGCCCCGCCGAGCCGAAGATGATCATCAATGCGCTCAACTCCGGCGCGCGGGCATTCATGGCGGACTTTGAGGACTCACTTTCGCCCACGTGGTCGAACGTCGTGGGCGGGCAGGCAGCGCTGTTCGAGGCGGTTCGCGGGCGCTTGGCCTTTGATTCACCAGAGGGCAAGTCGTATCGGCTCGGACCGCAGGTCGCGCAGCTGCTGGTCCGGCCGCGTGGCTGGCACCTGCCGGAGCGGCATGTGGTCGTCGATGGCGAGTCGGTCTCGGCGTCGTTGTTCGATGCGGGGCTGTACTTGTTCTGGAACGGGCGCGAGCGTCTCGCGCGTGGCACGGCGCCGTATTTCTACCTCCCGAAGATGCAGTCGCACCGCGAGGCGCGGCTCTGGAACGACGTGTTCGTCCAGGCCCAGGCCGCGCTCGGCATTCCGCGCGGCTCCATTCGCGCGACGGTCCTGATCGAGACAATCCACGCGGCGTTCGAGATGGAGGAGATCCTGTACGAGCTCCGGGAGCACTCGGCGGGCCTGAATGCGGGCCGCTGGGACTACCTCTTCTCCGCGATCAAGACGTTCCGTGGGCCCTCGGCGCCGGTTCGCGCCGTCCTGCCTGACCGCGCCCAAGTGACGATGACCGTTCCGTTCATGCGCGCCTACACGGAGCGGCTCGTGCTCACCTGCCATCGGCGTGGCGCGCACGCGATCGGTGGCATGGCGGCGTTCATCCCCTCCCGCCGGGACGCGGCGGTGAACGAGGCGGCGATGCGCCGTGTCCGCGACGACAAGGAGCGGGAATCGCGCGATGGCTTCGACGGAACCTGGGTCGCCCACCCGGACCTGGTGCCCCTTGCGACCGAGGTATTCGATGGCGTGCTGGGCGCGTCGTCCGACCAGCGATCGCGGCGAGTGGATGAGGCGCCACTTGGTTCGGAGGTCCCGGGTGATCCCACGGCGCTGCTCGATCTACAGGTGGAAGGCGGCGCGGTCACCGAGGCGGGCGTCCGGCTGAACGTGTCGGTTGCGCTCCAGTACCTCGACTCATGGCTCCGCGGCAACGGCGCAGCCGCGATCAACAACCTCATGGAGGACGCCGCCACCGCGGAGATTTCGCGCTCCCAGCTCTGGCAGTGGCGGGTTTCCGGAACGCCGCTCGCAGGTGGCGGCATGTTGACCGCTGATCGTTACCGCGCGATCCGATCCGACGAGCTCGCCGCGCTCAACACCTCTGCCGCGGACACCGGCGCCCGTCTCTCCGAGGCCGCAAACCTCCTCGACCGGCTCGTCCTCGGCGACGCCTTCACCGAGTTCCTGACCTTGCCCGCGTACGATCGATTGCGATGACCGGCGACGCCCGATGACCGTGGATACGCTCGGGCGTGCGCTCGCCGCCTATCGCCGCACGACCACCTCGCGCTCCGCGATGTTCCTCATCGCCGCCAACGCAATTCCGGTCGTCGGTGTGCTCTTCTTCGGCTGGAGCCTGCTGACGATCCTGGTCCTGTACTGGCTCGAAAACGGCATCGTCGGCTTCTGGAACATCCCGAAGATCGCGCTCGCCCATGGCTCGGTCATTCTGACGCTACCTGCAATGCCCGAGCAGGCCGCACTCGCCGCGACCGGGAATCCGGCGCAGCGCGCAGTTGCGGGGATGGGCGCCCGGGGCGCGCTCGCCGGGAGCGGGCGGCTGGCGGGCTGCGGCCGGACGGCCATGGCCGCGTTTTTCCTCTTCCACTACGGGATGTTCTGGTTCGTGCACGGGATCTTCGTCTTCGCGCTGCCGGCATTTTGCAACGGGTTCGCGCTCGATGACGACGGCAATGCCTTCGGCACCGTCAACTGGGAATCCGTCGCGATCGCCGGGGTTGCCCTGTTCCTGAGCCACGGCGCCTCGTTCCTCTTCAACTACATCGGGCGGGCCGAGTACCTGACCGCCTCGCCCGCGACCCAGATGGGCTCGGTCTACGGCCGCGTGGTGGTCCTCCACCTGACGATCATCTTCGGATCGTTCCTCGTCGCCTTCCTCGGCGCGCCGATCGGCGCCCTGCTCGTACTGGTCATCCTCAAGACGGCCTTCGACCTGGGCCTCCACCTGCGCGAACGCCGCGCCGCCGCAGCGCGCATGCCAGAACCCGCCCATCCCGCCTAATTCCGGCCGGACCAGTGTTAGGCGCCTTCCGGCGCCAGCGAAACCGCCAACCGCCGACGAGCACGGAATCAGGCGATCTCGGATGTTGGATCCACGCTCGGAGGCGAGACGCGGACGCGGAGTCGGGGTGCTCTACGGCGCCTAACGCTGCCCGGGGCGGAATCTGGCAGGAACCAAAGGGCAGAAATGGGCAGCGACGGATCCGCGAGCCAGCCCGAGACCGCGCGGCCATCGGCTGGAAACGCAGCACGCAACGATGCTCGGTGGT
>JBDSZH010000005.1:0-14538 GCA_039925225.1 Candidatus Limnocylindrales bacterium | reverse complement strand
CTAACGCTGCCCGGGGCGGAATCTGGCAGGAACCAAAGGGCAGAAATGGGCAGCGACGGATCCGCGAGCCAGCCCGAGACCGCGCGGCCATCGGCTGGAAACGCAGCACGCAACGATGCTCGGTGGTCGGCGAGGCGCCGTTCGTTCGTACGGCTCGACGCCACGACGACCCACTGACCAACGACCCGCGGTACCCATCCGAATGGCTTCACGATCGCTGCGGCGAGGCGTCGCCGCCGATCGGTGACGGTCAGGAGGTCGTTGACGTCCACGAGCTCGGTCTTCAGCTCGATGAGGACCACGACGTGCTCCTTCGCATGCCAGGCAACCAAGTCGACCACGCCTCGCTCTCCCCAATGGTTGAACGAGACTTCAGGCCGGACCTCCCAACCGGCGGCGATCAGGATTCGCGTCACCGCCTCGGTCATCGCCGCGTGCCTGGATGACAGCATCCGGTCGACGGCTGCTCCGCGCCACCGCGGTTCCATGACCAGCCGCGCCTCGAGGACCGCGGCGACGCGTCGCAGGATTTCGAGAGTCTTCCGATCCAACTGCCCCCGCTCGATCTCCGAGTAGGTCGAAGGCGAGATCCCGGCTTTGGCTGCCACGATTCGCTGCGGCCAACCAAGACGTACCCGCAGCTCTCGAAACAGGCGCCCGACGGCGATGTCGTCCACGGGGTCGATGGTGGCGCGACGCGCTTACGGCCGGCTTACGTCCAAGGTCCTTCTACGGTCATGAGGCCGGTCGGCCTGGCTGGCCTAGCCGCCGGCGGAGCCGCGCTCCACGAATTGGCCGAAGCCGCGGGTGCCGACGAACGCGCCGTCGCGGATGACCGGGCGGCCGCGGACGAAGACGGAGCGGACGCCACCTGTGAGCGCCAGGCCCTCATAGGGCGTGTAGTCGCTGGTGTGGTGCAGGTCGGCCGCGCGCAGCGTGCGGGAGGCGGCAGGGTCGAATAGCACGAAGTCGGCGTCACGACCGGGCTCGATGGCGCCCTTGCGGGCCAGCCCGAACAGGCGCGCCGGCGAAGTTGCGAGCACGTCGACCATCCGCTCGACGGTCAATCGTCCCTTTGCGACGCCTTCGGAGTACGCGATCGCCAGGAGCGTCTCGATGCCGGGTGCGCCGTTGCTGACCTTGTCGAACGAGACGCCGCGGACTGCCTCCGCCTTCTCGACGGCCATGCGGTCAGGGACGTGGTCGGTGGCGATCAGGTCCAGCGAGCCCGCGGCCAGGCCGGCCCACAGCGCGTCCTGGTCAGAGACCGGCCGGAGCGGCGGCGAGATCACGCACTCCGCCACGGATGCGAGATTCGGCGAGGTGTAGCGGGCGTCGGTGAGCGCGAGGTAGTGCGGGCAGGTCTCCGCGTGGGCTCGAACGCCGCGCGCCTTCGCGTCACGCACGTGGCGGAGCGCCGCCGCCGACGAGAGATGGACGACATGCACGGGCACGTCCGCGGCGCGGGCGAACGCCATGACCCGATGCGTCGCCACGGCCTCGGCCTCCGTCGAGCGCGTCGACGCGTGGAACTGGGGCGCTGTGTCGCCTCGCGCCAGCGCGTCGGCAACAGCGGTATCGATGAGGACCGGATCCTCGCAATGCACTTGGAGCATTCCGCCGCGCGACCCGAGGACCCGCATCGCCTCGTAGATCCGGCGCTCGTCGAGCCGGAAGTCGAAAACCATGAATGCCTTCGCGGTCGCGACACCCGCGTCGACCATCGTGGGCAACTCGGCGATCGGATCGTCCATGCGCCCGCTCATCGCGAGGCTCACCGAGTAGTCGATCGCCGAATCTCGCTCCGTGGCCGCTCGCCACTCGCGCAGCCCGGCCAGCAAGGACCGTTCCGCGGCAGCCGACGCACCGGTACCGGGGTTGTTGAACGCGAGGAATGTCGTGGTGCCCCCGAACGCAGCGGCAACGGAATCCTGGAAGAAGCGGTCCGGCTCCGCGTCCGTGGCCACGCGCGTGTGCGTGTGCACATCAACCGCACCCGGGAGGACCAGCAGGCCCGTCGCATCCACGACCTCACCCGTGGCCGCCTGGAGTCCGGACAGATCCGCTTCCACCGCCTCGATCAAGCCCGCCCGGACCGCGACGTCCGCAATTCGTGAGCCGGCCGCCGAGACGACGGTCCCGCCGCGGACGAGCAACTCCGCCGTCATGGAGCGGTCGCGTTGGTCAGGGCGCGCAGCCCCTACTCGCTGGCGCTGGTTCCGCCACGGCCGGCACCATCGTTCTCGTGCGTGCGACCGAACCAGCCCACATTCACGGACGCCCCCGGGCTGGTGCCCTTCGGGCTCACGAACTCGCCGTAGCCGATCGGCTCGCCCTCCTTAGCGCGCCTGGCCGCGGAATCCGCGCCGCGCCCGAAGCGCTCGCGGGCGAGATAGACGAGGACCCCGAACCCGATGGCGATGAAGAGCAACAGCTCCATTTACGAAACCTCCTCGATCCGGATCGGCTGCGCGCCCTCCCACAGGGCCCGGCGGCCGACTTCGCGCAGGCGATCGGCCCAGCCGCTGTCGGGCTCGATCGTAGCGAAGTGGTTCGCGGCCAACTGGCCGACCTTCGATGCCGTCGTGCATGCGCCGTACGGGAAGAAGATCTCGCATTCGCTGATCCCGCCGGGATACAGTGCGAGCATGCCCGCCGAGGGATGCGAGGTGTGGTTCTCGTAGTCGATGCCCGGGCGGAACTCGCCGTAGGGGATCCAGGTGGACTCGCCGGACCAGCGACAGTGGATCAGGTTGGACTCGATCGGCAGCATTCGTCGGATTGCCTCGATCGTCTGCGGCGCGGCCGGCTCCCAGCGGGCGGTGAAGGCGAGGTCGCCGACGGCGATTCGGAGCACTTTCATGTCGATCAGCATACGAGTCCGTGAGGCGGCGGGGTAGAGTGCGCCCGTGAACGACACGAGCCCGACGATCTCCACGCATGTGCTCGACACCGAAACTGGCGCGCCCGCCGCAGGCGTCCACGTCTCGCTCTTCAAGCTCGGCCAAGACGCCCGACCGATCCGGCTGACCCAGGCCCTGACCGACGCCGACGGCCGCATCAGCGACCTCCTCGAGCGACCGCTGGCCCCGGGCGACTATCGCCTCGAGTTCGTGCTCTCGGGGCGGACCACGCCAGAGGCGGACGACGATCGATTCTTCCGGCGGGTGTCCATGGACCTGCGCATCGAGGACGTCACCCGGTCGTACCACGTCCCGCTGCTCCTCGCCCCATATTCGATGACGACGTACCGAGGGTCGTGACAGCGTAGTTGTCACAAGGCGCTGTGAGAGTCGGCGCCATGGAAGCCCGCATCGTCAAGTTCCCGAGCGCCCGGCCCAGCGTCCGCGTCTCCGGCGACCGGATCGAGGTGGACCGTCTCCAGCTGACGGACGGCGCGCTCGCGGCGTGGCTCGGCGCCCAGCCGCCGGACGACCATTCGATTCTTGCGGAGCGCGCGCTGCGCATCGGGCTCACGGCGCTCCAGAGCGTGGGCGTCACGCTGAACCTGGACGCCGTCCGGTCGGAATTCGGGCGGTTCGCGGACCAGAGCCGCGCGGCGAACGAGCAGGCCGCGGCCGCGCTTGAGGAAGTCCTCCGAGCCAACTTCGGAGACGACGGCGGACGACTGCCGCGCACGCTGGAAGCCTTCCTCGGCGACCGCGGCAAGCTCAAGTCGATGGTGGACGAGCTGTTTGACCCGCGCCGGCGCGATTCGGCCATCGGACGCATCGGCACGATGCTGGAGACCTACTTCGATGGCGACGGGTCGCGCCTGGCGCAGCTCCTGGACCCCACGCGCATGAACTCCCCGCTCCACCAGTTCCGGATGGAGGTGGACAACGGCTTCAAGGCGCTGCACGAGAAGCTCGTGGCGATCGAGGCGGCCCAGGCCGCGCGCGCCGGCGAGCGGTCCAAGTCGGCCGCGAAGGGCGGCGACTTCGAGGGCTTGCTGGAGACCATGCTCGGCGACATCGCGCGCGGCGCCAACGACCTGGTGGAGCGGACCGGGACGGACGCCGGGGACGATGGGCGGTCCAAGAAGGGCGATTTCGTGCTGACGCTGGACCCGAACGTGTGCCGCGGTGCGGACCTGCGGGTCGTCATCGAGGCCAAGGACAGGAAGATGTCCGGCCGCGAGATGCGCGACGAGCTGCGCGCGGCAAAGACGAACCGCGACGCGGCGGCCGCATTGGTCATCTTCACGCCCGCCCATGCGCCAGCCGGCATCGCGCCGTTCGACATTCGCGCAGGGGATGTGTACGCGGTCATCGATCCGGCGGAACCGGACGCGTCGACACTGGAGGCCGCAGTGCGACTAGCTCGCCTGCTGGCCCTCACCTCGCTACGCGAGAGCGAGGCCGAGGTGGACCTTGGCGAGGTTGCGGCATCGCTCACCGCGATCCGCGAGGCATTGGAGGCGGTCCGCAGCCTCAAGGTCCAGCTGTCCAACATCGGCAGCACGTCTACCGCCGTGTCGCAGGGCCTGGACAAGCTTCGCGTAGCGATCCTTGCCTGGATCTCCCGCGCGGAGCGCGAACTCGCTGCATGATTCCGCGTAACGAAAGTACGGCTCGTGAAGCGCGCAGAGGCCGCGCATCATCTGTTGATGAACAAGCGCAATCTCGCCTCGATCCTGTGGTTCGTGGCCGGCTGGCAGGGCGGCGCGCTGCTCGTGGGACTGCTCGGCCTGCCGACGCTGCTCGCGTTCGCGCCGGGCATCGTGATGGCCGTCGTCGTGCGCTGGGATCCGACTGGAATCTTCTGGTCCCGCTCGGCGCCCTCTCGCCGGATTCGCCCGATCAACGAGTTTGCGGCAGAGCTCGAGAGGCGGGCTGCACAGGGCGACAAGCGGATCGATCATTGGCCCGTCGTGGAGACCGACACCACGCGCGTTTGACGCGAAATCGGAACGACCTGGCGCGACTCGGTCGCGCTGGATGCTTGCGGGTCGGTGGTAGAGTCGGCTCCCGCTCGCGGCGAGCAGCGAACGGTCGAGCATGAGGGAGATCCGTGCCGCGCTCCATGTGGAAAGGGGCCATCCAGTTTGGCCTCGTGACCATCCCGGTGAAGCTGTACGTGGCCACGGAGTCACGCGCAGGCGTGAGCTTCAACATGCTCCACGCCGAGGACCTCACGCGGATCCAGATGAAGATCTTCTGCCCCGTCGAAGACGAGATCATCCCGCGGAGTGACACCGTCAAGGGCTACGAGTACTCACCTGGCAAGTACGTCGTGATCAACGACGAAGACCTCGAGAAGCTGCCACTGAAGACCGTGCGCTCCATCGAGATCGAGCAGTTCGTCGACGCGGCTGAAGCCGAGACCCAGACGAAGTTCGTCAAGCAGGCCTACTACATCGAGCCGGACAGGGTCGGTCGGAAGGCGTTCGCGCTGCTCAAGGACGTGCTTGCGGACAAAGGCCTCACCGCGATCTGCAAGATCGTGGTCCGCGATCGTGAAGTGCTCGCGGCGTTGGACCCGTTCGAGAACACGATGCTCCTCTCCACGCTGTACTGGCCGGACGAGATCCGCGCCCTCGGCGAGCTGGACCTGCCGGAGGAGGAAATCGAGCTCAAGCCCGCCGAGCGGAGGATGGCGGCGCAGCTTATAGAGGCGATGACCGGAGCATTCGATCCCGCGGCCTATCGAGACGAGTACCGCGAGGCCCTCATGCAGGTCATCGAATCGAAGATCGAGGGGCGCGAGACAGTGGAGGTCGAGGCTGCGGAAGAGCCGACCAAACTCGTCGACCTGATGGCCGCACTCCAGGCCAGCGTGAACGCCGCGACGTCGGCGCGCGAGGCGAAGGGCGGAAATCCCGTGTCGGTCGCCGAGGCGAAAGAGAAGCGCGCTGCCAAGGGGAAGACGGCGGCAAAGGCGACCAAGTCCGCCAGCGATTCCGAAACCGAAGAAGAGCGACCCGCGCGCCGTCGAAAGAGCGCGTAGTCATCGCCGTGGCCAAGGTCGGCCACCGTCAATCGAATGACTGAAGTCGCGCCCCGGATCCGTCGCATCGGGCCGGAGATCGTCAACAGCTATCTCGTCGAGGCCGAGGGCTCGGTGGTGATCGTGGATGCGGGCGTCCCGAGGTACTGGGGCCAACTAGTGACCGAGCTTGCAGCGATGGGCCGGACGTTCGACGACGTTCGAGCCGTCCTCCTGACGCACGCCCACCCGGATCACATTGGGTTCGCCGAGCGCGCGCGCCGCGCGGGCGTTGGAGTGCGGATCCACGAGTTGGACGCAGCGCTCGCCCGAGGTGAGGCGCCGAACAATGTCAAGATCACAGGCCCATACGGGGTCCGTGCCGTCGTCGGCTTCGTCGCCTTTGGACTCCGGCAGGGCCTCCTGCGGGTTCCGAAGGTCCGAGAGGTGTTGGCCTTCGAGGATGGCGCGGTGCTGGACGTGCCCGGGTCGCCACGCGTCATCCATGCGCCAGGCCACACGGCGGGCATGTCTGTCCTGCACTTCCCGGCCCACGACGCCCTGTTTGTAGGCGACGCCCTGAATACATACGCAGTCACGAACGGTCGTCGCGGACCGCAGCTCTCCCCGTTCAATGCCGATCGGGCCCAGGCGCTCGCCTCGCTGTCGCGATTCGAAGACGTCGCAGCCGGGCTGGTCCTGCCGGGGCACGGGGCGCCGTGGCGAGATGGCACACGCTCGGCGGTGGAGGCGGCGCGCGGCGCTTCTGCGCCCTAGCGTTCGCCGAGCAGCTTGTTGGTGTCGACCTCCGCGGTGAGCTTCAACTCGGTCGGTGTGATCGCGGAACCGGTGAGCCGCCATGGATCGTCGGGCTGCGGTGCCAGGATCTCGAACGTGCCCGCACCGAGCAGGTCCGGCACCACGAAAGCTCCGTCCTGCACGCCCACGGCAACCTCGACGCGCTGGCCAAACACGACCAGCGAAATGCCGCCGGAGATGACCCGCTCCAGGTCCGCGCCGGAGACGCGAATCTCGCTCACGAACCCGCGAATGAGCCCGATAGCGTTGACGTCGACCTGAACATCAAGCGGCTGGTCGCCGAACGGTGATGCATTCCGCACTTCGGTCGCGATCGCAGGCGCAACAAATGCCGGGACCGCGAACGCGGCGACCAGCACGATCAGGCCGGTGACGAACGCGAGGAAGCCGAAGAAGCTGCGCATGGAGGCGCAATCGTGGGGGGCGTGACGCCGAGCCTTCTCCGGGCGACACTCTCCCGTGATGCCACTCGAGGAATATCAGCGCAAGCGCAACTTTCGGAAGACGTCGGAACCGTCCGGGGGGCCGGTCGCCGCCGCGACGTCGCGCGCCGGGCGTTTCGTGGTCCAGCGCCATCGCGCGACGCGCCTGCACTACGACTTCCGCCTTGAGATCGATGGCGTGCTCGTCTCCTGGGCGGTGCCGAAGGGGCCAACGTTGGACGCCGGAGCGCGACGCATGGCCGTCCATGTCGAGGATCACCCGATCGAGTACCTCGACTTCGAGGGCGTCATCCCGAAGGGCGAGTACGGCGGGGGTGACGTCATCGTCTGGGACTGGGGCACCTGGGCGGCCGAGTCGGAGACACCGGACGGACGCCGCGGGGTCGAGGACGGCGAGCTGAAGTTCACGCTCGCGGGCGAGAAGCTCGGCGGCCGGTACACGATCGTGCGGACGAGTGGCCGCGGTGCGGGCGGCCGCGAACGGGCGCGGGACGACGAGGGCGGCGGCGAGCAATGGCTGCTGATCCGCAAGCGTGACGACGCGTCGGTGCCGGGCTGGGACGCCGAAGACCATCCGCAGAGCGTGAAGACCGGCCGCACGAACGACGAGGTGAAGGCGGACCGGGATGCGATCTGGATCAGCCACGCCCCGGCGGCGGTCGCGGAGATCGATCTCAGCGCCGCGACGGACGCGAAGCTTCCGGCATTCATCCCGCCCATGGCGGCGACGCTCACCGACAGGGGCTTTCGCGACGACGACTGGCTCTTCGAGATCAAGTGGGATGGCTATCGGGTTGAGGCCGTCGTGCGCGACGGTGTCGCGAAGATGTTCACCCGCAACGGCAACGACGCCGAGACGTACTTCCCGAAGCTACTCACCAAGGCGACATGGATCGACGCGCGGGAGGCGATCGTCGACGGCGAGGTGGTCGCGATCGGCGAGGACGGGCTGCCCAGCTTCAACCTGCTCCAGGAGGCCACCGGCGGCTCGTCCACCCGATTCGTTTACCAGGCATTCGACCTGCTGCACCTCGACGGCCGCTCGCTGCTCAACGTCCCGCTCGAGAGCCGCAAGCAGCTCCTCCGCTCCGTGCTGCGCGCGGACGACCGGCGGGTCCGGTTCGCGGATCACGTCGTGGGCGAGGGTCTCGCATTCCTCGAGGCCGCAAGGGCGCAGGAGCTCGAGGGCATGATCGCCAAGCACCGCCGCTCGATCTACGAGCCGGGCAAGCGATCGCGCTCGTGGCTGAAGGTCAAGATCCGGCCGGAACAGGAGCTGGTGGTCGGGGGCTGGACGCCGGGCGAGGGAGCCGCGAAGGACCTGGGCGCGCTGGTAATCGGCACGTACGAGGTCGAGGACGGGAAACCGAAGCTGCGCTTCGCCGGCAAGGTCGGTTCGGGCTTCACCGGGGTCACGCGCAAGCGCCTGCGCGAGCGACTCAAGGACCTCGAGAGCGACGACTGCCCGTTCGATCCGCCACCGCCGCGCGACTACAAGGGTCGGTGGGGCGGCGACCTCAAGAACGTCGTGTGGGTGAGGCCGGAGATCGTGATCCGCGCGGAGCTCGGTGGATGGACACGCGACAACATCGTTCGGCAGGCCGCGTTCAAGGGCTTCGACGAGGGCGGAAAGCCGCCCATGGAGGTCGTTCGCGAGCGAGCCGTCGCCACGAGCGAAACCGTCCGCGAAGTTGAGGATGCGATGCCCGAGACGAAGGACGAAACTGCCGCCGTGCCAGCGAACGAATCGAAGAGCTCCAAGGGCTCGGGGAGTGCCAAGAGCGCGAGACCCTCCGCGAGGGCGGCGTCGAAGGCGCCGGCCAAGCACCAGTTCGTTTGGTCCGCAACCGCCGAGGAGCTCGCCGCGCTCGACGCGATGACCAAGGACGGCGCGTGGTCAGTTGGGGGCTTCGAGCTGAAGCTGACGAACCTCGACAAGGTGCTGTTCAAGCCGAAAGCGGGTGACCCGGAACCAGACGGCTCCAAGTCGAAGGGCGACCTGCCCGCGCCCGTCACGAAGCGCGAGCTCGTCCGGTACTTCGCGCGTATCGCCCCGGCGATGCTCACCCACCTCCAGGAGCGGCCGCTCAACCTCCAGCGCTTCCCGAACGGCGCGGATGGCCCCAGCTTCTGGCAGAAGGACATTCCCGAGACCGCGCCGTCGTGGCTGCGGCGCTGGCGCGAGGTGGGCGTCGAGGCGCGCGCCGCGAACGAGCACCTGATCGCGGACCGCGTCGCGTCGCTGTCGTGGCTCGGCAACCAGGCCGCGTTCGAGGTGCACGCGTGGACGTCGCGGCTGGACGACCCGATGACGCCAACCTTCGCCTTGATCGACATCGACCCGGGCACCGACACGACCTGGGACGAGACCGTCACCCTCGCACGCCTGTACCGGACCGCGCTTGGGCACCTGGGCGTCCGTGGCTACCCGAAGACGACCGGCAAGCGCGGAATCCAGGTGTGGATCCCCATCGAGCCGAAGTACACGTTCCATGAGACGAGCGCCTGGATCGAAACGCTGTCGCGCGCCGTCGGATCCACCGTCCCCAACCTCGTGTCGTGGGAATGGGCCAAGAAGAGCCGCGGCGGCAAGGCGCGCCTCGACTACACGCAGAACACGTTCATCAAGACGCTTGTCGCGCCGTACGCCGTCCGTCCGGCCGACGGTGCGCCCGTCTCGACCCCGATCGCGTGGGACGAGCTGGACGATCCGAAATTGCGCAGCGATCGCTGGACGATCCGGACGGTTGTCGAGCGCGTCGATGCACTGGGTGACCTGTTCGCTCCGGCCCAGACGGACCTGCAGGTCCTGCCGCCACTCTGAGCCGCGCCGAGCCGGCGCCCTGGTCGGCTCGCGCTTCAGACGAGCGGGGCGACCTCGCGGAAGAACCGCGCTACGGCCTTCGTCAGGCCCGCCGCGTCCCGCGGCGGGAAGGCCAGCGCGAGGTGGTCCACGCCGACAGCGGCGAAGGCGCGAATCTCGCCTGCGACATCCGCCGGCGAGCCGTGCATCGTGTAGAAGGACTCCGCGCCGGCATCCAGCTCCACCCGGACGCGGCCGGAGAGGCGGGGCATCGGGCGGCCGGCGGATTCGGCCGCGCTGGCGATGATCGGGATTCGGGTCGCGAGCGTGGCGGGGCTCGTCGCCGACGCGTGGTAGCCGTCGGCGAGGCGGCCGACTCGCCGGAGCGCACGATCATCGCGGCCGCCGAGCCAGATCGGGACGTCCCCGCCCTGGGCCGGCAGGGGACCGAAGACGAAGTCGTCGAATTGGTGGAACCGGCCCTTGAACGGCGCCGGATTACCGGACCACAAGTGCCGGCACAGGTTGACCGTCTCCTCGGTGTACGCGCCGCGATCGGCGAAGCGATCGGCCGCACCCACGTTCGCAAACTCGGCGGGGCTCCAGCCCACGCCGAATCCGGCGATGAGGCGCCCGTCGGACAGGGCATCGAGCGTCGCCAGCTCCTTGGCAAGGACGATGGCGTTGCGCATTGGGGCGACGATCACGCTGGCCCCGAGGCGAATCTCGCCTGAGCGCCCGGCCGCCCAGGCGAGGCTCACGACGGCCTCGTAGATCCGGCCGTAATCCTCCTTCGCGGATTGGTCGACCAGGAGATGGTCCGTCGCCCACACGTCCGTGAACCCGTACGCTTCGGCGAGCTCCACCGCCGCGATCATGCCCTCGAGGTTCGCGTCGTCGCCCAGCGACGGGAGCACGAGTCCGTAGTCCATGGCCGGATGCTAGCGGGCGGACTGGAACGGCAGCGCGAGCAGGCCGATCAACGGCTCGTCTGTCGACTGTGCCATCCGGTACGCGCCATCCGCCGACCGCTCGATTGTTATGGAGACATCGTCGAGACCGGGATGGTTCGGGTCATAAATGCCGATCTCGGTCCTCGCCGAGGTCTCGTCGTAGCGGTACGCCACGACCTGATGGCCGAGCCTCAGAGCGAGCGGGTTCCAGCCAGAGAGTCGGACGAGCCCGACCATCGCTGGCTCACCCATGTCGATCGCCCGTTTGATGGCCGGCCACGCATCCCGGACCGTCTCGCGGTCGCGGCCGGCTTGGCTGCCCGAGGACGCCCGCCAGAACCGGATCGGCACCGAGAAAAACGAGCCGAACGACGCGAACTGCCGGTCGACGATCTCCTTGAACAGCGCCGTGCCCTGCTTGGGCGGTGCGAGGTCCGCCGGCGCATCCTCGCCGCGCACGAACCGATCGCGGGCCGCGAATGCCATGCCCCCGCACAGCCCGCGCCCCGTGTCGCCAATCGGGATCTTCACGATGCCGAGGTTGATCGTGCGGGCAGGGCCGGACGGCCAGAAATTCCGAAAACGGAACCCGTAGCGAGACGGCAGGAACCCCGGCACCGCGTTCGACGGCATGGCAACAAGCGTATGGGAATACGATCAGGTCGATGACGAACCGACTGGCGAACGAGACCAGCCCGTACCTGCTTCAGCACGCCGACAACCCGGTTGCCTGGTTTCCGTGGGGCCCCGACGCACTGACGCGCGCCAAGCTGCTTGACCGCCCGATCTTCCTGTCGATCGGCTACGCGGCGTGCCACTGGTGCCACGTAATGGCGCGCGAATCCTTCGAGGACGAGGCGACCGCTATGTACCTGAACGCTCGCTTCGTGCCGATCAAGGTGGATCGCGAGGAACGCCCCGACCTCGACCAGATCTACATGAGCGCGGTTCAGTCGCTGACCGGCCAGGGCGGCTGGCCGATGTCCGTGTTCCTCACGCCGGAGGGCCGGCCGTTCTACGGCGGGACGTACTTCCCGCCGGTCCCTGGGCACGGGCTTCCGAGCTTCAGGCAGCTCCTGGAGGGGATCGACCGGGCGTGGCGCGAGCAGCGCGCGGATTTGGAGCAGTCGGCCGCCCAGCTGGTAGGGCAGATGGCGACGTCATCGCGCACGTCGGCGGGCGGCGCTGCGCCGACGCCGACGCTGGTCGACGCGGCAGTCGGGCTGATCGAGCGGAGCTTCGACGCGACGAACGGCGGCTGGGGCGGGGCGCCCAAGTTCCCGCAGCCGATGTCGATCGAGTTCGTGCTCCGGCGAGCAGCGGCGCGCGACCCGCGTGCGCTCCCGATCGCGCGTCGGACACTGGACAAGATGGCCGACGGAGGCCTTCGCGACCAGCTCGGTGGCGGGTTCCACCGCTACGCGACCGACGCGATCTGGCTCGTGCCGCACTTCGAGCAGATGCTCTACGACAACGCCCAGCTCGCCCGTGTGTACCTGCACGCGTGGGCGCTTACGGGCGATGCCCAATATCGCGACGTCGCGACGGGCACGCTCGACTACATCATCCGCGAGCTGACGACGACCGATGGCGCATTCGCGGCGAGCCAGGACGCGGACACGAACCATGTCGAGGGGGCGACGTTCACGTGGCGCGCTGGTGAGATCAAGGCGACCCTCGGGAATGACGCGGCGCTCTTTTCGACGGCGTACGGCGTGACCGAGGGTGGCAACTGGGAGGACGTGACGATCCTCTCGCGGGTGCGGTCGTCCTCGGACCTCGCGACCCTGTATGGGGTGAAAGCGGCCGAGGTGGACGCCCGACTCGCCCGCTCGCGGGAGCAGCTGCTCTCGCTTCGTGCCAAGCGTCCGCAGCCGGCCCGCGACGACAAGGCCCTCGCGGCGTGGAACGGGCTCGCGATCGGCGCGCTGGCGGACGCTGCGCGGCTGCTCGGGTTCACGTCGGACGGCGCCCCGGCTGCCGCTCGTTACCGGGCGGCCGCGGAGCACGCAGCCGAGGTGATCCTGGGAGGACTCCTCGGTTCGGACGGACGACTCGGTCGATCATGGAAAGACGGGCGCGCGACCGGCCAGGGCGTCCTTGAGGACTACGCGAATCTCGCCGAGGGCCTCCTGGCACTGTACGAAACCACATTCGACGAGCGCTGGTTCACGACGGCACGCGCCCTTGCCGACGCCATGCTCGATCGCTTCGCCGACCCGGATGGCGGATTCTTCGATACCGCGACGGACCACGAGCGGCTCGTGACCCGCCCGAAGGACATCCAGGACAACGCGACACCATCCGGCGGCTCGGTGGCGACCCTCGTGCTCCTGCGGCTCGCTGCGTTCACCGGCGAATCTCGCTACCGGGAGGCAGCGGAGCGTGCGCTCGCGACTGTCACGGCGTATACGGCCCGCTACCCAACTGCGTTCGCGACGTGGCTCCAGGCCATCGACCTCGCCCTCGCGCCCGTCGCCGAGATCGCCATCGTCGGCGACCCGGCTGACGAGGCGACGCGCGCCCTCCTCGCGGTCGCATCGGGCGGCTACGAACCGAATCGCGTGGTCGCGCTCCAGCCCGTTGCGGACGGGACATCCGCGATCCCGTTGCTCGAGGACCGCGCCAGGATCAAGGACCGCCCCACGGCCTACGTTTGTCGCAACTTCGCCTGCCGCCTGCCCGTGACGGACCCCGATGCCCTCCGCGACCAGCTGGCCGAATCGGCGGCGGTCGTGTGACCGGGATGGACCGTCTCCGCCGCCGCGCGCCGAAGGGACTTGCCGCGCTCTTCATCGGGAGCGGCACCCTGCACCTGCTGCGGCCTGGGACTTTCGCGGCCGCCGTCCCGGCAGCCCTGCCTGCGCATGGCCCGATCATCGCCATCAGCGGTATCGCCGAACTCCTGTGCGCCGCGGGCCTCATCGCCCGCAATCGAATGGCAGGTCGACTGAGCGCGATCCTGCTCGTTGCCATCCTGCCCGGCAACGCGACGATGGCGCTGAGAGCCTCTGCGGATCCGACCTCCTCCCGGCTGGCTCGCCTCACCCTGTGGACTCGACTCCCATTGCATCTGCCGCTGATCTGGTCGGCGCTCCAATCGGGGAGGTCTCCAGCGCCCGAGTCTCAGCGCATCAAGCTCGCATGACAACACCTGGGGCGAGGGAGCGCCCGAGCATCGGACAGCGCATCAGCGGAGGTCTGGCACTCGCCGGCGCCCTGCTTGCATTCGTGTTCGCCGCCTACCTTCTCATCGTGGGTCCCGACTCGACGTTCGTGACGCCCGACGGCCTGATGACGACCGCTCAGTCGCCGACGCTAGCGGGCCTCGTCCCGCTGGGCATCGGCGTCTTCGCTGTCTGGGCGGTGGCGAGGCGTCGGACGAGTGGCTACTGGGTCGCGGCCGCGCTCGCGATCGTGGCCACCGTGTTGTTCAGCTTCAGCATCTCCCTCCAACTCGCCGCGATCGCGGTGTTTCTGCTTCTCGCCGCAGTTCTCAGGACGATCACAACGCGTGATATCGACCGACGATGACGAGCAACGGACCAGGCACTCGCCTGACGTTCGATATCGCTGAGCGGGGTCCACTAGG
>JBDSZH010000004.1:0-4769 GCA_039925225.1 Candidatus Limnocylindrales bacterium | reverse complement strand
GATCGAGGACGGCGAGTTGCGGGCGACGTTCAACGGCGGGCTCGGGATGGTCGTGGTGGTGGCGCCGGACGCCGTGCCCGCACTCGCACGGGCGCTTCCCGACGCGATCCTGGTCGGCGAGGTCGTTGCTGCGGACGAGCTTGGCGGCCGGTACGCGGAGGGCCGGCTACAGGGCGCCTGGCCGGAGGCGGTTCCGGTAGGGCTCCGGTGAACGGCCGGGTCGCGGTCGGCGTGTCCGGCGCCGGCAGCAACCTCCGCGCGCTGGCGGCCGCGGCAGCCCGGGGCGAGCTGGGTGGTGAGATCGGCCTCGTTTTCGCGGATCGCGACTGCCCGGCGCTCGCGTGGGCGGCTGAGCAGGGCATCGAGACGGCGCTGCTCCCCGGGCTCTCAGCGACCGACCCCGAGGAGCGCCTGGAAGCCGACGCCGCGCTCGCGGCGACGCTCATCGCGGCCTCGATCGACGTCGTCGCGCTCGCGGGCTACATGCGCATCGTCGGCGCAGCCGTGCTGGGCGCGTTCGCCGGGCGGATTCTGAACACGCACCCGGCCCTGCTGCCGGCCTTTCCGGGCGGGCACGCCGTCCGAGACGCGTTGGCACACGGGGTGCGGGTCGCGGGCTGCACCGTCCACCTCGTCGACGCGACGCTCGACGGCGGCCCGATCGTGCTCCAGGAGGCCGTCGCGGTCCTGGCGACCGACGACGAGACGACCCTCCACGACCGGATCCGCGCCGCCGAGCACCGATTGCTGCCTCGTGCCGTCGCCCTGCTCCTGGCAGGCCCGGGCGTCCTGGTCGTCGAGGGCCGGCGCACGTCGATCAGCGCCGAAAAAGCCGACAGGACACTTCCTGCACCGAGGCGGGCATTGCTTTCAGCGAGCGACAAGTCTGGCCTCGCGGAGCTTGGCCGCGGGCTCGTCGCTCGAGACTTCGAGCTCGTTTCTACGGGTGGAACCGCGCGGGCACTGCGCGAAGCTGGCCTGCCGGTGACGGATGTGAGCGCCGTCACGGGCTTTGCGGAGGTCCTCGACGGCCGGGTGAAGACGCTCCACCCGTCGATCCATGCCGGCGTGCTGGCGGATCGGCGCCGGCCGGAACATCGCGAGGCGCTTGTCGCAGCGGGGATCGCTCAGTTCGACCTCGTCGTCGTGAACCTGTACCCGTTCAGCGCAGCGGCGGAGCGCGAGGGCACGACCTTCGATGAGCTCGTCGAGGAGATCGACATCGGCGGGCCCGCCCTGATCCGGGCGGCAGCAAAGAATCACGCCTCCGTGGCGGTCGTGACGGACCCGGCTCGCTACGCGGGGATCCTGGCCGCGCTCGACGAGGCCGACGGAATCTCGATTGGCCTTCGATCGGCGCTCGCCGTCGAGGCGTTCCGCCACACGGCCGCGTACGACGCCCGCATCGCCGCCGAGCTGCCCTGCCGCATGGACGAGGCGGGTGTCGCGCTGCCGTCCGAACCCGGCCTTCCGCGTTCGCCGGACCCGTTCCCGCAGACGCTCGTCCTGCCGCTCGAGAAGGTCGAGACGCTTCGGTATGGAGAGAATCCGCACCAGCCTGCGGCGCGCTACCGGCGAACGGACCGGGCCGCGCGCGCGATCGATGGCCCGTTCGCGACCACCGTGCCGCTGCTCCAGGGCAAGGCGCTCTCGTACAACAACGTGCTCGACGCGTCCAGCGCGGCGTCGATCGCCCGGCGGCTCTGGGGGCCAGCGTGCGTGATCGTCAAGCACACGAACCCGTGCGGCGCAGCGCAGCGCCGGACGCTCCTCGATGCCTGGACCGCGGCCCTCGCGGGAGATCCGGACGCGGCGTTCGGCGGGGTGGTCGCGCTGACCAGACCGGTGAGCGCGGACGTCGCCTCTGCGCTGATCTCGATCTTCCTCGAGGTCATCGTGGCGCCCGCCTTCGAGCCGGAAGCCCGCAAGGTCCTCGCGACCCGGCCCAACCTGCGACTCGTCGTCGACGAGACGCTGGCCGGCGTGGGAGACGCGGCCGTCCCGGATGGCCGGCTCCGCGTCGACTACCTCGGCTCGGTCAGGACCGCCGGTGGTGCATTCCTCGTCGGGGCCCCGGACGACTCGATCGACGACCTCGCCGACTGGGAAACGCTCACCTCGCGTCAACCGACCCCACGTGAGGCGGCGGACCTCGACCTCGCCTGGCGTCTCGCGAGGGGCGTCGTCTCGAACGCGATCGTCCTCGTACGTGACGGGCAGCTCGTGGGCCTGGGCTCAGGCCAGGTCAGTCGCGTGGACGCCTGCCGGCAGGCAGTAGCCAAGGCCCAGCGGTTCCACGGACCAGACGGCGCCCGCGGGGCGGTTGCCGCGTCGGACGCGTTCTTCCCATTTGCCGATGGCCCCGAGATGCTCCTGGACGGGGGCGTGACCGCGATCGTCCAGCCAGGCGGCTCGCTCCGGGACGCCGAAGTCCTGGCGGCTGTCGACGCCCGCGGCGCAGCAATGCAGATCACTGCGCGGCGCCACTTTCGCCATTGACATTTCCGCCGCCGACGCGGGTGGGCATACTGTCGCCGTGAGCAAGCTGACGGGCGAGGAATGCGTCACTCGATACGGAGCGGCATCGGCCGCCCAGGACGTGCCGACCCTGACCGCCCTCCGGCACCCGGACTGGAGCGTCACCTGGCCCCAATCCGGCGAGACCGTGCACAGCAACCAGGCGTTCGCCGAGATCATCGCCAACTACCCGGGTGGCGCGCCAACGATCGAGATCACCCGCACGGTGGGCGCGGAGGACCGCTGGGTGCTCACCGCCGGGAACACGATGATGCGCGTTGCGGGCAGCGGTGACTTCTGGTGGTCGGAGTCGCGCGTCTCCTATCCGAATGGCGAGCAGTACGTCGTCATCGGCCTCATCGAGCTGCGTGACGGCCTCGTCCACCGCGAGACCATGTACTGGGCCGCGCCATTCGAGGCACCGGACTGGCGCGCACCGTGGGTCGAACGAGAAGGCTGATCCGAGTGCCAGAGCGTTCGCGCTACTACCTGACCACGGCCATCGCGTATCCGAACAACAAACCGGGCCTGCACACCCTGTACGAAGTGATCGGGGCGGATGTCATCGCGCGCTGGCACCGGATGAAGGGTGACGACACGCGCTTCCTGACCGGCACGGACGAGCATTCGGTGAACATCGCCGAGAGCGCGGCAGAGAAGGGCATGGACACGCGCGAGTTCGTGGACGGCATGGTCAAGCTGTTCACTGACGCGGAGGATGCGCTCCTGATCGCGCCGGACCGGTTCATCCGGACGACCGATCCTGACCACCGGCGCTCTAGCCAGGAGATGGTCCGTCGCGCGTTCGCGAGCGGCGACGTCTACCTCGGCAAGTACGAGGGCTGGTATTGCCCGAACGAGGGCTTCAAGGCCCCGTCGGACCTGCACGAGACGGCCGAGGGCATGCGCTGCCCGAACCACCCCAACATCACGCTCCAGTGGCTGACCGAGCGCAACTGGTTCTTCCGCCTGTCGGCGTATCGCGATCGGCTCATCGCGCACTTCGAGGCGAATCCCGAGTGGGTACAGCCGGAGTACCGCAAGAACGAGATGCTCGCCTTCCTGCGTGGCGGCTTGGAGGACATCTCCATCTCCCGCGAGACCCTTCACTGGGGCATCCCGTTTCCGATCGCGGAGAACGGCGAGACGGCGGAGCGCGAAGACGGATCGTGGGATCCCGAGGCGGGCGTGATCTACGTCTGGTTCGACGCGCTCATCAACTACATCACGGGCGCCGGCTTCCCGGACGACCCCGAGGCATTCGCGAAATGGTGGCCGGCGGACCTGCACGTGATCGGCAAGGACATCAACCGGTTTCACACGGTCATCTGGCCGGCGATGCTCATGAGCGCGGGACTTCAGCTGCCGCGCAAGGTCTGGGTCCACGGCTTCATGACCATCCGCGGCGAGAAGATGAGCAAGAGCCGCGGCAACTTCATGGATCCCACGGACGTCGTCGGCGCCTTCGGGCCGGACGGCACGCGCTTCGTGACGCTCCGCGAGTTCCCCTTCGACCAGGACGCCGATGTCTCGTGGGAGAGCTTCGTTCGGCGCTACAACGCAGACCTCGCGAATGACTTCGGAAACCTCGTCAATCGGACGGTCACGATGGCCGGTCGGTATCTCGGGGGCCGGCGGCCTTCACCGAGGCCCGCGGCCGAGTCGCCACTCGCTGCTGCCTGGACCCGCACCCTCGCCGCCTACGAGCAGAAGCTGGATTCGCTTCTCCTCCACGATGCCCTCGCCGCCCTGTGGGAGTTCGTCGGCGAGGCGAACCGCTTCGTCGAGGCGGAGGCGCCGTGGGCGCTTGCGAAGGCCGCGAAGGCCGGCGACGCGGGTGCCCCCGATGCCGAGGCCCGGTTGGCCGGCGTCCTCGGCGACCTCATCGAGGCGTCGCGACTGATCTCCCTCGCCGCCGCGCCGTTCATGCCGTCGATCGCGCCGCGTGCCCTGGAACAGCTGGGGGCTGGGTACCCCTACGCCGCGGACGGCAACGGGGGCCCGCCGATCCTCGAGGCACTTGCGTGGGCCGCGGATGCCCCGTCGCCGGGCGTGCTCGGGACCCCGACGCCGCTCTTCCCGCGCCTCGAATCGGAGGTCGCGGCCGCCGACGCCGGCTGACCCTGTCGATTCCGGCTGACCCTGTCGATTCCGGCGGGCCTCGTTCGTCGATCTCGTGGAACGGGCGCAGATCGCGGCCCAATGGAGGACGACATGTCGAAGCACGGTGAGTTCAGCCACATCGAGTTCCC
>JBDSZH010000003.1:0-6876 GCA_039925225.1 Candidatus Limnocylindrales bacterium | reverse complement strand
GGCCACGGCCCGAGCATCGACTCCAGGTAGCGCGACTCGAACTTGTGGGTGTCCTTGACGAACGCGCGCAGGTCCCCGATGCCGTAGTACGTGCAGCCCGCATCGAACTGATCGGTGAACGCGAGGGCGGCGAGCGTCGTTAAGCCGCTGGAGCTACCGCCGCGGATGGCCTGCCGCTCACCGTCCACGAGGCCCTGCTCGGCGAGGTACTTCGCGCCGGCAACACAGTCGTCGACGTCCACCACACCCCACTGCAGCTCGAGCCGCTTGCGGTAGTCCTTGCCGTAGCCGGTTGAGCCGCCGTAGTCGACGTCGAGCACCGCGTAGCCACGGCTCGTGAACAGCTGGAGGCCCGTCGCGAAACCCGAGAATGCCGCAGCCGTCGGGCCGCCGTGGCTCGTGACGATGAGCGGCGGCAGCTCGCCTGCCGGACCCACGAATGAGCGGTTCGTGGGCGGGTAGAAGTTGCCGTAGGCCATGCGGCCGCCCGTGGTCGGGAACTCCATGTGCTGGGCGATGGACACGTCCTCGCGATCCGGCAGGTTCGGCGTCGCCGAACGCAGGACGGTCACGTTGCCCTCCCCGTCGAGCTCGATCACCGACGCCGGCCGGTCCGCGCCCGCGGCCCGCAGCACGACCCGGTCGCCATCGATGGACAGCCCGGACATCTCGCTGTAGGGCAGATCGATCGGCTGGAGGTCGCCGTCGGCGCGAACCTTCACGAGCTGGTCGCGCCCGCCGGAGCGAGCGATCGCCAGGATGCTGCCGTCGGGCATGAAGGCATAGGTCACGTTGCCGAACACCCACTCCGGTCCGGCGAACTCAGCCTCGAACGAGGTCACCGGCTCCGCGCGCCCCTCGACGAGCCGGAAGATGTTCATCCAGCCTTCGGGCTCGGCGACGAAATGGAGCACGCCGTCCGGTGCCCAGCGCGGCTGGCTGATCCAGTCCGTGCGGCTGCCCGCGACGATGCGCGACGGCCCGAGCGAGCCGTCCGCGGCGATGGCCGCGAGATGCAGCTCGGTGCCGTCCCAGGGCATGTTGGGGTGGTGCCACTCCAGCCAGGCGAGCTTGGAGCCGTCCGGCGACAGCCGCGGCGCCGCGTAGAAGTCGGAGCCCTCGGCGAGGGGCGAGATGGCGCCGGTCGCGAGATCGATCGCGACGAGGTCGTTGTTCCACTCCCCGTGGGACGCGACCATCGCATCCTCGTGGTCCTCGCGCACCGCGATCAGGCGGTTGTGTGCCGCATCGTGGATCGCGTCGGCGTAGCGCCACGCCTTCTTCGGCGTGAACGCCTCGATCAGGCCTGGCGCCATCACCTTGTTCAGCCGACCAGTGACGAAGTCCGATACGACGATGAGATCGCCGGAGATCAGCACGGCGGCGCCGCCGTACTCGTGCACGCGGCAGCGGGCGTTGAATCCGTCCGGCGTGAGGCGCGTCAGCGTGCCGTCGAGCTCGCGTCGGATCAGGACCTGGCGCCCGCCCTCATCGGGGCGCCCCTCCAGCCACCAGCGCACGCCGCCAATCCCCCGCGCTTCCGAGAGGAAGACCACGCGATCGGTGAGGCGCTCGATCCTGAACGGGGACGCCCACGAGCCGAAGGGCGCGACCGTGACGGCGGCTGGAGTCACAGAGCTATCCCTACGTTCCGTGCTTCCAGGTGGCCATGTACTCGACCTGCTCCGGGGTCATCGCGTCCAGCTGGATGCCGTAGGAGGCGAGCTTGAGCCGTGCCACCTCCGCGTCGATCGCCGGTGGCACGCCGTACACCCGGTTCTCGAGCTCGGCGTGGTGCTGGGCCGCGTACTCCGCCGCGAGCGCCTGGTTGGCGAAGCTCATGTCCATCACCGCTGCGGGATGCCCCTCGGCAGCGCCCAGGTTCACGAGCCGGCCCTCCGCGATGAGGTGCAGGCGCTTGCCTCCGACGTCGAATTCCTGGACGTTCTCGCGCACCTCGCGGACGTGGCCCTCGGCCATCTGGCGCAGGGCAGCGAGGTCCAGCTCGGCATCGAAATGGCCGGAGTTGGCCATCGTCGCGCCGTCGTGCATTGACTCGAAGTGTTCGCGCCGGAAGACGTTGACGTTGCCGGTCGCCGTCACGAACAGGTCGCCCCACGCCGCCGCCTCGCCGGCGGTCATCACCTGGAAGCCGTCCATGAGCGCCTCGAGGGCGCGAATCGGGTCGATCTCCACGATCGTGACGTGACCGCCGTGACCGGCCATCCGCGAGGCGATCCCGCGGCCTACCCAGCCGTAGCCCGCGACGACCACGTTGCGCCCCGCGATGAGCAGGTTGGTGGCGCGCAGGATGCCGTCGAGGGTTGACTGGCCGGTACCGTACCGGTTGTCGAACAAGTGCTTGGTCTGCGCCTCGTTGACCGCGATGACCGGGTAGCCGAGCGCGTCGTCGGCGGCCATTGCCCGGAGGCGGATGACGCCGGTCGTGGTCTCCTCCGTGCCGGCGATGACTTCCTTCACCTGCTCGGCGCGGTCCTGGTGGAGCAGTGACACGAGGTCGCAGCCGTCGTCCATCGTGAGCGTCGGGTGCGTATCCGCCACGGAGTTGAGGTGCCGGTAGTAGCTGTCGCGGTCCTCGCCACGGCGGGCGTGGGTCGGGATCCCGTAGTTCGTGACCAGCGCCGCGGCGACGTCGTCCTGCGTGGACAGCGGATTTGATGCCGCGAGCGCCACCTCTGCGCCGCCGGCCGCGAGGGTGCGCATGAGGTTCGCCGTCTCGGTGGTCACGTGGAGGCATGCCCCGATTCGGATGCCGGCGAGCGGACGCTCCTTCGCGAATCGCTCGCGGATGGAGCGCAGGACGGGCATCTCGCGCTCGGCCCACTCGATGCGCCGGACGCCCTCCGAGGCGAGCGCCAAATTCGTCACGTCGTGGTTGGGCGAAGTCATCTGGCGTGCTGCTCCCTGCGTTGCGCGAACCGTCGCAGCGCGGACGCGATGTCGGCCCATAGCGAGCCGATCCTGTGCCCAAGCCGCTCTTCAAATCGAACATGCTCGGCGTACCCCAACCGCCGGTACGCGTTGAGCGCTGGCGGGTTGTCCGAGCGAACGTTGAGAACAACATGGTCGCAGAACTCGAGGAGCTTGGCGGTGACCGCAGCTGTCGTAGCCTGTGCGTAGCCACGGCCGCGGAACTCGGGCTGGGTGAGCACGTTCCCGACTACGGAGATCCGGGCCGTGCGCCCGATCACGTGCGTGCCCGCAGCGGCGACGAGGCTACCATTGACGCGGATCCCGCGATAGTTGCCCTCCGCCACGGCCTGCGGCGGCAGCCACGAGCCGAACCCGAGCCGGTACAGCCGGTTCAGCTCGCCGGCATCACTCGCCTCGAGCGGCTCGACCCCGGGATCGAACACCGGCCGAAAGGTGTCCCTGTCCACCCACATGCGGACCATCTGGGGGCCATGCTCCAGGCGGTAGCGCGTCTCCACGGCCCGCAGGCTCCCCGGGAGGCAGGCGACGTAGGCAATCGACGGCTTGATCACGTCGCGCAGGATCGCCTCGACCCCGTCGTCGCGACCGACGATGAACAACGGCTGGGGAGACGGACCTCCGTACTCGAGCACGAGCGACACCACCTCGTCACCCTGTTTGGCGATGCCCCAGCGCGAGCGGGCGGCCTCGCGGTCCTCGAGGTCGGCAAGCGCGTACGCGGCGAAGATCCGGTCGCGGTCGAGGAACCCCTTGATCAGCGCGCGGTCGGTGGTCGTGGTCGCCAGCAACCGACTCGCCGCGCGCTCCAGCGTCACGCTCGCCATCAGCTCGCGACCGGTGCGTGCTCGGCGGGCGCCACGGGAGGGGCCGGCGCCATGGCTCGCTCGGGTCGGCGGGCATCGCGGCGGTCCATCGCAGCTCGGAGCGCCTGGCCATACGGCGCCCGGAGAGCGCCCTCCTCGGTCACGATGGCCGTGATCAGCTCAGCGGGCGTCACGTCGAACGACGGATTGCGGACGGCGGTCCCCTCCGGCGCGATTCGCAGGCCGCGAATCTCACTGACCTCTACCCCCGGCCGATCCTCGATCGGGATCGCAGCACCATCCGCGGTAGCCAGATCGACCGACGACAGCGGCGCACAGACGATGAACGGGACGCCGTGGCGCGCGGCCAGGACGGCCAGCGTGTAGGTCCCGAGCTTGTTCGCGGTGTCGCCGTTGGCAGCCACGCGATCGGCGCCGACAAGAATCACGTCGACCTCGCCCGCCGCCATGAGCGGTCCCGCAGCCATGTCCGGAAGCAGCGTGTGCGGCACGCCCGCCTGCTTGAGCTCCCAAGCGGTGAGGCGGGCGCCCTGGAGGTACGGCCGGGTCTCGTCCACCCAGACGTGCACCGGCCGCTCCGCGGTATGCGCGGCCTGCACGACGCCGAGCGCCGTTCCGAACTGGCCGCAGGCCAGCGGTCCGGTGTTGCAGTGGGTCAGGATGCGGATCGGCCGATCCGCGGTCTCCGGCAGGATCGCGAGGCCCGCGTCGGCCAGCCGGCCGTGATCGTCGGTCGCCTCGGCGACGATGGCCATCGCCTCGTCGTGGAGTGCTTTGGCAATTGCCTCGCCGTCCGTGGAGAGCGCGCCGATGGCGTGATAGCGAGCCATCAGCCGCTCCACTGCCCAGCGCAGGTTGACCGCCGTGGGCCGAGCGCCGCGGAGGATGTTCGCGGCGCCCTCAAGGATCGCCCGACGCGCGTGCGCCTGCGACTTCGCCGTGATGCCGCCGGTCAGCGCGAGCCCGATCGCGGCGACTTGGCCGATCGCGGGCGCGCCTCGAACGATCATCAGCCGGATCGCATTGGCGGCGTCGGACGCGCTCCGGACCGGCACTTCGACGAGGGCGTCCGGGAGCTTGCGCTGGTCGATGACGAGCAGGACGTTGTCCGATTCGAACCGGAATGGGGTGCGAAAGCCGGTGGGGGCTCCCGCCGGCTCGTCGCCTGACGCCGCTGCGGACGCGTCGGTCGCGGCCACGGGCTCCCCGAGCAGCACGGCGGCCTCCGACGCCGATCGATCGCGCAGCTCCGTGACCGCACCCACAACCTGCGCGGCGCTCGTAACGAGCTCACCCGCAAACTGGCGGAAGAACTGGCGGCGCGACGGGTCGGCGACTTCGGTGGGCAACTCGCCGGGGACGTCTGTCGTCGGATCGGTCATCGGTGGTCCTGGCGCGACTCGACCTTGATGGGGTCGATCAGTACTTGATGACGCTCGTGACGCGCCGGTCCGGGAGCCGGTCGCGACCATGCAGGAACTCGAGCTCGACGAGGAACGCGAGCCCGACGACGTCGCCCTTGAGTCGCTCCACGAGGTCGATCGTGCCCTGGACCGTGCCCCCGGTCGCGAGGAGGTCATCCACGATGAGCACCTTCTGGCCGGGCTGGATCGCGTCACGGTGGATCTCGAGTGTGTTGGAGCCGTACTCGAGCGCGTACTCCACCGACAGTGTCTCGGCCGGCAGCTTGCCCAGCTTGCGGACCGGCACGAGGCCGGCGCCGAGCTCGTAGGCCATCGGCGCGCTGAAGATGAACCCGCGCGATTCCATGCCGATGACGATGTCCAGATGGTCGCCGCGGTACGGCTCCAGCATCAGCCGGATGGACTCGCGGTACGCCGCAGCGTCCTTGAGCAGGGTCGTTATGTCGTAGAACAGGATCCCGGGCTTCGGAAAGTCCGGGACCTCGCGGATCTTCGCCCGAAGCTCCTCGGCGGACACGAAGGTGGGACCTCCTGTGTGGGTGCCTGCCCGGCGGGGCGGGCGAGGCCCGAGTCTAGCGCGGCTTCGGCAGGAGGCGGGGCGCGAGTGCCCAGCCGATGAGGGCGGCGAACGTGCCCATGATGATCGCGGCGGCGAGCCCCGGCGCGGGCCCCGACCCGGCGCGAACCGCCGCGGACACGAAAGCCGCAGCAACGCTGGTTCCGAGCACGGTCCCGAGTGCATCCGACAGCGAGAGCGCGGCGGTCACCTCGCCCTGGGATTCGCGGGGTGCGTCCCGGAGGACGACCAGCGCGAACTGCGCGTAGGTGAGACCCATCCCGAACCCGGCGATCACGCAGATCGGCACCGCCAGCCAGCCGGGTACCGCGGGGATGAGCACCGCCCCGAGCCCGGCGATCCCCACTGCCACGACCGGGAACCCGACGCGGACGAAGCGCTCGTGCGCGATCCGTGCGGACAGCCGGGCCTGTGTCCACGACCCGGCGGTCCAGGACACGGTCAGCGCGGTGATTGCGATCCCGGCCCCAGCGGCGGACCACCCGCGAACCTCAACGAGGAGCAGGGCGATGTACACGTCGACCGCGAAGAAGGCGAAGGTGAGCACGCCGCGCAACAGGATCGCCGCCGGGTAGCCGCGAGCGGCGCGGAGCGTGCCGGGCGGCGCGAGGCGAACGAACGCCCAGCCCGTGATCGCGAGCCCCACGGCACCGACCCCGGCGATCACCAAAGGCGAATCCGCGGCGAGGCCGGTCGTGAGGATCGCCACCCCCGCGCCGACGATCAGTCCGTCGCGGATCCTCGAGCCGCCGGAGCTGCCGCGTGAGCCTTCGGCTGCGTCCGCGAGACCGCGCAGGCCGCGATAGGCCATCGAACCGGAGACGGCGAGGAGCGGCAGGAGCCCGAGGAAGATCAGGCGCCAGCTGAATGCCTCGGCCACGACGCCGGCGACCGCCGGCCCGAAGATCCCAGGCAGGATCCACGCAGTTGACATCGTCGCGAACATGCGCGGCCGGAGGTGGTCGGGCAGGCTCCGTCCGATCGCGACGTACGCGATCGGCGGGATCGCGCCGCCGCCGATGCCCTGGATGAGCCGGGCGCCGATGAGCATGGGCATCGAGACCGCAGCTCCCGCGAGCACGAGCCCGATCGCGAA
>JBDSZH010000002.1:0-15570 GCA_039925225.1 Candidatus Limnocylindrales bacterium | reverse complement strand
AAGGCCTCGATGGTCTTCGCGATGGTGAGGGTTTTGCCCGTTCCCGTGGCTCCTAGCAGGACCTGGTGCCGGAAGCCCTTTGCGAGGCCGTCCGTGAGGCGTTCGATGGCCTGTGGCTGGTCGCCGGTGGGCTCGAATGGCGCGACAAACTTGAAATCGGGCACACGTGGAATCTACCACTTCCCGATCGAAACCGAACGCCCGTTCGTCGACAGGGCGCGCTTGGTCCGTGGTGCGCTCGGACGCCGTTCGTGCTTCCGCGATCAGCTGCATGACCCCGGTGCCCGTTCCGCCGTACACAATTGTCCTTGCCGTGGCGTCGCAATGGCGCGTCAGCCGCGCGAAGAGCTCGTGCAGCATCGCCACGCGCTCGGGCTCCGTCAGGTCCGCGCCGGCGGCAAGGAGCACTGCGCGCCCGTGCTCGGGTCGCGGTCCAACCGCCGCGAGGAGGTCCGCGCCCGTGCCGGCCGACCTGATCCCACCTGCCATCGCCGCGAGGAGCCTCGACGAAAACGCGATCCGGTCGCGCCCGCGTACCATGCGGGACCGTACCGAAGAGCCGGATGGACCAGCGCGACCTCTTCATCAGCCACAGCTCGGGCGACGCCGTTGCGGCCCGAGAGTTGCGGGTTGTGCTCGAAGCGGCGGGCTACACGACCTGGATGGCTCCGGACGACGTCGTAGGCACGACTCCAGCGGCCTTCCCGCCGATGGGTCCACGATCCATGTCCGCCTGTTCACAAAGTACCAGCCGACCCCCGGGACTTTGACCTGGCGCGACTACACCTTCACGTCCGCCCCCTGACCGACGCCCTCAGGCTGACCGAGGCCCTCAGGGAAAGGCCGCTACCTCGACTAGGCCGGTCGTGACCCCGACCGAGATCTGGACCCCTTGGGGCACGTCGCCACCAGCGGCGTAGACGAGGAGCCAGGCGTCGATGCCGAACGTCGCCTGCCTGGTGACGGTCGGGGCGAAAGGTACGAGGTTCGGGTACTCGAGGCGGACGATCGTCGCGGCAGACGCCTGGGCCGCATCCTGCGTCACCGGCGTGGCGGGGTGGTAGGCAGCCTGGAGCTCGTCGCCCTCGCTCGGGAGCGGGCTGCCGAGCGTGAAGACGAGAATGAACCCGGCGACGAGCGCCGCGGCCCATGCGATGGTCCCCACTCCGAACCGGCTCACGGGCGGCCCAGGAAGACCATGTAGTGCACGGTCTTGAGGTTGATCGCTGCGTCCTGCGCCGCGCCCGCCTGGAGCAAGCCAGGGATTGCCGCTGCAACCTCGACCTTCGCGGTTTGGAAGGCGTCGATGAGGGTCATGCCCTCGCCAATCGAACGCCAGAAGACGCGTTCGAACCCGGTGCGGCCCAGCGGCACGCCGTCCGCCGCCTGCGGGATGCTGTACGACAGGTGGGTGTCCGCAACGAATGCCCGCGCTCCTGACTTGAGGAAGTACAAGGCGAGGTTGTTGTCTGCCGTCTTGTGCTTCGGCTCCCTGACCGTGTCGAGCGTCCAGGCCCCGTAGCACGCGCCCACGTTCACCAGCCCGCGGCTCCCGCGATTGTTCTCCAAGTTCAACGCGATCAGCTCGTCGTCCGTCCGCGATTCGACCGTCCACTCGGCCACATACGGCGACGCGGCGTCGAGCGGGCGCCAGCGCTTCAGGTCCGCGGCCCAGTCGCCGGTCTGGACGCCGCTCCCGTGGAGCAGGACGTAGAGGTACCGCGCGTCGGCGGCCGACGACGCGGAGTAGCGAGCCGCGTCGACCGGGGGCGCGAAGTTGAGCTCCACCCCGATGTGGGGGCTCATGGCCGCGATCACGGCCGCCGCCTGGCTGCGACGTTGCTGGTTCACGAGCGCATAGGCGTGCCCGTCCGGAGGCGTCAGGTCGCCGAGCTGCTTGAGGAGGAGCTCGCCGTCCTCGCTGCTCGGGATCCGGGCCGTCGCGATGTCCGGAACGCCGTAGTCGTCATGGTCCAGATCGGTGTACGGATCGTCGGATGGCACCCACGCCGCCGGGAGCTCCGAGCCCTCGAGGATGCTCACCTCGGCCGGTCCCATCGGGTTGTCGACGTGGAAATACGGCATCACGTCGTCGTTGCCGAGGATGAGCAGGTACCGGTACGCCGCCGTGCCGAGCAGGCGCTGGACCTCCTGCGCCGCGGCCTCGGGTGTCGCCCGCTGGACGCCGTCGGCCTCCAGATCGTGGACGTCGCCGACCCGGCGCGCCGCGGCGAGGACCGGGTCGGTTGCGGCACCGAGCTTGTCGCGAAGCGCCGCGACGCGCGTGACCACGAGCACGGATTCCGCCGCTGCGTAGGGCATCGGGCCGGTGCCTTCTCCGCTGCCGATCAGCACGCCCGGGCCTGGGACGTCGCCGACCGTGAACGTGGCAAGCTCGTCGGGCACGCCGTTCCACGAGATCTCGGCCGTGTACAGGCCGGCCGGAAAGCCTTCCTCCACGATCAGGGGAACGGCAAAGCCCGCATTGTCCTCGAGGGCCACGACGTGGACCTGCTCCAGCACGAATCGGTCGTCCTGAAACAGGCGCATCCGCAGTTGCGTGCCCGCGTCCGCGTCGTCCCACGCGACCAGCGCAAGGATCTGCTGTGTCCCCACGGGGAAGGCGTCCGACTCACCGACGGGTACTCCGGCCTCGTCGATCGCGGTGGCGAACTGGGTGTGCACGAGGACGCCTTTGCCGACGGACGTCGGTGAAGCGGGTCCCGGCTGGAAGGTGGCGCCAGGCACAACCGTCGGGACCGTCGTGGCTGCGGGCTTGCCACAGGCGCCGATCGCGAAGGCGACGGCCAGGGCGACGCCGAGTCGGCGGCTCACCGGTGAGCCCGCGAGTGGGTCGCGACGTCGGCCTGCAACTTGCGGATCCGCTCCCGGAGCGCATCGCCCGTGCCGTCAGGGCGTGCGCCGCGGCGCACATGGGTCCGCCACTTCTGGAACGCGAGCTCGCCCTGGGCGGCTTCCAGGCGCCGGACCGCCTGCAGCTGCCGCAGGCCTCCCGAACGAAGCGTACGGAGCTGCCGCCCGAACCGGCCTCGCAGCGACGTGAGCCGATCGACGTCCTCCTGGCTTGCGAGCCCGCCCGGGATCTCCGGTTCGAGGTAGACCCGGACGATCCGCGCCTCCCGCCGCCAGGCGGCGGCCACCGCTCCTGCGATTGCCGCCAGCGCCAGGACGTTGATCACCGCATCGACGAGCCGCGTCGCCGCACCCGTCGCCCCATCCGGCCGATCCACGAGCCGCGCGAGCATGGACGGCAGCGTGTCATGGAACGCGCTCAGGAATGCCGCGGTCGCGACCCCCAACCCGATGACGATCCATCGCCGCGGGCTCGATTCCCAGCGATGTACCGCCCCGACGATCCCGCCCATCACCGCGCCATAGAACGCCTGGTTCAGGCCCGCGATCAGGAGCGCCGCGATCGTTCCGGGGTCGAGCTGGCCGGTGCCGCCCGCGACGAAGAGGAAGGTTTCTGCCGCGCCGAGTCCCGCGCCGATCGCGCCGCCGTAGACGATCCCGTCGAGCGCGTCGTCGAACTCATCGGCGAGCGCACGCACGAGCAGCAGGACGAGCGCGCCGGCGACGACCTGCTCGACGATGCGGGCGATCGGGTCAGGCGCAGCGCCCGTGGCGTATCCGAGCGGCAGGTTCGGGCCGCGCCCCATGGCCAGCAGGACGGCGACGGACAGGATCGGTGTCGCGATGGCGCCCAGAACCGCACCAGCCGCGAGCAACCTGAGCGGTTCCTTCTCGAACCGGTCGATGGCATGCAGGAGCAGCACGCAGAGCAGTGAAGGCAGCCCCGCGAGCGCGAGTGCCGCCGCGATGGCCCCGGCGTCGGGGATCTCTCAGCTCCCCGTGTACAGCTTCCAGTGGATGGACGGCAGCACGGGGTTCAAGGCCTTCACCACGGCGTCCCAATCGTCGTCCGACGCGAACACGGAGAGCCGGAAGTAGAAGGTGCCGTCACTCGAAGCCTGTGTTCCGACGGCGATGAAGATCTGCGCCGGGTACGCCTTGCCCGAGGTCGTCTTCGCCGTGTAGCAGAGCGTCAGGCCTCTGCCGGCAGGTCCGTTGTGCAGGTTGTAGTCATCTTCCTTCCCACACACGGTGACGTCCGTGCGGTTCGCCTTGTACCAATCGACGTCCCCCTTGAGGAGTTGCGTCGCGGTCACGGTGCTGTCGACCGCACCCTGGACCAGGAGCAGGCTACCGAGCAGGGGCGGGTAGGCGGCGACCGATGTCTCGTCGACTTCCGACTTCCAATCCTTCGGGACGGTCACCGCCACGTAGTCGTTGCTGAGCGTCTGGCTGCTGCCGCCGGTTCCGCCACCCGTGTTCTGGGTCGGCGTCGCTGTCGTCGGCACGTTGCCCGTCGGCGTGACCGCGGTCGGATTGGGGCCTTGGGTCGGCGGCGGCTTGATGGACGCGACGGGACCGGGCGACGTTCGTGGACCGGTCGTTGCGACCGTGCCCTGGCTGGAGCCGGGCTCGTCGTCACCCTTCGCGGCCAGGACGATGCCGACCGCGGCACCGATGCCCAACACGGCCACGAGCCCGCCGATGAGGACGGACATGGGCAGCCGGGGCTTGGCGGGAGGCGGCGCGCCCGGAGTCCCGGGGGCAGCAACGATCGCCGCCGGAGGTGCAGGTGGCGGTGGCGGTGGCGGAGCCGCGGCGGGTGCCGTCGGAGGAGGAGGTGGCGCCGCCGGAGGCGGGGGTGCGGCCGCTGGCGGTACGGCAACCGGCGTCGCGATCACAGGTGGCGGCTCGGGGGCCAGGGTAGCGAGGTCGTTCGCGGCTGGTGCAGCAGGTTCCGCTGCGGGAGTCGGCGGGGCTGCGGGGGCAGCCGGCGCGGCTTCCGGGACCATCGGTGGCGGGGCTCCGGGCGCTGGCGTGGTCCCGGCGTTCGCCGCGGCGACGACCTCGGCGAGCGACGTCCCGCACTTCCAGCAGAACTTGTTGGTCGACTCGTTCTGGGAGCCGCAATTCGGGCAGAAGACGTTCATCGGGCGTCTCCTCCGGCTCGCTGCGGCCGGGGTGTCGAGCGCGAAGGCGCGGTGCGCGAGGTCGCGGCCACCGCCACCCCGCAGCTGGTGCAGAAGCCGGCCGCGGTGGCCTCGGATCCACAGTTCGCGCACGTCAGCTCAACGAGGCCCATCGCGGTGGCCTCGTCGCGAAGCAGCCGATCGAGGAGCAGCCGGACGGCGATCAACACAGCCACGACGACGATGGCCTCCCAGATGACCTGCACGATCGGATTGAGCCCAGCGATCTCGACGAGGCGGGCACCGAATGCGAAGGCGACCTGCCCGACGACCGCGGTGAGCAGCGCAGGTATTGCCAGCTGGGACAGGCCGCGGCCTCGGCGCCAGATGGCCGCCGTGATGAGACCCGTGGAGCTGCCGTGGAGCAGCGGCAGCAGGATCCCGACGGTTGCGAGCGGCGCAATCCACGAGGTTGGGTCGCTCTGCACGGGAAGGCTGGTGATCACAGCCGAGAAGTGGATGATCGTTTCCGCCGCGGCGTATCCGAGTCCGGCCGCGATGCCGAACACCAGGCCGTCGATGGATTGCCCGAACTCCGGCCTGCCGCGCAGCACGAGCGCGGGAATGGGCTTGACGATCTCCTTGATCAGCGGCACAACCGCGGTCGCAATGAGCAACGTACCGTAGTTGATGTCCGCGCCTGCCCTGCCGACGTCGGTTCGATTGCCCGCGAGGCCATCCAGCACGAGCGTGCTGATGATCCCGATCAGGAAGCCGCCGCCGATCGTCGCCAGCATGACCGGAACCGGCGCGTCGCGGTACACCCGCGCCTCGTAGAGGTACAGGACGTACAGCACCGGGACCAGCAGCGCGGAAACCACGAGCGCCGCCGTGATGAGCCCGGCGACATACAGCGCCCCCAGGACGAGGACGCCCGCGCCGAGCGCCCAGCGGAATTCGTTTACGCCTCGCTCGTTCAGGTGCGGGAAGAACGTGGTCAGGAGGCTGGCCGAAACCACGGCCTCGTTCGGAGCGGCGGCGAACCGGCGTCGCGCCGCCGTGCTACCGGACGCCTGCCGTGCCCCGCACCACGTGCAGAAACGGCCATCCGGGCCCTCACGGCCGCAATTCATACAGGTCACGCCGCCCTCCTCCACTCGTGTGTCCGCGACCGTGCCGCGGAGGATTGCTCGCGCGACGTCGCGCGTCAAGTTGGTGCGGACTCAACCCCTCGCAATTCGCAGCCTGAGGTTGTTCGCGAGCGTGTCGGCAGGGCTGCTTGCCGAGCGCGTGACCTCGATGTAGTAGGTCGTCCCGGCCGCGGCGTCGAATGCGACCGATGCCTGGTCCTGGCTCGCCGGGCCGTCGTCGGCGCAGGCCGCTTCGGTCAGCTTGCCAGAGGCGTCGGCCGCGTGAACAGCGACGACGGTGTCGAAGTTGCTGCCCTCGGTCGAGATCGAAACCGTTCCTCCCTGCCCGTCGGCGAGGCGGTACCAGACGCTGCGCGTCTGCGCCGGCGAGACCGCGCTGCCGCAGCTGAGCGCCGGATCATCCTGCGCGATGCTCGCAAGACGGATGTCGCGGACATCCTCGAACTGCGGGTCGAGGACGACATCGGCGGCAGCATCGATGAGGTCGTTGAGGGGCGGGGTCGCGTCACCGACATCAATCCGCCAGGCACCCCGACCGAAGGTGAACGCGACCAGCTCGCTGCTCCCGGCTCGGAACTCGATGCGGGACACGATGGTGGTCGCGAGGTTCTCGTTGGCGACACGCCAGGTCGATCCGCCGTCAAGCGACTCGAACACGCCGACGTCCGTGCCCACGTAGACCATGTTCGAGTTGCGCGGGTTGATCGCGATCGCGTTCACCGGGGTCTCCGGCAGATTCGTGTCGATCGGCTCGAAGGGGGCGCCGTGGAGGCTTCGCCAGAGCTGCTCGCCGTCGAAGGCCTTGAATGAAACGAAGACGTTGGAGGCGTCGTTCGGGTCGATGGCGATCGCTGACAGCGCCTGCGGGAACGAGCCGTCGACCCGAGTGAACGTTGGAGTCACTGCGTTTGCGTTGTCCGACCGGTAGATCTTTCCGAAGTACGTGCCCACGTACGCGATGCCATCGGCCCCGGGCGCCAATGCGATCGCTGAGGCAATCTGACCGTCCAGCGAGCCCACCGTCGACCAGGTTGCGCCCGCGTCCATCGAACGCCAGATCTTTCGGCCTGCGGTCCACACCGCGTTCTGCGCGTCTCGCTCCAGCGGCGGGTAGAACAGGAACTCGTCGAGATCGTCGTTCGGGTCGAGGTCGTCACCCAGGAACCCGACGTACTGGCAATCCGCACCGAGGTCCCACTCCAGGCACGCCGTTGATTCACCCGTGCGCGCGGCGCCCCGCAGCCGGTAGAAGCTGCCGTTGTACGTCGAGATGATCAGCCACTCGCCGCCCGGGTCCATCGCGGTACTGCCGCCGTCGGCGCCCCAGATCGGCGCCCAGTCGCCCGGGCTGTCCGCGTCGAACCGGTACGTTCCGTTGTCCTGTGTGCCGCCGATCACGGTGCGCCCGTCCGTCGAGACCGAGCCGCCGGTGAACTGGGAGATGCCGTAGCCGTTGTTGAGTGACTCGAACTCGACCCCGGACGTCGTCCTGCATGTCGTGCCTTGAAGCGCGCCGCGGTCGTCGTTCGTTCGGAAGAGGCCGCCATCATTGGCGAAGTACACAATCCGGTTGGTGGTCCCGTCGTACGCGGGATCGAACACCACCGCGTGCTGGTCCGCGTGCACGGCGGCCCCGCCGCTCCCGAGCGGGAGCGACCACTCGCTCGCCTTCTGCATCGTCCGCCCGCCGTCCTCGGACCGGTAGAGGTCGATTCCGCCGATCCACAGCCGGTTCGCGTCGGTCGGATCCACCGCGAGCGACGTGACGTACCCGCCCTGGCCATCATCCTTCGGCGACCGGCAATAGCCGAACCAGTTCGGCGCGCCCGTTGCCGGCGCCGCGCGACGTTCCCACGTTCCCGGCGCGCCGCCCGACGTCGATGCGTACAGCCCCACGGCATTGCCCCTCGTGTCCGTGACCGACGCGTAGATCAAGTTCTGGTCGCTCGGCGCGATCGCAAGCGATGCCATCGCGAACGGCTCGCCCTCTGCCGGCAGGACCTGCTCCCAATTCCCGCCGCCGTCGAGGGACCGGTACACGGCCTCGGGCTTATCGTCCGTGCCGCACGAGGCGAAGACCGTGTCCGGGGTCGAGTCGTTGCGGATCGCAAGCTCCAGGCAGCCCGCATCGCTGGCCGCCGTGAGGATCGGGGCGGAGCCCCACGACTTCCCCCCATCGGTGCTCAGCCAGACCCCGGTACCGGTCGACGCGTACACGCGATTGGAGTCCCGGTGGCTGACCTCGACATCCCCCACCCAGTCGAAGGCATCGTTGGAGGCGGTGGCGTCGAGGAACGCCCACGTGAGCCCTCCATCGGTGCTCTTCATGATTCCGTTGCCACGGTGTTGCGGCCAGGACTTGTAATACGCCTCGCCAGTGCCGGCATACACCACCTTCGGGTTGGTGGGGTCGATCTCGATCACGTTGATTGCAATGTTCGAGAACGTGTCCGTCAGTGCAGTCCATGACGCACCGCGATCCGTGCTGCGCCAGACGCCGCCCGTGATCCCACCGGCGAGCATGACGTTCGGGTCGGTGGGATCGATCACGAACGCGCGCGTCCGACCGCCCCCGTTCCGCGGACCCAGCCACGTCCATGGCCTGGCCGCCGCGCCAAGCCCGCGCAGGAGGAGCGCACGGTCATCGCCCTGCTGCTCCAGTTGCAGCTGGAGGGCGAGCTGCTCACGGAGCGCCTTCTCGGCCGCAAGGTATTGGTCGACCGCCGGTTCCTCGTCGCGCCCGCCGAAGAGCCAGTCCGCGAAGCCCTCCGGGTCGTCCTTCTCAGCCTCGCCCTCCTCGCCCTCACCCTCCCGCTGGTCGTCCGACGCGCTCGGCCCGGGCCCGAACACATTCGCGACGGTCGCGCCGAAGCCGATCGCCACGACGGCAGCGAGGACAAGGGTGGTAACCAGCATGGGCGGGGACGATCGGATGCGATCGGCGAGGTGGGCAGCTTGGTTCCCAAGGTTCGCCATGCGCGCCCAGTGTACGCAACGTTCCGATGCGCCCGCGCGCCGCAGGTCACCCGACTGTGAACGCCCTACCATGCAGGGGCCGCGTCACCCGGGTCGCCAAGGTGGTCGGGTGATCGCGTTGGAGGGCGTCTCGATGACCTGTGGATCGTGCGGACGCGACGTACCGGACGGGGTGTTCTGCACGGCGTGCGGGGCCGATAGCCGGCTCGCTCCCGATGCCCACACGGGCGGCGCCTCCCGACGCGGTCGATACGCGGCGCACCCCGAGGAAGCGGTGTTCCATCCCGGCATCCTCACGACGCTGCTCCCGCACCTCGACCACGACCGGGTGGACGAGTTCCGTTGGGCACTGTTCGCCGGCGCCGCCGTCATCCTGGTGCTCTACCTGGCCGGTCTCATCACGGCGGCACTGCTGGTCGCGGCCGTGCTCATGCCGCTGCTCTACGTCCTCTATCTCTTCGAGGTCCGGACGTACCGCGATGCGCCCGCATCGGTGTTCGGGCTCACGATGGGCGCTGGGATTCTCGTCGGCGCCGTCCTCACGGTCCTCGCGAACATGCTGCGGCCGAACCTCCCGGCCCTCGATGTCTCGCCTTTGGGGGCGTCGCTCGACGTCGGCGCGTTCATGCTCACCGCCGCCGCCATCCCGGTCGCACAGGAGCTGGTGAAGCCGATCCCGGCGCTCCTGCTGCGGTCGCGCGCGCAGTTCGACCAGACGATCGACGGATTTGTGTTCGGCGTAGCGGCGGGCCTGGGTTTCGCGCTCGCCCAGACGATCGTCCAGTTCAGCGACGTGTTTCGAACGTTCGACGTGCGCGTCGAGCCAGGCGCATGGGCATTGCCGCTGGTGACCTTCGGGGTTCTCATGCCGGTCCTGCACGGCAGCACGACCGGGATCATCGCAGCCGCCTTGTGGCCGTCCCGGAAGGCGAGTACCGGCCGGTCGCGGTTGCCCGGCGTCGCGATCAGCCTCGCTTCGGCCGTGCTCTTCGCCGGCGGCAGCCAGGTCATCGGAGCCATCGGCGTAGGGCCGGCAGTCGTGGTTGCGTGGCAGGTCCTCGTCGTCGGGGGCGTCCTGCTGTACGCCCGTACCCTCCTGCACTCCGCCTTGATCGACGAAGCCGCGGCATTCGGCATGCGCCGTTTGGCGTGCCCGAACTGTCGCGATGAGGTCACCGCCAGCGCGTTCTGCCCTTCCTGCGGGATGGCACTCGCCGCGTCCGCGGGCGCGACGCAGAACGTGCGCCGCGATGCCGACATGGCGACGGGGCCTGCCGGATGACGCTGGCCACCTTCTGCCCGATCTGTGGAACGCGGCGAGCCGGTGACGCGGAATACTGCGTCGCATGTGGGACGTCCCTCGCGGTTCCGATGGGCAGCGCCCCGAGCGGCGTCGGCGACCCGGTGGCGGCGCCGCAACTCGTGGCAATGCCTGTGGCCGCCGCGGCGCCGCCTCTTACGCCGCCGCCGACCGGTAAGGCGCCGATCGATCTCGCCGGCGAGCGGCTCACGACCGGTGCGTTTCCTCCCCAAGTCGGTCGGGCGGGGACTTCGCCACTCCAGCTCGTGCTCTCCGTGGTCGGCGTCTCGATCGGCGTGGCGGCGCTGGCGATCGCGCTGGCGATCGCGGGGCAGAACGACGTCGATCCCGGAACAGGCGATACCGGCACGGACGGATCGTCGTCCGGCAACCAGGTGGTCGACGTCCTGAACATCCGCGCGGAGGTCCCCGCCGAGTGGCAGGTCGTCACCCGCGCAAAGGACACCATCGTCGTCCAAGACACCGGCAGCCATGCGCTCTGGCTCCGCAGTGCGCGTCTGCCCGGGCCGATCACCTTTGAGCAGATCCAGCAGCGCTACCTCGACAAGGCACGGGGTCAGTCCCCGGACGCAAAGGTGTGTGCCGGGCCCGAGACCGCCGCGGTTCCGGGCGGCCCGGCCGGCGGTCGATACCTCGTCATCTGCTCGACGTACGTCCCGCAGGGTGGCGGCCCGGCCGTGCGGCTCGCGGACGTCCTGTACCTCGGCCTTGATGGCGACGCGGTCACGGCCTTCGTGATGCAGCTTACGGCCGTTCCGGGAGCCGTCGAGGGCTTCGCGACGCAGGTCCGGGCGCTCCCACCGCCGGTCTGGAAGCTGTACGGGGGCTGATCGCGCGATGACTGACCGCGACCTCTTCATCAGCCACAGCTCCGGTGACGCGGAGGCCGCGCGCGATCTCCGAGCGGCCCTGGAAGCCGCCGGCTATTCGTGCTGGATGGCCCCGGATGACGTCACGGGCACGGAGTCGTGGGCTGAGCAGATCCTCGCCGCGATCAAGGGCAGTCGCGCGATGGTGATCCTGCTCTCCGCGAACGCCAACCGGTCGCCGCACGTTTCCCGCGAGGTCAACCTGGCGCTCGGCCGCGGCCGGCCCGTCCTGCCGATCCGGATCGAGAACATCGCGCCCGAGGCGTCGCTCGAGTACCTGCTGTCCCTGACCCAGCGGGTCGACGCGTTTCCGCTGCCCATTGCCCCCCACCTCGATCGCATCCTGCGACGCCTGTCATTGATCGTCCCGCCGGCCACGAGCGAGGTCACCGCCGCATCGGCGACCTCGCCGCTTCCGGGCTCCGCGCCACGGCCACCCGCGACGAGCGCGGAGCAGCCAACTGAGGTTGCCGTGGAGGGCGCCTCGCGCCGATCCTTGGCCCCGGTCGTTCCGGGAAGCCGGGTGGGCCCCTTCACCATCGACGCGGTGCTCGGTGAGGGCGGCATGGCAACGGTCTATCGAGCGACGCAGGACGAGCCGCGCCGGTCGGTTGCCCTGAAGCTCATCCGCGCCGACCGCGCCGCCGACCCGACCTATCGGCGGCGGTTCCTCGCCGAGAAGGACACGCTGGCTGCCCTCGAGCACCCGAGCATCGTCCCCATCTACGCCGCCGGCGAATCGGAAGGCCGCCTGTACATCGCGATGCGACTGGTCGACGGCCAGGACCTTGCCAGCCGTCTCGCGGAAGCCGGGCGGCTGACGCTCGGCGAGACGATCGCGACCTTGCGGCCCATCGCCGACGCAGTCGATCACGCGCACGAATTCGGCGTCGTCCACCGGGACCTGAAACCGTCGAACATCATCCTCGATCGCCGCGGCCGGGCGTACCTGACGGATTTCGGTCTCGGCAAGAATTTCGACCAGCCGCGTGACGTCAGCGCATCGGGCATGACCGTCGGCACCCTCGACTACATGGCGCCCGAGCAGTTCTCGGGCGTGGTCGATGGGGCGCTCGCCGCCCGCATCGACATCTATGCCCTCGGTTGCGTGGCCTATGCCTGCCTCGCCGGCGGCCCACCCTTCAGGGCGGCGGAGCCGCAGCAGGTCATGTACCGACACCTGCATGGCGCCGCACCGAGCATCCTCGACTCGCGCCCGGACGTGCCGTCTATGGCTGACGCGGCGATCCAACGGGCGCTCGCAAAACATCCTGCGGATCGGTTCGCGACGGCTGACGCCTTTCTGGACGCCCTCGCGGCGACCGCCGGCGAGGTTGCGACAACGGCGCCGCCAACGGGGGCGGCAACACCAGCCACGCAGGTGGTCGCGGGAGCGGCTCCGGTTCCCGCTTCCGTCGCCTCCGCCGCCGCCGCCGCGGCTGCGGTCGACCCTGCGCCGATTCCTCCTCCCCCTCCGCCGATCGCTCCGCCGCCACCGGCCGCGGTCATGCAGCCTTCGCCGGGGCCCGCGAGCCCGGACATCCGCAGCCGCAGGAACGGCTTCCTCCTCGCGGGTGGGGCGTTCCTCACCGGAATCCTGATCATCGGCACCGTCGCGCTCGGGTGGGGTGGCAAACCGGTCGCGACGGTCGGACCAGGCGGCAGCCAGAGCGTCGTCGGGCCTGGAGCGTCGTCTCCGCCGGGAGCTTCCGTGGGGGCCGTCAGTCTGGCGCCGCAGACGATCGGACCCGTCGTGAGCTTCGACACTGCCACGTCTGCGCCGGGCTCCACGATCCCGCCGCGGGCCACCCTAGAACCGACACAAAAGCCCACGCCGACCCCCGGACCAACGGCGGACAGGAAGGCGCCGACGGGCGCCGACGTCACCATCACCGCGAACACGGTCTATTCCCCGAAGGTGAACCTGACGTTGAAGGCCACCGGTGCATCCCAGATGCAGCTGGGCAACGCCGCGAGCCAGGGTGGCGCCTGCTCGTGGGACGGATGGCGGACGTACGACCCGAGCATCAGCGGCTGGTCGCTCGACACGAACACGGCCGGGACGCGATGGGTTTGCGCCCGGTTCCGAGACAAGGCGCTGAACCCCACGCCAACGGTTCGCGATTCTGTGTACTTCGACCACAAACCGGTCGACAAGGACCACCTGTTCGACTACTCGGACACGGGTTCGAACCGGCTCACGACCTGCAACCTGATCAAGCAGTACCACGGGTTCAACATCACGTTGATCCCGACGATCGCGACCGATCAGGATTCCGGCGACTCGGTGAAGGTCACGCAGGTGACGCAGGGCTCGAAGTCGTTCACGCTGACGGACGGCGGGACGGCGGTCAACATCTACTTCGTCGAGCCCTGGTCCAACTTCTCGAAGGGGACGTACACGTTCGATTACAAGGCGGTCGACGAGCACGCCGGGACCGTGACCGGGCAGTTCCAGGTCGCGATCGGTCCCTGCCCAGCCTGAACGATGAGCAACCGTGACGTCTTCATCAGCCACAGCTCCCGGGACGCCGACGCAGCGCGAGCGCTGCGCGCCGTCCTCGAATCCGTTGGCTATTCGTGCTGGATGGCACCAGATGACGTCACCAGCACGGACCCGTGGGCGAGCCAGATCCTCGCGGCGATCGATGGCTGCAAGGCGATGGTCGTCATCGTCTCGGGCAGGTCTATCGCGTCCACCCACGTCGCCCGCGAGGTAGAGCTCGCCCACGGTCGGAAGCGGCTGGTCCTCCCCATCCGCGTGGAGGACGTCCGCCCGAGCGGCCCGCTCGAATACCACCTCACGGGTCTCCAGCGGATCGATGCCTTCCCGCCGCCGATCTTCTCGCATCGCGATGCCATTCTCGGGCGCATCACCGCGGCTGTCCCCATGCGGACGACCGAGACGCCGATCCCGGTTTCATCGCCGGAGCCGACCCCTCCGTTGCCCGCCGCTGTCGTCGGCACGGGTCCGCGCCCGGTGGACCGCGAGTCGCCGCCGCCGCGGCAATCCGCGGGATTCAGCGCGTGGGCTCGCGCCAACAGCATGCTCGCGGGCGTCGCGGTGACCCTCGCCGCGCTGTTCGTGGTTGGCGCGGTCGCGATGGCCCTGGGCGGGCCGGGCGGCGCCAAGCCGACGACCGGGCCGACTGCAGCGCCTGCGTCCGTCACCGCCGCCGGGAGCCCGACCGCGCCGCCGTCGACCTCGTCGGCATCCCTGCAGCCCGTGCCGTCGCGGAGCCGCCCGGCCCTGGCCCCCGATGGCGCGTTCCCGAATGCCACGGAGGTCGACCTCTTCATGGCGCTCCCCCACTTCGGAGCGCGAGCCATCGAGGACTGCACGCGGACGGCGGGCGAGCTCGTGGGCGCACTGGCACGGATCGACTGCTTCGCCAGGAACGGTGAGCACGTGTTCTACCGCCAGTGGGCGGACGTCGCGGCAGTGCGAACGGACTACCGCACGAACCTCCGGGTCAACATGGACAATGCGGAAGGATCCTGTGCGACTGGGCCGGTTGGTGACGGCGAGTGGCTCCGTGACGGGCAGGTCGCGGGCCGCCTGGCCTGCCAGCTGTGGGACGGTGGCCCGAGCGTAACGTTCGCCTTCACCGACGAGGCTCGGCGGATCATGGCGGTCTGGTACGGATCGGGCAACACGGTCCCGGAGGACGATCGAGCGCTCGGCTACGCGCTCTTCCTCGCCTGGACCGCGGAGTAGCGGACCGCCGCAGGCAGGGTGCTCCCAGGGCGTTTGCGTGTCGCGGGCCGCGGCCTCGACGGCCTCCGGGTCTCGACATCGAACAAATCGGGCACGCGTGGAATCTAAAACTTCGCGATCGAAATCGAACGCCCGTTCGTATGTGGGCCCGCGCGCTACTGGTGCCTTCGTGCTCCATTCGTGCTCCATTCGTGCTCCATTCGTGCTCGAAACCGGACCGATGGCGGTGCGTTCCGGTACCACCCGCCCATATCGACGCTGGTACTCCCCTCCCGACACTGGCGAACGCCACCAGACCGTGGCCGATCGGGCGCCAGCGCTGGGCACCGACCACGATCCACCCACGCATCACAAGCCCCGGGAGGCATGTTCGACGTCGATGGAAATGGAGTACAAGGACAACAATCGCCGGGGCAAGTTCGTGATCATCGTCGGCGTCGTGCTGGCAGTGGTCGCCGGCGCCACCTCGTTCTACCTCATCAGTCAGGCCCAGCAGAATGCAGGTGAGGGCGAGCTCCAGAAGGTCGCGGTC
>JBDSZH010000001.1:0-12311 GCA_039925225.1 Candidatus Limnocylindrales bacterium | reverse complement strand
TTGAAGCCGGTGTTGAACCACTTTGCGCGCTGATCGGCCGAGCCGTGCGTCCAGGTGTCCTGGTTGATCGTGCCGGTTGACTGCTTCTGGATCCGATCGTCGCCGACGGCCTGGGCGGCGTTGATCGCCTCTCGGACGTCCGCCTCGGTGATTGACTCCACGTCGGACTGGTCGGGTGACTTCCAGACAGAGTTCGCCCACATGCCGGCATAGCAGTCGGCCTGGAGCTCGAGGCGGATGGATGCGTCGTTGCCGCCGCTCTGGGCCTGAGCCATGGAACCCAGCACGTCCTGGACGTGATGGCCGTACTCGTGCGCGATCACGTACGCTTGGGCGAAGTCGCCCGGGGCACCGAACCGGCTGCTGAGGTCGTCGAAGAAGGCCGTGTCGAGGTAGACCTTCTGGTCTGCCGGGCAGTAGAACGGCCCGGTCTGGGACGACGCGACGCCGCAACCCGACTGCGTCGAGTCGGTGAACAGGACCGTCACGGTCTCCGGGTAGTCCGTGCCCGACTCGGCGAGCTTCGCGTTCCAGTAGGCCTGCACGTCAACGGTTACCGCATTCACGAACTGCCCGAGATCGTCATCGGGGGAAAGCGACGAGATGGCGCCGCCCTGGCCGCCCGTCAGCCCTCCTGTCGCGCCGCCGGTGCCGCCCACGAGGTTGAGCACCACGATGATGATCACGACGAGGACGATGCCGCCGATGCCGCCGCCCATCGGGATTGGAATCCCGCCGCCGCCGAGGCCGCCCATGCGCATGCCGCCGAGGCCCCCGCCGCCTCCCGCGCCGCGGCGGTCCTCGACCTGAGTTGAACCTGATCGTCTCCAGCGCATATGTTCCTCCTGCGTGACTCAAGCGGAGGGGCGGGTCATCGCCTCCGGACGCATGAGCGTGTCGAACTCGCTTTCGTCGAGATAGCCAAGGGCGAGAGCGGCGGCGCGAAGCGTCGTGCCCTCGTGGTGTGCCTTCTTGGCGATCTCTGCACTCTTGTCATACCCGATCCGAGGTGTCAACGCCGTGACGAGCATGAGCGAGTTCGCGACGTGTTCCTCGATTCGTGCAATGTCGGCCTCGAGCCCCTCGACGCAGTGCTCGCGGAAGCTGCGGCAGGAATCAGTCAGCAGCTCGATCCCGTGGAGCAGGTCGTGGGCGATGATCGGCTTGAAGACATTGAGCTCGAAGTTGCCCTGCGAGCCGGCCATCCCGATTGCCGCGTCGTAGCCCATCACCTGGACGCAGACCATGGTCAGCGCCTCGCTCTGCGTCGGGTTGACCTTGCCGGGCATGATCGACGAGCCCGGCTCATTCTCGGGCAGGCGGAGCTCGCCGAGACCCGCGCGCGGCCCGGAACCGAGCCAGCGAATGTCGTTGGCGATCTTCATGAGGCTTGTGGCGAGCGTCCGCAGGGCGCCGGACGCGAAGACCGTCGCCTCCTGGCCGGCCAGCGCCGCGAACTTGTTGGGCGCGGTGACGAATGGGAGGCCGGTCAACTCCGCGATTCGGTCCGCGACGTTCACGGCGAAGTCCGGATGGCTGTTGATCCCCGTGCCCACTGCGGTGCCGCCGAGCGCGAGCTCGTACAGGCCGGGCAATGTCGCCTCGATCCGGGCGATGCCGCCGTCCAGTTGCGCGACGTAACCGCTGAACTCCTGGCCCAGGGTTAGCGGGACGGCGTCCTGGAGGTGCGTGCGGCCGATCTTCACCACCCCGTCGAACTCGGCCCGCTTCGCGTCGAGGGCGCCGCGCAGGGCGCGAACCGAGGGGACGAGGTCCTCGACGAGGGCCATTGCGACCGCCATGTGCAGCGCAGTCGGGAACGTGTCGTTGCTGGACTGGCTGCGATTGACGTGATCGTTCGGGTGGATCGGTTCCTTGCCGCCGCGCACACCCGTGGCCGCCTCATTGGCATAGCCCGCGATCACCTCGTTGACGTTCATGTTCGATTGCGTGCCAGACCCGGTCTGCCAGACCCGGAGCGGGAACTCGTCGGCGAGGTGGCCGTCCGCGACCTCGCGCGCGGCCGCGACGATGCGCTTGCGCTGGTCCTGCGTGATGAGTCCGAGCGAGGCGTTGACGTCGGCTGCAGCGAGCTTCAGCAGCCCGAACGCCTTGATGATCCGATCCGGCATGCGATCGCGCCCGATGGCGAAGTGGTGCAGCGAGCGCTGGGTCTGGGCAGCCCAGTAATGGTCGGCCGGGACCTCGATCGCGCCCATCGAATCGGTCTCGCGGCGGGTCTCACCGGAGCCCTTCGTCGTCACCCGCGCAGTATGGCCGAGCGCGGCGCGGTAGGCTGCACGTGATGCGAAAGCTGCTCCTCTGGATGGCGCGGAATCCGTGGCTTCGCGATCATCTGCCGAAGCTGTGGTTCGCCAAGCGCGCCATCCGCCGATTCATGCCGGGAACGGACGCCGGCAGCGCCCTCGACGCCGGCGTCGCCTTTCGCGCCGACGGAATCACCAGCATGTTCACCCGACTCGGCGAGAACATCACGAAGCTGGAGGAGGGCGACGAGGTCGCGGAGCACTACCTCGGCCTCATGGGCGACATCCGCGCCCGGGACCTCGATGGCGAGGTCAGCGTCAAGCTCACGCAGCTGGGCTTCGACCTGGATGTTGAGCGCACGCTTGCCCACACCGTCCGATTGGCTGCGAAGGCGGCCGAGACCGGCAGGACGCTGTGGGTGGACATGGAGGGCAGCGCCTACGCCGAGGGCACCGTTGCCTTCTACGAGCGGCTCAAGGCGACGAGTCCGAACACGGGGCTGTGCCTCCAGGCGTACCTGCGCCGAACCGCCGCGGACATCCAGCGCCTCCTGCCCCTGGATCCGCAGATCAGGCTCGTCAAGGGCGCGTATGCGGAGCCGGCGGCCCTCGCCTATCAGACCAAGCATGATGTCGATGCCAACTACGTGGCGCTCGCGGTGGCGCTGCTCGAGGGCGCCCGGAGCGGACGCCAGGTCCGCCTCGGCCTCGGGACGCACGATGTTCGGCTCATCGAGCAGGTGGCGGAGCACGCCGCCGCAATGGGCCTGGCGAAGGAGAGCTTCGAGGTCGAGATGCTCTACGGAATCCGCATGGATCAGCAACGACGGCTCGCACGCGAGGGCTACCTGGTTCGCGACCTGATCGCGTATGGCGAAGCGTGGTATCCGTGGTACATGCGGCGCCTCGCCGAGCGACCCGCGAACGTGATGTTCGCGCTGCGCCAGATCATCGGCTAATCGCCCGGTTCAATAGCTACCATGCGGCGTAGTGCACGCGCGGTCTTTGATCTTCGGCGCACCATTCGCTACGCTCATCGCGCGTTCCGCTTTGCAAATCAGGAGGCCCCCAAAACGTGGTCAAGGTTCGCGACGCCAAACCCGAGGAACTGGCACCCAAGGCGCGTACGCCGCGCGCACTCAGCCCGCGCCAACTGGCAATCAAACGACGAGAGCAGCTGATCGAAAAGACGTTGAATGAGCTCGGCGCCGGCCCGGCTTCGGCGATCAAGAAGATCGAGTTGGAAGACAACGAGAAGCTGTTCACGATTCGCACCGCGATCACGAAGCAGATCAAGGCCAGCGGCAGTGCCGTGAACCTTGGCGTTCGCAACGGTGGGATCTACCTGAGCCGCGGTCCGATCCCGGGTGGCCGGGGCGGCGGTCGCAAGCGCAAGAGCGCCTGACGGCAAACAGCGCCGAGCCCTCGATGGGGTCAGGACGCCGGCTGGTGGCGGTAGAAGGGCAGCGGTTCCGGGGATAGCGGCGTGACGCCTCGGATAAGGTCGGCCGCCTTTTCGGCGACCATCATCACCGGCGCATAGATGTTGGCGTTCGTGACGAACGGAAAGACCGAGGCATCGACGACGCGGAGCCCGTCGACGCCGTGCACGCGCATCGTCGCCGGATCCACCACGGACTCATCGTCCGTACCCATGCGCGCGGTGCACGATGGGTGGAGGGCCGTTTCGGCGTCGTGCCCCACCCAGTCGAGGATCTGCTCGTCCGTCACGACGGTCGGCCCTGGTGAGACCTCGCCTGCGTCGTAGCGCGCGAGCGCGGGCTGGGCGAGGATCTGCCGCGCAACGGTGACGGCCTCGACCCACTCGCGCCGGTCCTGGTCCGTCGAGAGGTAGTTGAAGACGAGCTTCGGGTGGACCCGCGGGTCCGTCGAGTGGATGCGCACCGTCCCTCGAGCGTCCGAGTACATCGGCCCGACGTGGACCTGGTAGCCGTGATCGCCCGCCGGCGCGGTCCCGTCGTAGCGGATGGCGAGTGGCAGGAAGTGGAACATGAGGTTCGGGTAGGCAACGTCGTCGTCGCCGCGCGCGAATCCACCGGCCTCGAAATGGTTCGTCGCGCCCGGGCCGCGACGGAAGAACAGCCACTGGAACCCGATCCAGGGCCGCCGCCAGGACTGCGTCGCGTGCGGTTGCATGGACACCGGTTCGCGGCTGGCGTGCTGGACGTACACCTCAAGGTGGTCCTGGAGGTTGCGACCCACGCCCGGCAGGTCGTGCACCGTCTCGATGCCGAGGCCCCGCAGCAGTTCGCGCTCGCCGACCCCGGACAGCTGGAGCAGCTGCGGCGTGTTGATCGCCCCGCCCGCGAGGATGACCTCGCCGGCGCGCACCCGGTGGTGACCCCCGCCGCTCCCGTACTCCACCCCGGTCGCGCGCCGGCCATGGAAGGTGATCGCGGTGACGAGCGCGGAGGTGCGAACCTCGAGGTTCGGGCGGCGGAGCGCCGGCGCCAGGTACGCCGTCGACGATGACAGGCGCCGCCCGCGATGGATGTTCCGGTCGAACGCCCCGAAGCCTTCCTGCCGGAAGCCGTTCACGTCGTCCGTGAGGGCATGGCCGGCCTCCTGGACCGCCTCGAAGAACGCGCCGAACAGCGGGCTGGATGCCGGACCTCGCTCCAGGACCAGCGGCCCCGTTCGTCCCCGGTAGGGATCGTCCGGCTCGGCCGCGAGGCAGGTCTCCATGCGCTTGAAGTACGGCAGGCAGTGGGCGTAGTCCCAGTCGGCCATGCCGGGCACGGTCGCCCAGCGCTCGTAATCAAGCGGGTTGCCCCGCTGGAAGATCATCCCGTTCACCGACGACGAACCACCCAGGACCTTGCCGCGGGCGTGATACACGCGCCTGCCGTGGAGGAACGGCTCCGGCTCGGAGCGGTAGCCCCAGTCGTAGAGCGGGCTGCCGATCGGGAACGCGAGTGCCGCCGGCATGTGCAGAAACACGTCGAAGCGCCAGTCCGGCCGGCCTGCCTCCAGCACCAGCACGCGGGTGCCGCGATCTTCGGACAGCCGGTTCGCGAGCACGCAGCCCGCGGATCCGCCGCCCACGATCACGACGTCGACCTGGTCTTCGGGCACGGCGGCGATGCTAGCCCGGAAATGGCGAGCGGGCCGCACTTTCGTGCGACCCGCTCGAAATGTTCAGCCGTGGGCTGGTTACTTCTTGGGCACGAGCAGCGAGTTCGAGACCGGCCCGAGGTTGCCGGCGGCATCGATGGCACGGACCGTGTAGGTCGTTGCGAGACGCTGGCGCGATTCGCTCCAGGTCCGGCCCGTGACGGTGGCCCCCAAGGTGCCATTCCGGTAGACCCGGTCGCCGGTGACGCCGACGTTGTCGGTCGCCGCGTCCCATGTCAGGTTGGCCTTCGCCTTGGTGTTGCCGGCCGCAGCGAAGCCGCGTACGGGATACAGGTAGCTCGTCAGCGCGCAGCTGGTGCTCCCGCGCACCACCGAACCGGCCTGCGAGGGGTCAGCCGCGCCGGAAGTGCAGCTGCAACTCCATGACGCCGTGGTCCTCGATGGACAGGACGAGGAAGGATGTGGGGCGTTCGATCGCGTAGTCCGCGAAGGCGACGTCGAGCGAGCCGGTGACGGTGACGACGTCACCGGACAGGCGTGCCTCGATCGGCAGCGCTACGGGACGTGTCACGCCGTGGAGCGTCAGCTCGCCGGTGGCATTCGCGGTGAAGGTCGAGCCGTCAGCCGGGACAGACCCGAGGTCGATCGGAGCGGTGAGGCGGAACGTTGCGGTCGGAAATCTGCCGGTCTCGATCGCCTGTTCGCGGAGGCGCCCGTCGCGCCGATCGTCATCGCTCTCCAGGTCGGTCAGATCAGCCATAACCTCGACCGCCGTGATCGAGCTTCCCGCCAGCACGAGCGAGCCGCTGACCGTCGGCGTGCGTCCCACCGCGGTATTCGCGCGGCTGTCGGCAAACGTCTCGTCCACCCGGTAGCCCACGAACGACGACGAGAAGTCGGCGAACGAGCCGATGGTCGTATCGAGCGTCCAGGTTCCGTCGAGGCCGTCCGAGCCGATCGTGCCGGCAGCGCCCGTCGCGAGGACGCTCGCGGTCGACGCCGGCTGGCTCACGCCGGGAGAGGCCGTAGCCACCCCGACGGTGGGCGGGGGCGCGGCGCGCAGGAACAGGTACGCGAGGCCGGCGGCGCCGCCGATCATGCCGAGCAGCACAAGGCCGGCGATTATCAGGACGAGGGGCGATCGACGCTTGGTGGTCACAGGGAAGCCTCCGTAGCTGGACTGGCCGCGGCAGGCAGCCGAACCTCGAAGCGGGCGCCGCCCGCAGCGGACTGGTCGATGGAGATCGTGGCGTCGTGGTGCTCGGCGATCCACTTCGCGATCGCGAGCCCAAGGCCCGTGCCGCCGGCGGGCGCGCCGGGCGCGCGCCAGAACCGGTCGAAGACGCGCCCCCGGTCCTCCGGCGCAACACCGGGACCGGCGTCCTCAACGGCGAGGGTCGCGCCGCCGCCGGCCCGTGAGGGCCGGACGACCACGCGCACGGTCCCGTCACGCGGGCTATGCCGGATCGCGTTGTCCACCAGGATCGTGACCAGCTGCCTGAGGCGGGCAGGATCGCCGACGACTGCCGTCGGCTCGGGATCCAACTCGAGTCGCACGCCCGCGGCGGCGGCTGGCTGGGCGAGCGAGGCGGTGGCATCGGCGGCCACGTCATCGAGATGGAGGGGCACGCGATCCAGTGTGACGGCGCCGGAGTCGGAGCGGGCAAGGAGCAGCAGGTCGTCGACGAGCGTCGTGAGGTGCTGGACCTCTGCATCGATGTCCACCAGCGCGTCCCCGACCGAAGCGACCGGCTGGTCGCCGTGCCGACGCAAGTGCTCTACGGAGCTGCGGATCACGGTGAGTGGCGTGCGCAGCTCGTGGCTGGCGTCCGCGGCGAACTCCCGCTGACGCCGAAGCGACGCGCGCTGCCCGGCGAGCGAGTCGCGGATCGGCACGAGGGCGCGGCTCGCGTAGAACGCCCCGAAGGCCACCGCCACGAGAACGACGACGAGCCCACCCAGCACGAGCACGACAACGAGGCTCTCGAGCGTTCGGACCTCGGCGGTCCGATCCTGGATCACCTGCACGAAGACCCGGCCCTGCGACGAATCCGCGGACACCGTGAGCTGGCGAACCGGGACGGCAATGGACTGCGTGCCGGGGTATGAACGCACGCGGATCGTGGAGAGGCGGACGTCCCGCCCGGACGTCCCGGCGGCAGTTGCGGCGGTGGCATCCGGCAGGCCGCCCGGCATCTGGAACTGGCGCGGGCCTACGGCCGTGCCGTCCGGCGCGATCACGATGGCGAACGTGCTGCCACCGCCGCCGAAGATCGCCTCGAGCGGCGAATCGCCTCCGCCGGGCCGCTGGCCCTTGAGGAACGACGTGATCTCGCGGGCCCGATCGTCGAGATTCGCAACCGCGGTCGACTGGAGCGAGGAGGCGACGCTCAGGTACAGCGCCATCCCGAGAACGACCAGGACGAGCAGCGTCGAGCCGCCGCTCCACGCCACCAGTCGCCAGCGGACGCCGCGGACGAGGCGCGCGTCCGCCTCGGACGCGCTGCCTTCGGCGGAATCAACCATCGCGATCTGGTCAGCCATCGGCCAACCGGTAGCCGACGCCGCGGACGGTTTCGATCCAGCGGCCAGAATCGCCGAGCTTGGTGCGCAGGTAGTGGACGTAGGCGTCCACCGCGTTCGGTGTCACGGCCACGGAGAAGGGCCATGCCTGATCGAGCAGCTGGTCGCGAGTCAGCGACTGGCCCGGATGCCGGAGGAAGCACTCCAGCAGCGAGAACTCGCGCGGACTGAGCTCCACGGCCTTGCCCTTGACCGTCACGCGGCGACTCCGCTCGTCGAGCGCGATCGGGCCCGCAGCGAGCACCGGATCCGGGCGGCGGGCGCCGCCTTCCGAGCGCCGCGCCAGCGCACGGAGCCGTGCGGAGAGCTCCTCGTAGGCGAACGGTTTAACGAGGTAGTCGTCGGCGCCGGCATCCAGCCCAGTGACCCGGTCGTTGACCGTGTCGCGGGCAGTGAGCATGAGGATCGCGAGCTCGCGACCATCCCGCCGGATTCGCTTCGCCACCTCGATCCCGGACATGTCCGGCAGCCCGAGGTCGAGAATCACCGTCTCGATGCCGGCCGTGGCCTCGACGAGCTCCAGTGCGGTACGCCCGTCCGGCGCGACCTCCACCACGTGGCGATCGTCCTCGAGGAGTCGGCGCAGGACGCGCTGGAGGCGCGGATCGTCCTCGACGAGGAGCAGGTGCATGACGTGATCTTCTCAGGCCGTGGCGCTGACGTGCGCCAGGTCGATCAGGTCGTTCGCCGCGCCGATCGGGATCGCGAAACCGAGGCCCTCGGCGCTGGTCGCGACGGCGGTGTTGATGCCGATCACGTTGCCGGCGATGTCGAGCAGCGGGCCGCCGCTGTTGCCCGGGTTGATTGCCGCGTCGGTCTGGATCAGGCCGCGCAGGGTCGACTCCGTGCGAGTCGCCTTGTCGGTCACGGTGATCTCGCGGTCGAGGCCGGACACGATGCCCCGAGTGACCGTCTCCGTGTACGTCCCGAGCGGGCTGCCGATCGCGATCGCTGTCTGGCCGACCTGGAGTGCGGCCGAGTCGCCGATGGCCGCGGCACGGAGGTCCGTCGCCACGACCTTGATGAGGGCGAGATCTGTCGTATCGGAGATCTCGACGATCGTGGCAGGGAGCTCCCGGCCGTCGGAGAAGGCAACGGTGAGGCTCTGGCTGTTTGCCACGACGTGGCGGTTCGTGAGGATGTAGCCGTCGGCGGTGAGGACCACGCCGGACCCGACGCCGGTCACCGGCACGGCGTTTGGCGAGAAGCGGGTGGACGCGACGCCGTCCGCGGTGATGGTCACGACCGATTCGCGCGCCGTGGCCACGACACCAGTGATGTCGTCATTGGACTCGACTGATGTCACCGTTCGCCCGCTCGCGGTCGACTCGGTCGCTGCCGGGGTCGTCAGGAGCGAGCCACCCAGCAGCGCGACCGTCCCGGCTGATGCGAGGATCGCGGACATGAGGCTGACGGTGACGAGGCCGGCGAGGCCGCGACCGCCCACGCGGGACGGCCGGGGTGTCTGGTCGGTCACCGGTGCGTCGAACCGGGGAGGAGGAGCCGGTTCGAGGTCGGTGAGGAGGGTGTTGGGAAGTTCGGGTTCTGTGCCGCTACTGGTGCGTTCGGCGAGAGGCTGCTCGTTCATGTGCCCATCAAAGCGCCGCAGCCTGAGAGTCTCGTGAGATTCGCGAGCAGGGGGACTCTCGGTGCATTGACGATTCGGGAGGCTACCCTGACGCTCGCACGGATCACTCCGTCAAGTCGAGGTTTCACCAGCCGATGTCCGAACGGTTCAAGCCCGTCGCGGTCGCCATCGTGGCGATCCTCGTCATCGGCCTGGTGCCGGTCATCGCCCTCGCCGTGAGCAGGCCCAGTGCCCAGGCTGCCAAGCCGCCGGCCGCGTCTGGACACGGCCCGAAGAAGACCCCCAGGCCGACGACCGCCCCGACCGTCGCACCGACAATCCTTCCGACGATCGTTCCCACGCTGACCCCGACGCAGCCGCCAACCGCCGCACCCACCTCCCCGCCCAACGCGCCGCCGACGCTTCCCGCGAGCCCTGCGCCGCCGGCAGTCCTCGTGGGCGCGGGCGACATCGCCTCGTGCTCATCGACGGGCGATGAGGCGACTGCCAACCTGTTGGACACGATCGCCGGCACGGTCTTCACGCTTGGTGACAACGTCTACGACAGCGGCACCGCAACCGAATTCAGCGACTGCTACAACCCGAGCTGGGGACGCCAGCTGATCAAGGATCGCACCCGGCCCGTGTCCGGCAACCACGACTACAACACGCCGGGCGCCAGCGGTTACTACGGCTACTTCGGTGTCGCTGCCGGTGATCCAACGAAGGGCTACTACGCGTACGACGCCGGGACCTGGCGCGTGTACGTCCTGAACAGCAACTGCTCATTCGTGAGCTGCGCCGCCGGCCAGGCGCAGGAGCTGTGGCTCCGGGCAGACCTCGCCGCAAATCCCCGTGCCTGCGTCGTCGCAATGTGGCACCACGCTCGGTTCAGTTCCGGCGGAGAGCACGGCTCGAGCACGGCCACGCAGGCCCTCTGGCAGGCGTTATACGACTTCAACGCCGATCTCGTGCTGACGGGCCACGACCACAACTACGAGCGATTCGCGCCGCAGACGGCGGGGGGCGCGCTAGACAACGCGAGAGGCATCGTCGAATTCGTCGTCGGGACCGGCGGCCGAAGCCACTACACGTGGGGGACGATCCGGGCCAACAGCCTCGTCCGCGACAACACGACCTTCGGCGTGCTCCGCCTCGCCCTGTCGGCGACCTCCTGGTCGTTCCTGTTCATCCCGGTCGCCGGCCAGACGTTCACGGACAGCGGCACCGGCACCTGCCACTGAGCTGCACCTGCCACTGACCCGGCAGCTAGCCGGCGGGCAAGTGGGCGAGGGCTTCGCGAGCGCGCGTCCGCGAGAGGTTCCAGGACAGCGGGCCCGCGGCGCCGGCCTCCGCTTCGAGTTCGTCGCGCCGGAGGCGGAGCATGAAGAACAGGGTCTGGCGATCCGGTTCCGCAACGACGTCCAGCGCGGCGACGAGGTCCGGGATGGCGTCGTCCCCGAGCGTCATGCCGTACCAGAGGTCCAGCCCGGCATGGCCACCGGTGGCGACCTGGCTCTGATCGAGGGTCCGGGCGAGATTCTGGTGCATCACGAACGCCTGCGGCCCGATCGCGGACACGGCCAGGGTGACCGCGGCCGCGCCCATCGCGAGGCCGTGCGGAAGCCAGCGCATCCGGTTCGCCCAGAGCAGTGCCAGGGCCAGGGTTACGCAGATCGCGAGCCAGCCGATCGATGCCGCCACGTAGAATCGGAGCTCGGTCCAGCCGTAGGCACCCTGGTACAGACCGAGGCGCACCGCCGCGGAGGCCAGGATGACGCCGGTCAGGATGAGCAGCGCAACGGCGGCAACGAGGAACGCCCGCGTTCGGCCCACGATGGCGTGCGCACCCAGCAGCAGCAAACCGGCGAGTGCCACTACGCCCACGAGCTGGAAGAACCCCTGCCGCGCGTAATCGCTGTAGCTCATGCCGATCGCGGCCAGCGTGTCCGTGCCGCCGAACAGGTAGACGACCTGGACGGCCGCAAAGAGTGCGAACAGAACATCGACCGCGGCGACGACCACCAGGACCTCGGTTACGCCGGAACGGCGCGCATGACTTAGGGCGGCTTCGGGCTCGACTGTCTCAGGGTCGGGAGCGGCGTCGGGCTGCCATACGAGCACCTTCGACGCGCCAACCGCGATCGCCACTGGCCCGCCGATCAGGAAGGCAGCGACGAGCGAGAACGTCCCGCGGCGCATGACCTCGTCGACCTCGAAGGGGAGACGGAGCGCCTCGCCCAGCGCGCGCCCGAATACCGCATCGGCGGATGTCAGCAGCAGGCTGAAACCGATGACGACGGGCACGGCGATCACCGCTCCCCTCGCGATCGGCACCAGGCGGCCGAGGTTTTGGGTCGTTCGTGCGAGCGACCCGCCGGCGCCGGCACGGAACAGCAACCACAGGAGGCCGGCCCCGGCCGCCACCGCGGCCTGAACGCCAAGGGCTGCCACGGCCGCGGTGGTTCGTCGAGTGACCGCCACCCCGCTGACCGCGAAGCTCCAGGCGGACACGCCCGCCGCGACGAGCAGGAGATCGAGCGTGATGACGGTCGGGTCAGTCCGGAGCGCGGGGCCGAGCGCGGCGACCAGGGCGAGCATGGGCAGCCAGGCATCGAGCGGATCCACCGGCCGGCGGCCGGGCCCGAACCAGGTGACGAGGATCAGCACAGCGGCGACCGCAACCAAGACGTTGATGCCGAGCGGATTTCGATCGAAGAGGGCGTCGGCGACGACGCCGGCAATCAACGCGCTCGCCGCGGCGCGCCGGGCAATTGTTGGCTCCACGATGACCTCCA